>NZ_MUMI01000271.1:8107-25368 GCF_002155975.1 Amycolatopsis kentuckyensis
GCGCCGCGGCTACTTCCCCAGGTAAGCGCCGCCGTTGACGTGCAGCACCTGGCCGGTGACGTGCCCGGCGGCGGGGCTCGCCAGGAACGTCACCGCGGCGACGACGTCGTCCGGTGTGCCCGGGCGCTTGTTCATCGTGTTGCCGATCAGCCAGTCGCGGCGCTGATCGCTCAGCTGCCCGTGGAAGAACTCGGTCTCCCCGACCAGTCCCGGCGCGACGACGTTCGCGGTGATCCCGCGCGGCCCGAACTCCCGCGCCACGCTCACGTTCCAGGCCTCGACCGCGGCCTTCGCGGCACCGTAGGACCCGGCGCCGGTGTGCGCGGCGATCGAGCCGATGGTGACGATCCGCGCGCCCTCGGCGAGGCGGTCGCGCAGCGCGTGCGTCACCAGCGCCGCACTGACCACATTGGACCGCAGGTTCCGCTCGAACGCCGCCGCGAAGCCGGCCAGCCCCGCTTCGTCGCCGCCGTCGAGGAAATCCGTGTTGCCGCCCGCGTTGTTGACGAGGACGTCGACGCGGTCCGGCAGCTCTTCCAGTGCGGCTTCGACGGCCGCGGGGTCGGCGGCGTCGAACACGACGGGCCGCGCGCCGGCGAGCGTCGCGGCTTCGGTGAGCACCTTCTCCCGGCGCCCGGTGATCGTGACGCGCTCGCCGGCCCGCGCGAAGGCTGCCGCCACGGCGTAGCCGATGCCCGTGCCGCCGCCCGTCACCACGATTTCCCTGTTGTTCGCCATGAGCCCGACCCTAGTGCCTAGGATCGGGGGATGAGCAAGATCGACCCGGCCACGTCCGCGCTCGTGCTGATCGACCTGCAGGAGCGGATCGTGGCGCTGCCGACCACGCCGTACCGCGGCGAAGAAGTCGTCGCGAACGCGCTGCGGCTGCGGGACGCGTTCCACGAGGCGGGAGCGCCGGTGGTGATCGTCAAGGTGTCACGCCCGGACAACCCGCCGGGCAACGAACTGGTTTTCGACGCCGGCGACGACAAGATCGTCACGAAGTACACGATCGGCGGCTTCGCGGGCACGGACCTCGACGAGTTCCTGCGCGGCGCGGGCGTCCGCACGGTCGTCTTCGGCGGCATCGCCACGGAGTTCGGCGTCGAGTCGACCCTGCGCGCGGCCTCGGACCACGGCTACGACACGATCGCGGTGTCGGACGCGATGACAGCGCTTTCCGACATCTCGCACGAAAACGCCATCACGAAGATCTTCCCGCGCCTGGGCACGGTCGTGACGACCGGCGAGGCGCTGGCGGCGCTGGCGTGATCGACAAGATCGCCTGGATCCACGTGGTGGACGGCCGGGTGCTGGCGGCCCGTTCGCGCGGCAAGGACAAGTTCTACCTGCCGGGCGGCAAACGCGAGCCGGGCGAGACCGACGCCGAGACGCTGGTCCGGGAGATCCGCGAGGAACTCGGCGTGGCGATCGAAGCCGACTCGATCACCCCGGCGGGCACGTTCGTGGGCCAGGCGCACGGACACCCGGAGGGGACGGTCGTGCGCACGACGGCCTACTCGGCGGAGTACCGCGGGACACCACGGGCGAGTGCGGAGATCGAGGAGATCGCCTGGCTCGGGTATGCGGACCGGGCGCGGGTTTCGCTGGTGGCGCAGCTGATCTTCGACCACCTGCACGATGCGGGGCAGTTGCGGTGAGCGGCATGCCGGGTTCCCGGATGATCGACAAGATCGCCTGGATCCACCTGCTGGACGGCCGGATCCTCAGCACGCGTTCGCGGGGCAGGGAGGTCTACTACCTCCCCGGCGGCAAGCGCGAGCCCGGCGAAACCGACCGCGACACGCTGGTCCGCGAAATCCGCGAGGAACTCGACGTCGCGATCACCCGGGAGTCGGTCGCCGCGGCGGGGACCTTCGAAGCCCAGGCGGACGGCCACGCCGCGGGCACGCTGGTGCGGATGACCTGCTACACGGCCGGATACCGCGGCACCCTGAAGGCGAGCAGCGAGATCGAAGAGGTCGCGTGGCTCGGCTACGCCGACCGCGGCCGGGTTTCCGCGGTGGACCAGCTCATCTTCGACCACCTGCACGACGCGGGGCAGCTCCGGTGATCCCCGCGACCGCTCACCCGCGCTTGATCAGCGGCGCGTCCCGCGAAAACGCCCGGAACCCCACGCCGTAGTACAACTCCCGGGCCGCGGCCGGTGATCCCATGCACGCCACCGTCGCGTGCCGGGCGCCCGCTGTCGCCGCCAGCCGCATCCCGTGCAGCAGCATTGCGCGGGCCAGGCCCGAGCGCCGGTAGCGCGGGTGGGTTCCGACCGGCTCGAACTCGACCGTCTCGTTCACCTCGTCGAGCCACATGATCGCCGAGCACGCCATCGGCCCGTCCGGTGCCTCCACCAGGACGTGCAGGTCGTCGCGATAGCCCGGTGCCTGCCGGACGCCGAGGTACGACGCTGCCTTGTACGACGTCGGCGCCCAGGCGTCCACATGCGCCTGCACCACGGCATCCGGCGAGACCTCCGCGGCCGTGCGGAACGAAAACCCGCTCGGCAGCGACGGCTCCGCCACCTCGGTCAGGTCGCGCTCGTTGAGCTGCGACCACGCGTCGGGCGCGTCGGGTTCGTAGCCGTGCGCGGCCCAGCGCCGCAACCCGGACGAGTCGGCCGCCGACGGCAGCACCGTGCGCTCGACGCCGGGAGCCGTGGCCCCGTACCAGGCGATCACCTCGTCGACCAGCGCGACGTGGCCGGGATCCACCTGGTACGCCAGGTACGCGCCGGTGATGTCCTTGACCGAACCGTCGTTCCGCCGGACCCGGCGCGGCAGCTCGGCCCAGCCCCACGCGACGAGCTCGCCGTCCGAGAACCACAGCCGGCGCTCGCCGTCGCCGCCGGTCCGGCCCCAGTTCCAGGCCAGCTCGCCGAACGACGCGTCGCTGTTGACCAGCTCCGGGTGGGTGCCGGTGATCCGCTGCGCCAAGCGTTGCATCAGCCGCAACTCCGCGGCGGTCAGCGCCACGACGTCAGCCCAGCCGCAGCTTCGGCTTGTGCTCCAGGTGCGACAACCCGTTCCACGCCAGGTTGACCAGGTGCGCCGCCACCTCGTCGCGCTTGGGCTTGCGGGCGTCCAGCCACCACTGGCCGGTCAGCGCCACCATCCCCACCAGCGCCTGCGCGTACAGCGCCGCCAGCTTCTCGTCGTAGCCGAGGGCGCCGAACTGCTGGGCCAGGATGTGCTCCACCTGGCTCGCGATGTCGTTCAGCACCGTGGAAAACGTCCCCGTGGAGCTCGCCACCGGGGAGTCGCGGACCAGGATGCGGAACCCGTCGTGGGAGTCCTCGACGTAGGACAGCAACGCCGTCGCCGCCTGCTCCAGCATCACGCGCGGGTGGCCGCCGTGGAGGGTCGAGACCATCCGGTCGAGCAGCAGCTGCGTTTCGCGGTCGACGACCACCGCGTAGATGCCTTCTTTGCCGCCGAAGTGCTCGTACACCACGGGTTTCGAGACGTTGGCGCGGTGCGCGATCTCTTCGATCGACGTGCCGTCGAAGCCCTTCTCGGCGAACAGCGCCCTGGCCACGTTCAGCAGCTGCTGACGCCGCTCGGTGCCGGTCATCCGGACCCGGGTCACCGGGGCGGCCGGACGAGCCCCGGTGACCTGCTGCTCACGCTTCGAACGTCGTCTCCCCGCCATCGGGGCAGCCTAGTTGACTAGGCTTTTTCGGTGGCGATACGGGCCAGCCGCTGCGGCGTCGGCCAGCGGACGTCGTGCACCCAGCCGAACTTCTCGAAGATCCAGATGAGCCGCGCGGAGATGTCGATCTGGCCGCGCTTGACGCCGTGGCGGGCGGACGTCGGGTCGGCGTGGTGCAGGTTGTGCCACGACTCGCCGAACGAGAAGATCGCCAGCGGCCAGAAGTTCGCCGACTTGTCGCGGGCGGCGAACGGGCGCTCGCCGATCATGTGGCAGATCGAGTTGACCGACCAGGTCACGTGGTGCAGCACGCAGATGCGGACCAGGCCGGCCCAGAAGAACGCCGTCACCGCGCCCCACAGCGACCACGAGATCAGGCCGCCCAGCAGCGCCGGCAGCGTCAGGCTGACCAGCGCCCACAGCCAGAACAGGTCGTCGACCTTCTTGATCGCCGGGTCCTTCACCAGGTCCGGCGCGAAGCGCTCGGCGTTGGTCTGGTCGCGCTCGAACAGCCAGCCCATGTGCGCGTGCCAGAAGCCCTTGGCGATGGCCCACGGCGAGGTGCCGAACGCCCACGGCGAGTGCGGGTCGCCGTCGCGGTCGGAGAACGCGTGGTGGCGCCGGTGGTCGGCGACCCAGGTGATCACCGGGCCCTGCAGGGCGATGCTGCCCGCGATGGCCATGAACACGCGCAGCCACTGCTTGGCCTTGAACGAGCCGTGCGTGAAGTAGCGGTGGTACGACACCGTGATGCCGAGCCCGCTGATCGCGTAGAACACCACGAAGATGCCGACGTCGACCCAGCTCAGTCCCCAGCCCCACGCGAACGGCACCGCGACCAGGAGAGCCACGAGCGGGGCGATCACACCGAAGTAGACCGACAGCTGCACGCCGATGCCGCGCTTGCCGTCGATGACAGGTTTGGGCCCCTTGGGCGCCGAAGGCTCCCCGGCGGGCTGGGAACGGTCGAGCGTGGCCGTCATACGCTTCACTTCTTCCTACACAGGCACGCCTTCTTACCAAGGGCGCCCTAACCTACGATGCCGTAAGTTACGGTACAGGAGGTTCGGGCGGCTGGGGAGAGCCCGAACTCACACCGGTGGTTCGGAACCGGAGTACCCGGCAGACGGGCGCGTAACGCATCCCCCGCGCGGACGACACCCGATCGTCGCTATCCTGACCAGGATCGATCCGCCGTAGTGTAATCGGCAGCACTTCAGATTTTGGTTCTGACAGTTCAGGTTCGAATCCTGGCGGCGGAGCACAGCAGGAACCGGAAACCCACGACACCGGGAGGTTGGCGCTGACCGACGAGGCGACCGACCCGGTGACGGCCAGGCGGCCCGCGCTGGCCGAGATGTCCGACGCGTGGCTGGTCGGGCGCGCGCGGGAGCTGGGCGCCGCCGTCCAGCGCCACGAGTACACCCAGCAGCTCGAGATCGTCGCGATGATGGACGAGCTGCTCGACGAGACCCAGCGGCGCGGTGAGCCCCTGCTCGTGGCCCAGCTGCTGCGCTCGTCCGCCCTCGCCCGGCTGGCCACGAAGGGCCTGGCCGCGGAGGCCGAGCCCCGGCTCGACGAGATGCTCGCGCACACCCGGCGGCACGGCATCGCCCTGCTCCGGGCCGACGCGCACGCCCTGCGCGGGCGCCGGCTCGTGATCGCCGCGCAGGAGGACGCCGCGCTCACCGAGATCGCCCGGGCGCTGGCCATCCTCGACGACTCCACCATCCCGGACCGCCAGGTCGGGCTGCGCAACTGGAACCGGCTGCTCTCCTCGACGCTGATCGACTGCTGGCTGGTGCTCAACCAGCTCGGCGTCTACGAGGCGGCCGAGGAGGTGATCGGCCGGGCCGCGGCGGCCATCCGCGAGAGCGCGAGCCCGCACGACATCGCCCTGCAGCTGATCAACCGCATCAAGATGCTGCTCGGCTGGGGCCTGCGGCTGGAGCGCATCGACGAGTACGACGAGAGCGCCGAGAAGTTCCGCACCGCGGCCTCGATGGGGGCGGCCGCCGAAGGCCCGTTCGCCGAGTCGCTGTTCCCGCGCAAGGCGAACGTCGCCGCGATCGACCAGGTCGGCGTCCTGGCCGCGGCGCCGGCGCTGAACCAGCCGGGCGCCGAGCACGTCGACCGGCTGCAGAACCTCTACACCGAGCGCGCGTTCGGGCACGACCGCGAGATCGTCGCGATCGCGCTGGCGCGCTGCCTGGACCGGGAAGGCCGCCGCGACGAAGCCCTCTCGATCCTGCGCGAGACCCGCCAGTCGATCTCGGACGACACCTCCCAGCCGTCGATGCGGCTGAACATCGCCCGCGAGCTGGCCCGGCTCGACACGAGCCCGGACTCCGGCGCCGGCGAGTCGCTGATCGACTACGCGCGGCGGCTGGAGTCGGAGATGTGGAGCCTGCGCGAGTCGCAGATCGCCACCCTGAACGCCCGCCGCGAGCACGAACGGCTTTCCGCCGAGCACGGCGCGATCACCCAGCAGGCGCTGCAGGACCCGCTCACCGGCCTGCCCAACCGGCGCGCCCTGGACGAGAAACTGCGCCAGCTCGCCTCGTCGGCCGACGCGCAACCCCTGGCGGTCGCGCTGGTCGACCTCGACGGCTTCAAGGGCGTCAACGACAAGCAGTCGCACGCCGAAGGCGACAACGTGCTGCGTGTCGTCGCGAGCACCCTCCGTGACGCGTTGCGCGGCGACGACCTGGTGGCGCGCTACGGCGGCGACGAGTTCATCGTCCTGCTCCCGGGCACGCCGGCGTCCGCGGCGAAGATGGCCCTCGGGCGCGCCGTGAAGTCGGTCTCGAACCTGCCGCACCACCTGTCGCACGGCGTCACGCTGTCGATCGGGCTGGTGTCACTGCGGCCGCAGGAACGCGGCGAGCAGGTCCTCGCCCGCGCGGACGCGGCCATGTACCAGGCGAAACGCGGCGGCGGCAACCAGGTGGCGTCGGCCAATTCGATGGCCGCGGACCCGGCGGCCGCGTGGGCCAGCGAAGCCCCTCCCACCGACCCCGCGTGGGACGCCGACGACCACAGTTAGGATCGGTGCCCGACAGAAGCCGACTTTTGGTAACCGTTGGGAGCGCCGTTGACCGGCCCGCTGAGCACGTTGATCCTCGCCGCGGGTGAGGGCACCCGCATGCGTTCCTCGACGCCGAAGGTGCTGCACCCGATCGCCGGGCGGCCCCTCGTCGAGCACGCCGTCCGGGCCGCCGCCGGCCTGAACCCCGAACACCTCGTGGTGGTCATCGGGCACGGCCGCGAAGCGGTCGGTGAACGGCTGAGCGCGGTCGGGGACGCCCTCGGCCGCCCGGTCGGCACCGCGGTGCAGGCCGAGCAGAAGGGCACCGGCCACGCCGTGTCCTGCGCGCTCGCCACCCTCCCCGCCGACCTCACCGGCACCGTGCTCGTCAGCTACGGCGACGTCCCGCTGCTCGACACCGCGACCCTCGGCGCGCTGCTCGACGAGCACACCGAGGCGAAGAACGCGGTCACCGTGCTCACCTCGGTGGTCGCCGACCCGACCGGCTACGGCCGGATCGTGCGCGACAGCGCGGGCAAGGTCACCGGGATCGTCGAGCACAAGGACGCCGACCCGGAGCAGGCCGAGATCACCGAGATCAACTCGGGCGTCTACGCCTTCGACGCGGCGGTGCTGCGCGACGGCCTCTCGCGCCTCTCGACCGACAACGCGCAGGGCGAGCTCTACCTCACCGACGTCCTGGGCATCGCGAACGGCGACGGCCTGCACGTCGGCGCGCTGGTCGTCGACGACCCGTGGCTGACCGAAGGCGTCAACGACCGGGTGCAGCTGTCGGTGCTCGGCGCCGAGCTCAACCGCCGGATCGTGCAGCGCTGGCAGCGCGAGGGCGTCACGATCACCGACCCGGCCACGACCTGGATCGACGCCGGCGTGACCCTCGCCCGCGACGTCGTCATCGAGCCCGGCGTGCAGCTCAAGGGCACGACCTCGGTCGGCGAGGGCAGCACGGTCGGCCCGGACAGCACGCTGACGAACGTCACCATCGGCGCGGGCGCCTCGGTGGTCCGCGTGCACGGCTCGGACTCGGAGCTCGGCGACGGCGTCAACGTCGGCCCGTTCACCTACCTGCGGCCGGGCACGAAGCTGGGCGTCAAGGCGAAGCTGGGCGCGTTCGTGGAGACGAAGGCGGCCGACATCGGCGCCGGGACGAAGGTGCCGCACCTGACCTACGTGGGTGACGCCACGATCGGCGAGCACAGCAACATCGGCTGCTCCAGCGTCTTCGTGAACTACGACGGCGTGAACAAGCACCGGACCGTTATCGGGTCGTATGTCCGGTTGGGCGCGGACAACACCTTCGTCGCCCCGGTGCACATCGGTGACGGCGCTTACAGTGGTGCGGGTGCCGTGATCCGCGAAGACGTCCCGCCGGGCACACTCGCGGTGTCGGCGCCGCCGCAGCGCAACATCGAAGGCTGGGCGATCCGGCGCCGGCCGGGTACGCCCGCGGCGGAGGCGGCCCAGGCCGCCCTCGACGCCGATTCAGCAGCAGGAACCGACGGGGAGTCGCCAGCATGAGTCCGAAGCAAGGGACGCCGAAGAAGAACTTGATGCTCTTCTCCGGACGCGCGCACCAGGAGCTCGCCGAAGAGGTCGCCCAGCACCTCAACGTCACGATCACCCCGCAGACGGCGCACACGTTCGCCAACGGGGAGCTGTTCGTCCGGTTCGAGGAGTCCGTCCGCGGGACCGACGCCTTCGTCATCCAGGCGCACACCACGCCCATCAACGAGTTCGTGATGGAGCAGCTGATCATGGTGGACGCGCTCAAGCGGGCGAGCGCGAAGCGGATCACCGTGGTCATGCCGTTCTACCCGTACGCGCGCCAGGACAAGAAGCACAAGGGCCGCGAGCCGATCTCGGCGCGGCTGATCGCGGACCTGTTCAAGACCGCGGGCGCCGACCGGATCATGACCGTCGACCTGCACACCGCGCAGATCCAGGGCTTCTTCGACGGCCCGGTCGACCACCTGATGGCGCAGACCGTGCTGGCCGACCACATCAAGGCCACCTACGGCGACGCGGACATCACGGTCGTCTCCCCGGACTCGGGCCGCGTGCGGCTGGCCGAGAAGTGGGCCGCCCAGCTGGGTGACCGCCCGATCGCGTTCATCCACAAGACGCGCGACCCGGACAAGCCGAACCAGGCGGTGGCCAACCGCGTGGTCGGCAAGGTCGAGGGCAAGCTCTGCGTCCTGATCGACGACATGATCGACACGGGCGGCACGATCGTGAAGGCGACCGAGGCCCTGATCGACGAGGGCGCGGCCGACGTCGTCATCGCGACGACCCACGGCATCCTGTCCGACCCGGCCACCCAGCGGCTCTCGTCGTGCAAGGCGCGCGAGGTCATCGTGACGAACTCGCTGCCGATCCCGGAGGAGAAGCGGTTCCCGGGCCTGACGGTGCTGTCGATCGCCCCGATGCTGGCCGAAGCCATCCAGCAGGTCTTCGAAGACGGCTCGGTGACGTCCCTCTTCGACGGCAACGCCTGAGATCCGGCGAAAAAGCCCGCCCTCCCCGCGTGGGGAGGGCGGGCTTTTCGCTGCGAACCTCAGTAAGCGACGGTGAACCGCGCGCGGCGGTGCTTCGGCTGCTCGATCTCGTCGACGTAGGCGATCGCGAAGTCGTCGCCGCCGATGTGGGACTTGCCGTTCTCGTCGGTCACCAGGACGTCGCCACCGAGGCGGAACTCGCCCGTGCGCTCACCGGGCGTCCACGCGCCGAACTCGGCGGCGGGGCTGACGTAGAACCAGTCGAGGCTCTCGGGCTGCTCGCGCAGCAGGCCGAGGACCTCGGCGTGGCTGCCGGCCTCGTCCTTGTACTCGGCCGGGAACTCCGGGGTGTCGAACAGCCGCGGGCCGCCCTCGGCCACGTGGAGGCTCGCCGCGCCGCCGACGAACGACAGCCGGACGTCGTTCTCGCTCGCGATGCGGGCCAGGGCCGGGACGGCGTCGATGAGCTTCTTGCCGTCGATCTCGCGGGCCGGGGTGGCCACCACGATGACGTCCGCGTCCTTGGCCGCCTGCGCGACGAACTCCTCGTCGTGCAGCGAACCCTGCCGCGCCTCGACGCCTTCGGGGACCGAACCCGCGTGGCGCGCGACCCCGACGACGTCGTGGCCACGACGCACCGCCTCGGCGCCGATCTTGCCCCCGGCGTACCCTGTCGCCCCGAAAACCACCAGCTTGGCCATGGCATCTCCTCGTTCGTCGTCGGCCGTTCACGGCCGATGCTAGGAACGGAAGATCACCTACTTCAACGGAAGCAACACACCCGGGGGTAGGTGTCCAGGTCAGCCACCGATGCCCGCGAACTCGGTGGCCACCTTCTGCTTCACGGCGTTGACGTCGAGGCCCGCGCGGACCTCCGCCGTCGCGTTCGGCTTGGAGAGCACCTGGTAGCTGGCCGTGCGGTTGGGCAGCTTGAACTTCACCGCGCAGGACAGCTGGATCGTCTTGTACGGCTCCGCGTCCCCGGCCGCCGTGCACGTCTGCGCCCCGAGCGACTCGGCGCTGACCTCGACCGACAGGGTGATGTGGACGACGCTCTTCTCCCCCGACGCCGGCGTGCCGACGACGCTGTTGGAGACGTCGACCGTCGTCGTGCAGGAGCCGACGAAGTCCTTGCAGTCGAGCTTGTCGTTGGTGACGACGGCGCTGGCCTGCACCAGGCCCTCGAACGGCTGCCCCAGCCCGCCGACGGCGGCGTCGAGGTCGGTGTGGAACGTCTTGACCGCGTCGCCGGTGAGCGCGGCGACCTGGAACTCGGCGCCGTACTTCGGGCCGTTCTGCGGGTCGAGCATCGTCGGGGCGAAGCTGACGACGCGGTTCGGCTTGGCCGTCGTGACCCGCAGGACGCTCGGCGCGGCGCCGAGCTGGTAGACCTCGGTGCCGTCGGGCAGCTTCGCCTTGACCGGCTCGCCGATCCGGTCGAGGCCGGCCAGCGCCTTGCGCAGCCCTTCGGCGAGCGCCGGCGGCGCGAACCGGGCCGCCGGGTCGAAGGGCAGCTCGGAGCCGAGCGACCGCACCCAGCTCGTGCCGAACTGCGTGCCCTCGTCGATGGCGTGCGCCTTCCAGTAGTCGGCGTCGGCCTGCAGGTAGAACTGGCTCGCGGCGGCCGTCACCTGGACGAAGCGGCCTTCCAGCGGCAGCGCGCCGACGGCATAACCGCCGCGGGTGATCCGGAACTGCTGCTCTGCGCCCTTCACCGTCGACTTCAGCGCGACCGCGGGCGCCTGGCCCAGCGCGGTCAGGGCCGCGTCGACCGCGGCGCGCTGCTCCGCGCGCCGGTCGGCCGTCGCCTGGTCGGCCGCGGAGACACCGGCGGTGCCGGCCACTGCCACCTGGCAGCCCGCCAGCAACCCACCCAGCAGCAGCACCGCCGCCGCCTTGCTCCACCGAGCGCGCATTTCCCGCCCCCTGCTCTCCCGCTACCGAGCACACCTCGGTCGGCGTCGTCCCGCCACCGGATTTGTGTCGTCACGTACCGGGGTTCCAGGAGGGTTCTAGCCTGGGCCGGGCACCCGCCGCAACCCACCGTGATGAGGTTGGTTTACACTCTTGAGGTTGTCTCGGCGAGGCGGGGCCCTTCTGGGGTGCCCGGCGTGATCGACGCGGCGGCTCGAGTAGCCCCCGTCGTCGTGCACGCCCGGAAACTCGCCGCCGAAACTTCCTGAAAACATACGGCTTCTCCCCGCCGCAGCATGCTGTCTTTGATTTGAAGGAGTGCAACACCGTGTCCGAGGTACGTCTGTCCGTCGAGCCGCGCACCGAGTTCGGCAAGGGCGCCGCGCGCCGCACGCGTCGCGCCGGCAAGATCCCCGCCGTCCTCTACGGCCACGGGTCGGACCCGCGGCACTTCGCGCTGCCGGCGATCGAGTTCGCCCGCGTCGTCCGTGAGAACGGCTCGAACGCCGTCATCACCCTGGACCTGGAGGGCTCGGTCGAGCTGGCGCTGACCAAGACCATCGTGGTCCACCCGCTGAAGAACTACATCGAGCACGTCGACCTGCTGGTCGTGAAGCGCGGCGAGAAGATCGTCGTCGACGTCCCCGTCGTCGTGACCGGTACCCCCGGCCCCGGCGGCCTGGTCAACCAGGACGTCGACACGCTGCAGGTCGAGGTCGAGGCGCTGCACATCCCGGAGCAGTTCGAGGTCTCCATCGAGGGCCTCGAGATCGGCTCCCAGGTGCTGGCCGGCCAGGTCGAGCTGCCCCAGGGCGCGACCCTGGTCACCGACCCGGAGTCGCTGGTCGTGGCCGTCAACGAGCCGCAGCGTGAAGAGACCGGCGACGAGGCCGAAGCTGGCGAAGAGTCGGCCGAAGCCGCCGAATAGCATCACCGCATGACGGAAGACCTGCCTGGGGCCGGCGAGCTGGTACTGCTCGCCGGCCTCGGCAATCCCGGACCCCAGTACGCCGGAAACCGGCACAACGTCGGGTTCATGGTGCTGGACGAGCTCGCCGCCCGCATCGGCGGCAAGTTCAAGACCCACAAGACCGGCGGCGAGGTCCTCGAGGGCCGGCTGGCCGGCCGCCGCGTCGTGCTGGTGAAGCCGCGCTCGTACATGAACCTCTCCGGCGGGCCGGTGGTCGGTGCGGCGCGGTTCTACAAGGTCGAGCCGTCCGGCATCGTCGTGGTGCACGACGAGCTCGACGTCGACTTCGGCGCGCTGAAGCTGAAGCTGGGTGGCGGCGACAACGGCCACAACGGACTCCGCTCGATCACGAAGTCACTGGGCACCCGCGACTACTACCGGGTGCGGTTCGGCATCGGCCGCCCGCCCGGCCGCCAGGACCCGGCGGACTTCGTGCTGAAGGACTTTTCGACGGTCGAGCGCAAGGAACTCCCGCTGGAGGTGGATCGGTGCGCGGACGCGACCGAAGCGCTGATCAGCACCGGCCTCGCGGCCGCGCAGAACTCCTTCCACGCGGGCTGACATGGGTGGCAAGGTGAAGCCATGACCCCCGACGAAGTCCGGGCGATCGCTTTCGGCAAGCCCCGGTTCGGCCGTCGCGGCTACAACGAGGACGAGGTGGACGCGTTCCTCGACCTCATCGCCGAGGCACTGGCCGGCCGCAACATCCTCACCCCGGACGACATCCACTACGTCGAGTTCACGATCATGCCGGTCGGCATGCGCAGCTACGACCAGGCCCAGGTCGACCTGTTCCTGGACGAGGCCGAGGCGGCGTTGGTGGAGCTGCGGAACCCGCGCCCGGCGGTGGTCGAGGAGCCACAGCGGCCGCAGGGCACCCGGAAGTGGTTCGGCCGCAGCTGACGGCCCTTCTTTCCGGCGGGTTCCGGGTGGCGGAGCCTCCGGCCCGGGGCGAAGGCCCGGATGGCCCGGTGTGAAGCCGGCCACACAGCGCTCGGTAGCGCGAACTCACCCGAAGGCGGGCCCGGGCTGCCCGTCGGGGTGAGGTTCCGGGCCGCCTCTTCCGGGGAGCTTGTCCACCGGTTAGGACGGTGTACGGGAGTTTCGCACCCCGCCCAACCCCGGAATCGGAGAGTTCCATGTCGTTCACCGCCGAAGACCTCGCCGAGGTCACCTTCGGTAACGCCCCGATCGGCCGCCGTGGTTACGCGAAGCACGAGGTCGACGCGTTCGTCCGGCGGATCGCCAAGACGTTCTCCGACGAGGACGACCTGACCGCCGCCGAAGTGCACCACGTGATGTTCGCGAAGCCGCTGATCGGCAAGCGCGGCTACGACGAGCGCGAAGTCGACGAGTTCCTCGACGCGGTGGAGGACCAGCTCGCCTCCCGCACCGGCCAGGCCCCGGGCCTCCCCGGCGCCCGCACCGCGCCCGAAGCCACCGCCGAGCGCGCCGCCCCGCCGACGCTCCGGGCGGTACGCGTCCAGCAACGCTGACCCCGCCCGCGGGGGCGCCCCCCGTTTTCCACGCTACCGGAGGCTACCGACAGTTCCGGCCCCTCCCGAAGCGCCCCGATGCGGCCAAGGCACATCGGGGCGCTCTGGTCAGGCGTCCGCGTTCTTCTTGATCCGGTCCGCGAACTGCTGAGCCGTCGCCGCGCGCTTGACCTTGCCCGACGGCGTCTTCGGCAGGCTCCCCGCCGGCAGCACCACCACCGCGTACGGCCGCATGTCGACGGCGTCGCGGACCCGGGCCGACACCTGCTTCATCAGGTTCTTCTCGGCCTCGGCGTCACCCGCCAGCTTCGACTCCACGACCACCGCGAACCGCTCGCGACGGCTGCCCGCGTCCAGCCGGACCGCCACCGCGTTGCCCGCGCGCACCCCCTCGACCGACGTCGCCGCGCGCTCGATGTCCGTCGGGTACAGGTTGCGGCCGCCCATGATGATGACGTCCTTGCGGCGGCCGCAGATGACGATCTGGCCGTCCACCAGGTACCCGAGGTCGCCGGTGTTCAGCCAGCCGTCGTCGTCCTGCGTGGCGAGCGGGCCGTCCATGGTCAGGTAGCCCGGCGTCACGGCCTCGCCGCGCAGCCGGATCTCGCCGACCTGACGCTCGCCCAGCGGCGAACCCGCCTCGTCGACGATCTCGGCCTCCAGCCCGTCGAGGGGACGGCCGAGCAGCGCGAACGACCGGACGCCGTCGGTACCGCGCCGCGGGTCGCCCTCCGGCACCGGCACCGCGCGGTTGTCCGCTTCCAGCGCGTCGGCTTCGACGACGTCGAGGGTGAGCCCGGTGAACAGCGGCGCGAACGACACGGCGAGCGTCGCTTCCGCCATGCCGTAGGCCGGGAAGACGCACTCGGCCGGCATCTTGAACCGGGCGCCGGCGTCCACAAAGGTCTGCACAGCGGTCTCGTCGATGGGTTCGGCACCGTTCAGCGCGATGCGCAGCTTCGAGAGGTCGTAGGCGTCGTCTTCGTCGACGCGGGCCATCCGGCGCCCGACGATGGCGTACGCGAAGTTCGGCGCCGCCGTCGTGGTGCCGTGGTACTTGGTGATCAGCTCCGGCCAGATCAACGGCCCCGAGAGGAACTCGACCGGCGTGATCTTGACCAGCTCGACGCCGAAGGTCATCGGCACGGTCAGGAAGCCGACCATCCCCATGTCGTGGAACGTCGGCAGCCAGGAGACCATCACGTCGACGTCGAAGTCGAACTCCGCGCGCTCGACCATGGCCTTGACGTTGGAGTACAGGTTCCCGTAGGTGATCCGCACGGCCTTGGGGTCGGCGGTCGAACCGCTGGTGAGCTGCAGGAGCGCGGTGTCCCCCTCGTCGGTGGGGACGACGTCGGCGAGCGGCTCGGCTTCGGCGAGCTCGGTGATGAGCTTGAACCCGATGCCCTTCTCCGCCAGCACCGGCGCGAGCTGGTCGAAGGGTTCGCCCAGCAGCACGAGGTCGGAGCCGATCATCCCGAGCACCCGTACGGTGTCCTCGGCCCACTCGGCGAGATCGGTGCGGGGGGTCGGCTGGTGCAGCATGGTGACGCTGCCGCCGGCCAGCCACACGGCCTGCACAGTCGGCGCGATCAGCACCGGCGCGGCGGCCAGCACCGCCACCGCACCCCCGCGCTCGAACCCGCCGGCCACCAGGCCACCGGCGATCCGCCGGGCTTCGGCGTGCACCTCGGCCCAGGTCCGCCGGACCGGCTCCTTCGGCTCCCCGGTGACCATGCCGCGCTGCTGCCCCCGCTTCGTCGCGGTGGCGACGAGCGTGTCCACGAACCTGCTCATGGCTGGAACATTACTGGGACAGCGTCACCCGCCGCGTGCCAACGCGGGAAGCCGGGTCACTCCAGCAGTTCGGACGTCTCCAGCCAGCGCCCCTCGACGTCCTGGATCTCGCCCTGGACGCCCTTCAGTTCCGCGTTCAGCTCCATCAGCTTCGCCGGGTCCGTCGCCGCCTCCAGCAGGGACGCGTGGAGCTTCTCCTCCTTCGCGTGCAGCTGGTCGAGCTTGCGCTCCAGCCGGCCGAGCTCCTTCTGCGCCGCGCGCAGGTCCGCCGCCGACTTCTTCGCCTCCACCTTCGCCACCGAAGGAGCCGGGCCCGACGCGGGCTGAGCGGCCGCGCGGCGGTTCAGGTACTCCTCGATGCCGCCCGGCAGGTGCGTGATGCGGCCGTCGCCGAACAACGCGACGATCGTGTCGCAGACCCGCTCCACCAGGTAGCGGTCGTGGGACACCACCACCATCGTGCCCGGCCAGCCGTCGAGAAGGTCCTCCAGCTGCTGGAGCGTGTCGATGTCCAGGTCGTTCGTCGGCTCGTCGAGCAGCAGCACGTTCGGCTCGGCCATCAGCAGCCGGCACAGCTGCAGGCGGCGCCGCTCGCCGCCCGACAGGTCCTCGACCGGGGTCCACTGGCGGGCCGCCGGGAAGCCGAGCTTCTCGCCCAGCTGCGACGCCGTCATCTCCTGCTTGCCGAACACCACACGCCCGGCCACCTGCTCGATCGCCTGCAGCACGCGCAGGTCGCCCGGCAGGTCGTCGAGTTCCTGGCGCAGGTGCGCGAGCGCGACCGTCTTGCCCTCGATCCGGCGGCCCGTCGAGCCCTCGACGTCGCCGCCGAGCAGCTTCAGCAGCGACGTCTTGCCCGAGCCGTTGACACCGACCAGGCCGATCCGGTCGCCCGGGCCGATCCGCCAGGTGACGTGGTCGAGCAGCGTCCGCTCGCCGACCTGGTACGTCGTGTCTTCCAGTTCCAGCACGGTCTTCCCGAGCCGCCGCTTCGCGAACGCCTGCAGCTCCACGGAGTCGCGGGGCGGCGGGACGTCGGCGATCAGCGCTTCGGCCGCCTCGATGCGGTACCGCGGCTTCGACGAGCGCGCCTGCGGGCCGCGGCGCAGCCACGCCAGCTCCTTGCGGGCCAGGTTCTGCCGCTTCTCCTCGGCCGTCGCGGCCAGCCGGGCCCGCTCGGCGCGCGCGAAGATCCAGTCGGCGTAACCACCTTCGTACTGCTCGACGCGGCCGTTCGCGACCTCCCACGTCAAGGTCGCGACCGTGTCGAGGAACCACCGGTCGTGCGTGACGACCACGACCGCGATCCGGCGGGCCAGGAGGTGGTCGGCGAGCCAGCGGACACCTTCGACGTCCAGGTGGTTGGTCGGCTCGTCGAGCACGACCAGGTCCAGTTCCCCGGTCAGCGCGGCGGCCAGGGAGACCCGGCGCCGCTCGCCGCCGGACAGGTTCGCCGTCGGCGTGTCCAAGCCGATCGCCGTGATCCCCAGGCCGTCCACAATGGACCGGACGCGCGCGTCGGCGGCCCACTCGTGCTCGGCGCCGTAGCGTTCGAGCACGACGTCGCCGACCGTGCTGCCGTCCGGGAGTTCCGTGCGCTGGGTGACCACGGCCATCCGCAGGTCGCGAACATGGCTCACCCGCCCGGAATCCGGCTCGGCGAGTCCGGAAAGGACCTCCAGCAGGGTGGTCTTGCCGCCGCCGTTGAGGCCGACGACGCCGATGCGCTGCCCGGCCGCGACACCCAGCGAGACGCCGTCCAGCAGCGGCTTCACCCCGTAGGACTTGCTCACCGACTCGAGATTGACCAGGTTGGCCATCCGTTCAGCCGATCCTTTCCACGATGACGAACCGCGTCGCCACGACCATGGTCGTGG
>NZ_MUMI01000272.1 GCF_002155975.1 Amycolatopsis kentuckyensis
AGGGGTTGCTGGCGGCGGCCGCGGCGGAGTTCGCGGCGCAGGCCCGGGACCTCGGCGCCGACGAGGCGGCGGCGGTGGAAGCGGTCCGCGCCGCCTGGCCGGGCTGAGCCGCCCCTCGCGCCCCGAAGGCACCAGCCCGGGACACCCGGCCTACTTCCCCCCGAGCAGTCGCCCCACCGCGGCCACCACCGGCTCCAGGACCTCGACCTCGCGCGGCGTCCCCACGCACTCGGTGATCCCCGCGCCGACCACCTCGAACCGGGCCAGCGCGTCCAGCTCCGACACCAGCCGCGCGATCGTCCAGCCGTCCGGCTCCGGGTGGTTCAGCCCCGCGAACTCGCGCGCGTCCAGCACGTCCAGGTCCACGTGCACGTACAGCTGCTCCACGCCGGCCAGCGCCTCGACCGACGTCACCGCCAGGCCCCGCGCCACCGCCGCCTCTTCCTCCGGGTCGAACACGCGCGTCCCGGCGAGGGCCACCCGGCCGGGCTCCAGCGCCGGGTCCGCCGCGAACTCCGGGTCGCCCTCGCCGAACAGCGACCGCAGCACCATCCCGTGGAACGCCCCCGACGGCGACGATTCCGCGGTGTTCAGGTCCGGGTGGGCGTCGAACCACGCGACACCCAGCCCGGGTCCGTACCGGTACCGCGCGACGCCGATCGGAACCAGCTCGACCCCGCAGTCGCCACCGATCGTCAGCACCGGGCCGCCCGGGGCCTCCAGGGCCGCCAGCTGGGCCGCCCGGTTCGGGCCCGTCAGCACCGCGCGGGACACCACGCCACGGTCCACTTCGGACACCGCCTGCGTCTGGCGGACGTGGTGCACGGGCCGGCCGAGCACATGCCCGGCCAGCTCCGCGAGGGCCACACAGCCGTTCGGCAGCTCCGCCGCGCGCGGTCCCGCCGCGCCCTGCCGTTGCGGTACGGCGTTGATCAGCATCCGCCGAGCGTATCGCTCACTCGAGGACCAGCAGAAGGTCACCGCCTTCGACCTGCTGCACCGCGGTGATCGCCCGCCTGGCCACCTTGCCGCCGGCCGACGCCGTGATCGAGGCCTCCATCTTCATCGCCTCGATCGTCGCCACCGTCGCGCCGGCTTCGACCGTGTCGCCCTCGGCGACCTGCAGCGTCACCACGCCCGCGAACGGCGCCGCGACCTGCTTCGGGTTGCCCTTCTCGGCCTTCTCCGTCGCCGGGATGTCCGAGGCGATCGAGCGGTCGCGGATCTGGATCGGCCGCAGCTGGCCGTTCAGCGTCGACATCACCGTGCGGACGCCGCGTTCGTCGGCCTCGCCGATCGCCTCCAGCTCGATGAGCAGCCGCACGCCCGGC
This sequence comes from Amycolatopsis kentuckyensis, assembly GCF_002155975.1. Classification (GTDB taxonomy): domain Bacteria; phylum Actinomycetota; class Actinomycetes; order Mycobacteriales; family Pseudonocardiaceae; genus Amycolatopsis; species Amycolatopsis kentuckyensis. Next base: position 1,332 of record NZ_MUMI01000272.1, read on the forward strand.
TCGAGGTCGACCGGGTACTCCTCCCCCGGCCGCAGCCCGTAGAAGAAGTCCTTGCTGGGCAGCACCGACGTGTCGCCGTAGGCCTCGCGGTGCGCCTCGAACTCCTTCGTCGGCCCGGGGAACAGCAGCCGGTTGAGCGTCCGGCGCGGTTGGGCCGCCAGCGCGGCACGGTCCTCTTCGGACAGTTCGACGACCGGCTTCGCGGCGGCCCGGCCTTCCAGGGCCTTGGTGCGGAACGGCTCCGGCCAGCCGCCGGGCGGGTCGCCCAGCTCGCCGCGCAGGAAACCGATCACCGAGTCGGGGATGTCGAACTTGTTCGGCTCCGCCTCGAAGTCGGCCGGCGAGACACCCGCGCCGACCAGGTGCAGCGCGAGGTCGCCGACGACCTTCGACGACGGCGTCACCTTCACCAGGTGCCCGAGGATCTTGTCCGCGGCCGCGTACATGGCCTCGATGTCCTCGAACCGGTCGCCCAGGCCCAGCGCGATGGCCTGCGTGCGCAGGTTCGACAGCTGCCCGCCGGGGATCTCGTGGTCGTAGACGCGCCCGGTCGGCGACGCGAGCCCGGCCTCGAAGGGCGCGTAGATCTTGCGCACGCTCTCCCAGTACGGCTCCAGGTCCCCGATCGCCCGCAGGTCGAGCCCGGTGGTGCGGGCCGAGTGGTCGGTGGCCGCCACGATCGAGGACAGCGACGGCTGCGACGTCGTGCCCGCCATGGACGAGACCGCGCCGTCGACGGCGTCCGCGCCCGCGTTGATCGCCGCGAGGTAGGTGGCCAGCTGGCCGCCCGCGGTGTCGTGGGTGTGGATGTGCACCGGCAGGTCGAACTCCTTGCGCAGCGCGGTGACCAGCTTGGTCGCCGCGGGCGCGCGCAGCAGCCCGGCCATGTCCTTGATCGCCAGGACGTGCGCCCCGGCGCCGACGATCTGCTCGGCCAGCTTGAGGTAGTAGTCGAGCGTGTAGAGCTTCTCGCCCGGGTCGGACAGGTCCGAGGTGTAGCAGAGCGCCACCTCGGCGACGGCCGAGCCGGTCTCGCGCACGGCTTCGATGGCCGGGCGCATCTGCTCGACGTCGTTGAGCGCGTCGAAGATCCGGAAGATGTCGATGCCGGTCTTCGTCGCCTCCTGGACGAAGGCGGTGGTCACCTCGGTCGGGTACGGCGTGTACCCGACGGTGTTGCGCCCGCGCAGCAGCATCTGCAGGCAGATGTTCGGCACGGCCTCGCGCAGCGCGGCCAGCCGCTCCCACGGGTCTTCGGCGAGGAACCGCAGCGCGACGTCGTAGGTCGCGCCGCCCCAGCACTCCAGCGACAGCAGTTCGGGGAGCGTGTTCGCGACGACCGGCGCCACCGCGAGCAGGTCCTTCGACCGGACGCGGGTGGCGAGCAGCGACTGGTGCGCGTCGCGGAACGTCGTGTCGGTGACGCCGATGTGCGGCGACTTCCGCAGCCACTCCGCGAACCCGGCCGGGCCCAGCTCGGCGAGCTTCTGCTTCGACCCGGCCGCCGGCTGGGCGTCCTTCGGCAGCTTCGGCAGCTTGATCGTGGCGTCCGGCGTCTTCGGGCGCTCGCCGTGCGGCTTGTTGACCGTCTGGTCGGCGAGGTAGGTCAGCAGGCGCGTGCCGCGGTCGGCGGACTGCCGCGCGGTGAGCAGCTGCGGGCGCTCCTCGATGAACGACGTCGTGACGCGGCCGGCGCGGAAGTCCTCGTCGTCGAGGACGGCCTGCAGGAACGGGATGTTCGTGGCGACGCCGCGGATCCGGAACTCGGCGACGGCGCGGCGCGCGCGGCCGACGGCGGTCTTGAAGTCGCGGCCGCGGCAGGTGAGCTTCACCAGCAGCGAGTCGAAGTGCGCGCTGATCTCGGTGCCGGAGAAGGCGGTGCCGCCGTCGAGCCGGATGCCGGAGCCGCCCGGCGAGCGGTAGGCGGAGATCATCCCGGTGTCCGGGCGGAAGCCGTTGGCCGGGTCCTCGGTGGTGATGCGGCACTGCAGCGCGGCGCCGCGCAGGTAGATCTTGTCCTGCGACAGGCCGAGGTCGGCGAGGGTCTCCCCGGAGGCGATCCGCAGCTGGGACTGCACGAGGTCGACGTCGGTGACCTCTTCGGTGACCGTGTGCTCGACCTGGATGCGCGGGTTCATCTCGATGAAGACGTGGTTGCCGCGCTTGTCGAGCAGGAACTCGACGGTGCCGGCGTTGCGGTAGCCGATCTGCCGGGCGAACTTGACGGCGTCGGCGCAGATGCGGTCGCGCAGCTCGGGGTCGAGGTTCGGCGCCGGGGCGAGCTCGACGACCTTCTGGTGGCGCCGCTGCACCGAGCAGTCGCGCTCGAAGAGGTGGATGACGTTGCCTTCGCCGTCGGCGAGGATCTGCACCTCGATGTGCCGCGGCTCGACGACGGCCTTCTCGAGGAAGACGGTGGGATCGCCGAAGGCGGACTCGGCCTCGCGCGCGGCGGCCTCGATGGACTCGCGCAGCAGGGCGGGGTCCTCGACGCGGCGCATACCGCGCCCGCCACCCCCGGCGACGGCCTTGACGAAGACGGGGAAGCCGAGGTCGTCGGCCGCCGCGACCAGGGTGTCGACGTCACTCGAGGGTTCGGACGACCCGAGCACGGGCACGCCGGCTTCCCGCGCGGCCTTGACCGCGCGAGCCTTGTTACCGGTGAGTTCGAGGATCTCGGCGCTGGGCCCGACGAAGGTGATGCCCGCTTCTTCGCACGCGCGCGCGAGATCGGGGTTCTCCGAGAGGAAGCCGTACCCGGGATAGACGGCGTCGGCCTTCGCCTTCTTCGCGGCGGCGACGATCTCGTCGACCGAGAGGTAGGCGCGCACGGGGTGACCGGGTTCGCCGATCTCGTACGCCTCATCGGCCTTCAGGCGGTGCAGCGAGTTGCGGTCTTCGTGCGGAAACACGGCAACCGTGCCGGCACCGAGTTCGTAGCCGGCGCGGAACGCCCGGATCGCGATCTCCCCGCGGTTGGCCACCAGAACCTTGCGGAACATGCCCGGTCCTTCCCTCTTGGATCGGTAAGTCAACGCACGTTACCCGGTTCTTCCCGCTCTGCGGGAGTTCAGTCCCGGGTGATGGACATCATGCGGACCAGGGGGTTCGGTGGTCACCCCTGGTGGCAGTCTTCGACGACACCTCGCCGCACGCCGAGCCGGATGCGGTTCGAGTGGTATTCCAACGTGACCGCGGCGGTCTTGTCGAGGTCGATGACCTGAACGTGGAACCCGTCGCGCTCGCAGCGCTGCCGGGCGTCCTCGGTTGTCCGGCCGACGAGTTCGGCCAGGTCGAACGAAGGCAGCCGGCGTGGGAACGGGGATCCGGGCATGGCGCACCTCCTTCGGGGCCCAGCTTTCCGGAGTCGGGCCGCAGCCGCCAGACGGCGGGTGGGGCGGGCGGTCGGCTGGGCTTGCGGGCCGTCGAAGGTTCCCGGGTTTCGGCAAAGCCGGGTCGTTGTGCCACCACCCCGAAGCTGGGCCGTGGTGACCCACCACCCCGAAGCTGGCCCGCGGTGACCCACCACCCCGAAGCT
>NZ_MUMI01000273.1 GCF_002155975.1 Amycolatopsis kentuckyensis
TGGTCGACGCGGGCGCGTCGCTGACCACCGGCGCCCTGCTGGCCCTGGTCACCGGCCCCGCCACCGGGGCGGCGATGGACCGCTTCGGGCCGCGCGCGCTGCTCATCGCGGGCAACCTCGTGCGGCTCGCCGCCTTCGCGGCCTACCCGCTGGCGTACACGAGCTGGCAGGTGGTCGTCGTGTCGGCGGTGGCGGGTTTCGGCGATCGGCTGTTCTGGACCTGCAACGCGCCGATGGTGGCCCGGCTCACCTCCGGCAGCGACACCGACCGCGTGCTGGCCACGCAGACGGTCGGCCGGTTCGCGGGGGCGGGCCTCGGCGCGGCGGCGATGGCGGTGCTGCCGACGATCACCAGCCCGTGGGCCTTCCACCTGCTCGCCTACGTGAACGCGGCGAGCTTCGGGGCGGCGGCGGTGCTGATCCGGCTCCTGCCGCGGGCCACGGCGGACGGCCCTGCCGCCGCGCGGTCCGGGAGCTGGCGGGCCGTGCTGGGCGATCGGGCCTTCACCGGGTTCTGCGTCACCCACATGGCGTTCACCCTCGCCAGCGCCAGCAAGTTCTCGGTGCTGCCGCTCGTCGTCCGGGACCTGTTGCACGGTCCACAGTGGATCGCCGGGACCGCGATCACCGTGGGGACCGTGGTCGTCGTCACCGCGCAGCGGCCGATCGTCGGGCTGCTCGCCGGGCGGAGCCGGACCGCCGGGCTCATCGGGGCCGCCGTCCTCTTCGCGACCTGCTTCGCGCTCCTGATCCCGCTGACGGCCGTCCCGCTGCCGGTGGCCACCGTGCTGATCCTGCTCACCAGTCTCGGCTTCTCGGTCGCCGAGGCCCTCTTCGGCCCGACCGCCACCGCCGCGGCCGCCGCGGCCGCTCCGCCGGGGGCCGAAGGGCGGGCCAGTTCGATCTTCCAGCTCTCCTGGGGCCTGCCCCTCGCGCTCGCGCCGGGCCTGCTGGCCGCCCTGCTCAGCGCCGGCAACGCGGTGACCTGGTCGATCCTGGCCCTGACCTGCGCAGCTGCCGTCCCCGCGCTGCTCGTGCTGCGGAAGAAACTGCCGGCTGCCCTGCGCGAACCGTCACCACCCGTGGCCGCCTGAGCGCAAGGGGTATGTGCCGGGTGTTACACCACAATGGACGGATGCAACCGATCAAGTGAACGTGAGACTTTCTCCGTCATGACCGTTCCCCCTGGTCATCTCCTTGCCGAACAGTTCGCGCCGCGCGAACCACCGCGAGACTCCAGGAGGGGCCGTGCACACCGACGCCGTACACCAGAGCCAGTTCGTGCTGCTGAACGAGAGCACCACGCCCGTCCTGTCGCGCCTGTCCTACCACGCCCACGAACCCTTCGCGGTGACCGTGGCCTTCCGGACCGAGCGCGGCCGGTGGATCGAGTGGACCTTCGCGCGTGACCTCCTCGTGGCCGGGCTCGACGAGCCGGCCGGCCTCGGCGACGTCCGGATCCGCCCGGACCTCTCCGAGGACGAAGACTTTCTCACCCTGGAAATCGAGTCACCGGACGGCTATGCGTCGTTCGAGCTCGAGGTCGAAGACGTCCGGACCTTCCTGGACGCGTCCATCGAACTGGTGCCGCTCGGCGAAGAGAGCGCGCACTTCGACGTCGACGGGCTGATCGAGGAGATCAGCAACGTCTGACCGCAGAACCTCCCATTCCCGCGGCGAGGAACGAAGGGCGGGTTTCGGGCGCGCTGGAGGCGCCCGAAACCCGCCCTTTCGCTGTCTCCCGCGGAACTCAGCTGGTCTTGAGCGTGGCGCCGGTGCCCGAGAGGGCGGCGCCGATCGGGTAGAAGTACGTCACGGACGTGTTGCCGCCGGACAGGATGCCCTGCGCGTTGTTGCCGGCGATGAAGCCGCCGCCCGAGTCACCCGCGGCCGAGCGGACGTTGGTCGCGGTCATGCCGGTGACCGTGCCCTCGGAGTAGCGGACGGTCTGGTTCTTGGCGCCGATGGTGCCGCAGGTCCAGCCGGTGGTCGAGCCGGCCTTGCAGACCGAGGTGCCGGTCGCGGCGTTCGACTGGCCGCGCACCGCGGTCCCGTTGTTCATCGAGGCGACCGGGGTCCAGCCGCTGCTCGTGTTCACCCGCGCGTAGTCGGCGCCCGGGAACCGGTAGGTGCCCCACGAACCGAGCGCGGCGCCGTTGGAGCCGGTCAGCCGGCCGGCGCCGGTGAGCGCGGCGCAGTGGCCGGCGGTGACGAAGCCGGTGGTCGTCGAGAACCCGACCGAGCAGCGCGACGACCCGCCGATGTAGTAGGCGTCGCCACCGCGGATGTTGGCGTAGGTGGTCGGCTTCGACGCCGTCTCGCGGATCGTCACCGCGGAGGAGTCCACACCGGACTTGACGAGGAACGCGGCCGCGGCGGCGCGCTGGCCCTGCAGCACGTCCAGGGTGACGTGGTTGGTGGCGTCGTCGACGCCCCAGCCGGTGATCGCGGCCGGCGCGGCCTGGCCGGCGGCGTTCAGCTTGTCCACAGTGGAATTGAGCTGGCGGGAGCTGAACCGCACGACTTCCGCTTCCGCACCGGCTTCGCGGATCTTGCCGGCCAGCGCGGCGTTCGTCGTGGTGACGTGCGCCTTGCCGGTGACGGCGTTGTAGGTGGCGCCGCCGAACGCGTCGCCGAGGGCCGCGGTGAGCGATTCGGTGACCCGGTTCGCCACGTCCTCGGTCTTCAGCCGCGCGAGCGCCTGGTCGTGGGTCAGGCCGAGGTCCCGCTGCATGGCGGGCACCATGTCGGGGTTCAGCAGGTCCTGGCCCGACGCGGGGACGGCGGTCGCGGCCAGCGCGCCCGTCGCCATCACCGCGGTGGCAGCGGCACCGAGAAGTCTCGCGATCTTCATGCTTCTCCCTAGGTGGTTACGCGCGGCTCCGCACCGGCCACGCAGTGGTACTCCCCCGGGTGAGCGTCCCCGCAGTGGGCGTTACGGTGCAATCCGGGCGCCCGGCGAATGGGTATACGCATTCACCGAGGACGAATCCCCTGCTCCAGCCGGGCCCAGGCGCCCGGTGTCACCCAGTCGGACAGGTCCGTAAGTAGGGTTTCCGTGAACTACTTTCAGTAGTCACTCGGAGTACACGAACGCGTTAAGCGACGTTCGAACGTGCGATCGGCCGGGGTTTCGTACGCAGGGTGAGCCGATCCCCTCGGTTCCCGCAGCAAACCGGTGACAGCGGGTAGGCAGACGCGTGACAACAGCACCCACCACGTATTCGGTTAAAGGTTTACGGACGGATCGACGCTGCTTAGGCTCCGCGCACTGGTCTCGGTGCGCGTCGAGGAGGGTCATATGTGGCTGGCCACCCCCCGCCCCACCTCGGTGTCCATCCGGTCCGGACCCGCCCGGCTGACCGGCCGCGACACCGAGCTCGACGCCATCGTCACCGTCCTCCGGAGGCGCCCGGCCGCCGTCCTCATCGAGGGCGAACCGGGCATGGGCCGCACCCGGCTGCTCGCGGAGATCGGGCGGCGCAAGGAGTTCGACGGCGGCCGCGTGCTCACCGGCGCCTGCCAGCCGCTGCGGCAACCGTTTCCCTACGGGCCCGTCCTGGAAGCGCTTCGCGCGGTCGGCGACGCCCCGCTCGGGCCGCTCAGCCCGGTCGCCGGCGTGCTACGGCCGTTGCTGCCGGAGCTCGCGGAAGCGCTTCCTCCCCGGCCCGACCCCCTCGCCGACCCGGTCGCCGAACGCCACCGCGTGTTCCGCGCGGTCCGGGAACTCCTCCGAGCCTGCGGCCCCACGCTCGTGCTGATCGACGACCTCCAGTGGGCCGACGAGGACACCCGCGACCTCATGCGGTTCCTGGCCGGCACGATGCCGCCCGAGCTGGCGGTGGTCGCCGCCTACCGATCGGCCACCGACGTCCGCCCCGGCCCGCTCGGGGCACCGTTCCGGACCGACCCGGCGGTCCATTCCGCCCGCGTCGCGCTCGGCGCGCTCGACGTCGCGGCCGTGCGCGCGCTGGCCGTCGACATCCTCGAACTGCCCCGGGTGACCGACGACTTCGCGGCGAAGCTGCACGAGTGCACGGCCGGGATCCCGTTCGTCGCCGAGGAAACCCTGCGGGCGTTGAAGGAAGCGGCCGACCGGCTCCCGGTCGGCGAGGCCCTCTCCGACCGCCTGCTCGAAAACCTCGAAGTGCCGGTCCTGCTGCGCGAAGCCGTCACCGAACGGCTCGCCAAGCTGCCGGAGCCGGCGGTGCGGCTGGCCGGCGCGGCCGCGGTGCTCGGCGTCGGTGCCGAAGCCGGCGTCCTCGGCGAACTGGCCGGGCTCTCCGGCGACACCCTCCGCACCGCGCTGCTCGACACGCTCTCCGGCGGGGTGCTCGGCGAAGTCGGCGACGGCCGGTACGGCTTCCGGCACCCGTTGGCGCGCAAGGCGGTCTACGACACGGTGAGCGGACCCGAACGCGCTTTGCTGCACGCACAGGCGATCCGCGTGCTCGCGGCCCAGCCGTCCCCGCCGCTCACGCTGCTGGCCCGGCACTCGCGCGCCGCCGGCCGCGTCGACCAGTGGCGGCACTACGCGGAAGCGGCCGCCGACGAGGCCATCACCCGCGGCGAGACGTCCCGTGCGATCGACCTCCTGCAGTCCGTGCTCGCCGAACCCGGGCCGTCGCAGGCCGACACCGGACGGGTGGCGGGCAAGCTGAGCCAGGTCGCGCTGCGGGGGTTCCGCCCCGAGGTGCTCGGCACGCTGCAGCGCGTCCTCGAAGAGGTGACGCTGCCGCCGTCGGTCCGCGGGTCGATCCGGCTGAGCCTCGGCATGCTGCTGGTCCGGACCATCGGCGGGCTCGGCCGCGGCCGGCTGGAAGTCGAGCGCGCGGTCGGCGAGCTGACCGACCGGCCGGACCTCGCCGCCCGCGGGATCACCCTGCTCGCCCAGCCGATCGACGGGCTGACGCCGTTGTCGTGGCACGAAACCTGGCGCGCCCGCGCGGGCGAGGTGTACGACCGGCTCGACGACCCCGAGCTGCGGCTCGCGCTGACCGCCGACCGCATCGCCGCCGCCTCCCACGTCGGCGACGGCTCGGCCTGGCTGGAGTTCGAGGCCCTCTCGGACACCGTCGGCACGGTCGCCGAGCGCGTCCAGCTGGCCCGGCTGTGGTGCAACCTCGCCGACGGGCAGTCCTGGGCCGGGCACCTCGACCGCGCCGAACGGCTGGTGACCGAGGGCGTCCGGCGCGCGACCGACGCCGGCGCGTTGTACGCGATCGGCCTGATCCAGGGCACCCGCGTCCGGCTGGACTGGGTGCGCGGGCGCTGGACCGGCCTCGCCGAGGCCGCCGAGCAGCTGCGGGACAGCTATCCGGAGCTCGGCCCGATCGTCATGGAGTCTTCGCTGGTGCTCGGCGGGCTCGCGGCGGTGCGCGGCGAGTTCGCCGCCGCGCAACGGCACCTGACCGCGGCGAGCGTGCACGCACCGGACCGCGGCCCGATCCCGGTGGTGCTGTCAGCCGCTGGGGTGCTGATCTCCGTACTGCTGGCCACCGACGACGTCGACGGCGCCTGCGCGGCGGCCGACACCGCGGTGGCCGCGGCCGGGCGCAAGGGCGTCTGGATCTGGGCGGCGGCGCTGGTCCCGGCCGCGGCGCAGGCGTACGCGAGGGCCGAGCGCTGGCCGGAGGCCGACAACGTGGTCGAGGCGTTCGCGCGCGGCATCGAGGGCCGTGACGCGCCGGTGGCCACGGCCGCGCTGGTGGCGGGCCGCGCGGTGCTGCTCGAGGCGCGGGGAAAGCACCTGGCCGCGGCCACGTTGTTCGACGAAGCCGCCTCCGGCTACGCGGCCCTGCCGATGCCCTACCCGGCGACGGCCATGCGCGAGCGGGCGTCGATGTGCCGCCTGGCGGCGGGCAACCGGTCGGCCGTCGACGAGTTGACCTCGGCGGCCGAGGCGTACGAGCAGCTCGGCGCGACCCGGGACGCCGGCCGCTGCCGTCACCAGCTGCGCGAGCACGGCGCCTGGGCGCCGTCACAGCGCGGACGGCGGGGGTACGGGAGCGAGCTGTCGCCGCGAGAACGTGAAGTGGCGCGGATGCTCGCCGAGGGGCGGACGAACCGCGAGATCGCGGACGGCCTGTTCCTCTCGCCGCGGACGGTGGAACAGCACGTGGCGAAGGTCCTGCGAAAACTCGGAGCCCGCTCACGCACGGACGTGGCCCGCAAGCTCCCGGGCGAAGTGACGACCGCGCCGGCTGGCTAGCCGGCCGCCGCCGTCCTACCTTGAGCGCGTGACAGAAGAGGCACTTCCCGCCTGGCGGCGGCGGACTTCCGGCGAGACCCGGTGGCCCGCGATGGGCGTCGTCGTCGCCACCCTCGTGCTGCAGGTCGTCCTGCCCGATGACATGGCGCTGCACCCGTGGTGGCTGCTGCCCGGCGTCTCCGTGCTGCTCGTCGTGGCCCTGCTGCTGGTCAACCCCGGGCGGATGTCGCAGTTCAGCGCCGTCGAGCGGACCATCTCGCTGCTCATCGTCGGCCTCGTCACCGTGGTGAACGCCTGGTCCGCGGCGAGCCTGGTCTACGGCATCGCGACCGGGACGACCGGCGACCGCGCCGGAGCCGTGCTGGTCACCGGCGGGATCGTCTACTGGACGAACGTCGTCGCCTTCTCCCTCTGGTACTGGGAGTTCGACCGCGGCGGCCCGGGCCGGCGGGCCGCGGGCCGGGCCGAGTACCCCGACCTGCAGTTCCCGCAGATGGCCGACCCGGGCCTGGCGCACCAGGACTGGGAACCGTCCTACCTGGACTACCTGTACTTCTCGTTCACCAACGCGGCGGCCTTCAGCCCCACCGACGTCATGCCCCTGCGGATCTGGGCGAAGATGACGATGATGCTGCAGGCCGTCGTGTCGCTGGTGCTCGCGGTGATGGTCGTCGCCTGGGCGATCAACAACCTCAAGTGACTCAGTGGCGGGTCATCGTGAAGCTCTGGCCGTCGGAGCCGACGGCGCTCGGGCTCCAGGTGTAGCTGCCCTTGTCGTCGGCGTCCAGGCCGGACGGGCTGGTCGAGGCCAGGTTGGTGCCGTTGAACTTGACGCCGGTGAACTTGATGCCGCCGGAGATCGACGGGTACGAGTCGGTCGGGGACTCGATGATCGCCTCCGCCGACGCGTGCTTCGAGGTCAGGGACTTGGTGATCGTCTTCGACCAGCCCTTGGTCGTGTCGCTGATGTCGAGCCGGTAGGTGTTCGTCGCGGTCCGCGTCACCGTGGCGGTGATGTGGTCGCCGGCGCTGACCGAGTTCGAGTAGTACACCGGTGCGGCCGGGTACATTTCGTACCAGGCCTGGTAGACCGGGCGGCCGCTGGAGCAGTCGGTGGCCACGCCGGTCTGTTCCACAGTGGACGATCCGTCGCCGTCGATGCCGACCCACGGCGCGAACAGGTCGTCGGTGGACGTGCAGGTCACGGCCGGTTCCGTCCAGCTCGCGGTGGCCGTGGTGAAGCTGCCGAAGCTGACGTAACCGCCCCAGTTGCCACCCGAGAATTCGTGACCGTGGAAGTGGGCGCCGAAGACGGCCGCGTGGGCGGTACCCGAGACGGCCAGCGAAGCCGCCGCGGCGGCGGCCACCGTGAGGACGCGGACAGGACGCGAAGAAACGAATCCGGACATGCGGAAGACTCCGTTCACCGTGGGGACGGCGGGAAAACCCGTGTGCCCAGTGTTGGATCCGCACTCGCGAGAAGGTAGCTACTTTCGAAGGGTATTCATATTCCGGGAAATACTCACCATTTGCCGGAATTCGACCGGAAAAGACCCGTGAAGGCCTCCGCGGGGGAAAAGAGGCCTTCACGGGTCCATGTCGCTCACCTACCGCCCGGTCAGGTGAGCGGGGCTCCTACTGCGCGGCCTGCGCGTGCGCGGCGTCCACGAACTGGGTCGTGTACGTCTTCGACAGGTCGATTTTGTCCTTCTTGGGCTTCACGTTGCTGGACGACTCGCCGAGCACCTTGAGCACGTTCTGCGCGCCGGCCGGGTCCATCCGGCCGTCCTTGGTGAACATCGGCAGGCTGTCCCGCAGCGACTTCACGTACAGGGCCTTGTCCCCGCCGGCGAACGACGGCGGCATCATCGCGGCGACCTGGTCCGGTGTGTGCGAAGAAATCCACTTCAGTGTCTCGACGTACGCATTGGCCAGTTTCTGCACGATGTCCGGATAACGCTTGACGATTTCGCAGCCCATGTAGAGCGAGCTCGCGGGGTACAACCCGCCCAAAGCGGCTTTCGTGCCTTCGACCGTGCGCATGTCGTAGAGCACCTTCGCCTGGCCCGTGTTCGTCAGCTGCGCGATTGTCGGGTCGGTCGTCATGCCGGCGTCGATCGAGCCCTGGTTCATCGCCGAGATGAACGTCTGCCCGGCGCCGACCTTCACCGGCGTGTACTCCTTCGACGTGACGCCGCCGCGCAGGGCCAGCGCCTTGGTCAGGAAGTCCGTCGACGAACCCAGCGACGTGACGCCGAGGTTGCGGCCCTTGAAGTCCGCGCCCGACCGGACCTCGCCGGCCTTGGCGGTCGCGACCATCTCGGCCTCGCCCGGCACGTTCGCGAACTGCACGACGCTCTCGATGCACTGTTCCTTGGCCTGCAGGTCGATCGTGTGGTCGTAGAACCCGACGACCGCCTGCACCTCGCCGGCCAGCAGCGACGTCTCGGCGTTCGCGCCGGACGGCTGGTCGAAGAGCTCGACGTCCAGGCCCTGCTTCTTGTAGGCGCCGATCTGCTGGGCCAGCTGCCCGGGCAGGTAGATCACCTTCGACAGGCCGCCGACCATGATCTTGATGTGCGGCTGCCCGGTGGTGCCGAGCGAGATCTCCCGCGAGTCGCGGCAGGCGGTGAGCCCGGCCGCGGCGACGGCCACCGCGGCCACCACCCCGACTGTCCTCTTGAGACGCATGTCAGACCGCCTTGATCGCGGCTTCGGAGGCGGACGGCGGCCGCCACCGCAGCAGCCTGCCTTCCAGCGTGCTGATCCCCCACTCGGCCAGCAGCGCGACGACGGTGATGATCAGCATGCCGGCGTACACGCCCGCGGTGTCGAACGTGCCCTGCGCGTTGGCGATCAGGAAGCCCATGCCGGCCTTCGCGCCGGTGTACTCGCCGACCACCGCGCCGATCAGCGCGAAGCCGAACGCCACGTGCAGCGACGACAGGATCCAGGACGTCGCGCTGGGCAGCACGATCGACTTCAGCACCTGGCCGCGTGTCGCGCCGAGGATGCGGGCGTTGTCGATCAGGTTGCGGTCGACCTCGCGGGCACCGGTGAAGGCGTTGAAGAACACCGCGAAGAACACGAGCACGACGACGGTCGCGACCTTCGACGACAGCCCGAGCCCGAACCAGATGACGAACAGCGCGGCGAGCACGATGCGCGGCAGGGCGTTGGCGGCCTTGATGAACGGCGCCAGCACCTGCGCGAGGTAGCTGCTGCGGCCGAGGATCACGCCGAACACGACACCGAAGATGGCGCCGATGACGAAGCCGATGGCGGCTTCCTCGACGGTCACCAGGATCTGGTACCAGATCGAGCCGAAGTCCGTGCCGGCGCTGAACCACTCGACCAGCCGTTCCCAGATCTTCGACGGCTTCGAGTAGAAGAACGGGTCGATCCAGTACGTGGCGGTCAGCTCCCAGCTGCCCAGCCAGACGACGACGATCGCCAGGCGCAGCAGCCAGATGTTGCGCTTGCGGCGCGCGGTGGCCTGCTTCGCGCGGGCGAGGATGTCCTGCTCGGTCTCGAGGACCGGCAAGGGAGCGGCGGACGGCGCCGCGGGGGTCTCAAGCGACATTGCTCGCTCCCTTCTCACGGGCCTTGTCGACCTCGCTGCGCAGTGATTCCCAGATGTCGGCGTAGAGCTTGCGGAACTCCTCGGTCAGCCGCAGCTCCTCCACCTTCCGCGGCCGTTCCAGCGGGATTTCGAAGACGTCCTTCACGGTGGCCGGCCCGGTCGTCAGCACGACGACCTTGTCCGCCAGCGCGATGGCCTCGTCGAGGTCGTGCGTCACGAAGATCACCGCGGCCCCCGAACCGGACCACAGCCGCAGCAGCTCGTCCTGCATCAGCGCCCGCGTCTGGACGTCCAGCGCCGAGAACGGCTCGTCCATCAGCAGGATCTTCGGCTTGGTGACGAGCGTCTGGGCCAGCGCGACGCGCTTGCGCATGCCGCCGGAGAGCTGGTGCGGGTAGTACTTCTCGAACCCGGCGAGCCCGACGCGGGCGATCCAGTCGACGGCCTGCGCGCGGGCCTGGTCCTTCGGCACCCCGCGGAACCGCGGCCCGGACGCGACGTTCTCCAGCACCGAGCGCCACGGCATCACGGCGTCGGTCTGGAACATGTAGCCGACCCCGTCCGGAATGGACTTCACGTCCTCGCCGTTCACCCGCACCCGGCCGGCGGACGGCGGCTGCAGGCCGGAGACCAGCGAGAGCGTCGTCGACTTGCCGCAGCCGGTGGGGCCGACGACGGCGACGAACTCGCCGGGCTGGACGGTCATGGTCAGATCGCGGACGGCCGTGTGCACGGAACCGGACCCGCTCGGGAACCTTTTGGTGGCTCCGGTGAGTTCGATCAGTGGGGGAACCATGGTGGAGGTGACTCCTTCGTCACGTGGTGGGGCTCACGTTGGGAAGGGACGTTAAGTACGTGTGGCGCCCAGGTGAAGCTTGTCGACGTTCTCCGCGCGAGCTGTGCGTTCTGAATGTTTTGCTCATTTAGCGCACTGCCGTGACCTGGGGGTATGGTCCCCGCCATGCCAAAGTGGGCGCTCTTCCCGCGGATGCGGTTCAGCAGGCAGGTGCTGCTGCTGCAGATCGGCGTGGTCGCCTTGGTCGTGGGCATCGGTGTCGCCCTGGTCAGCGTGCTGCTCTCCCGCACCCTCACCGACCAGTACGGCCGCCGGGCGCTGGCCATCGCGAAGTCCGTCGCCGCGGACCCGGTCGTCGTCGCCAACGCGGCCGCGAAGCTCCCCGGCGGTCCCCTCGAAGAGCGGGTCTTGGCCGTCACGAAGGCCAACGAGGCCCTCTTCGTCGTGATCACCGACGACAAGGGCATCCGGCTCGCCCATCCGACGGAGAGCCTGATCGGCCAGAAGGTGAGCACCTCCCCCGACGTGGCCCTCGCCGGACAGGACGAAGTCAGCGCGGTGCAGAGCGGCACGCTCGGGCTGTCCGTCCGCAGCAAGACCCCGATCTGGCAGGGAAAACGCGTGGTCGGCGAGGTCAGCGTCGGGTTCGAGGTCGGCGATCCGACGGGCGACTTCAACCGCCTGCTGACCATCACGCTGCTGTTCGCGGGCGGTGCGCTGCTGCTCGGCGCGGGCGCGTCGGCGCTGCTGAACCGGCGGCTGCGGCGCGTCACGCACGGCCTCGAGCCGCACGAGCTCACCGAACTGCTCTACGAACGCGAAGCCGTGCTGCACGGGATCGGCGAAGGCGTGCTCGCCGTCGACGAGCACAACCGCGTCTCGGTCCGCAACGACGAAGCCGAACGCCTGCTCGGCACCGAGCTCCCGATCGGCGCGGCGATGTCGGAACTCGAACTCAGCCCGCGCCTGCACAAGGCCGTCGGCGAGGGGCGCCCGGTCGACAACCTCCTCGCGGTCGCCGGCAACCGCGTGCTCGTGATCAACTCGCGGGCGGTGCGCCTGGACGACCGCCCGATCGGCACCGTGCTCACCTTCCGCGACCGCACCGACCTCGACACGCTCACCCGCGAACTCGACGGCATCCGCGCCCTCTCCGACGGCCTGCGCGCGCAGCGGCACGAGTTCGCCAACCGGCTGCACACGCTCTACGGGCTGCTCCAGCTCGGCCACCACACCGAGGCCGTCGAGTACCTGCAGACGCTGACGGACTCGTCGTCCGCGCGGCCGAGCGAGCTGGGCGACGCCGTCGCCGACCCGTACCTGCAGGCGCTGCTCGTCGCGAAAACCGAGCAGGCGCAGGAAAAGGGCCTCACGCTCAAGCTCGCCGAAGACACCTGGGTGCCCACGACGGTGACCGACCCGATCGCCGCGAACACCGTGATCGGCAACCTCGTCGACAACGCCCTGCACGCCGCCCGGATGGGCCCGCGGCGGCCCGCGACGGTGGAAATCAGCCTGCTCGCCGAGGGCGGCACCCTGCACGTGTCCGTTGTGGACAGTGGGCCGGGTGTCCCCGCGGACCTGCGGCGGACGTTGTTCGACGAAGGCGTCTCGACGAAGATCGCGCCCGGGCACGGCCTCGGCCTCGCGCTCGCCCGGCAGGCCGCCCGCGCCCGCGGCGGCGACGTCTGGCTGGCCGACCCCGGCGAAGGCGAGACGGGTGCCCTGTTCGTCGCCAAACTGCCCGGAATGCTGACGGAGGACGGATGATCCGCACGCTGATCGTCGACGACGACTTCCGGGTGGCCGGCGTGCACGCCGGGTTCGTCGAGGAGGTCGAGGGCTTCGCGGTGGTCGGCACCGCGCACACCGCGGCCGAGGCGCGCGCCCGCGTCCGGGAGCTCGCGCCGGACCTGATCCTGCTCGACGTCTACCTGCCCGACGAGTCCGGCCTCGCGGTGCTCCCGGAGCTGCAGACCGACACGATCGTGCTGTCCGCGGCGACCGACAGCGCCTCGGTGGCGGCGGCGATCCGGGCGGGCGCGCTGAACTACCTGATCAAACCGTTCACCACTCGCCAGCTCGCGGAACGGCTGACGTCGTACGCGCGGTTCCGGGGCCTGCTCGCCGAAGACCGGGCGCTGGCCCAGGACGACGTCGACCGCGCGTACCGCGTCCTGCACGACCAGGACCGCACCACCGCGCCGAAGGGCCAGTCGACGGCGACGTCCCGGCTCGTCTCGGAGCAGCTGCGACGCGCCGGGCGTCCGCTGTCGGCCGCGGAGGTCGCGGGCGAGCTGGGCATGGCGAGGGCGACCGCGCAGCGGTACCTCACCGCGCTGGCGGAGTCGGGGACGGTCCAGATGCGGCTGCGCTACGGCGCGACGGGCCGCCCCGAGCACGAATACCGCTGGTCGGAAGCCTGACTCAACGGCCGCCGTAGCGCTGCGCCATGCTCTCGGCGACCTCGACCCAGGCCTGGATCGGGTTGGTGGTCGGCTGCGGGGTGGCCGACGGCGGCAGGTCGACCCGCGCCTCGGCCTCCTCGTCCGGCACCGGCTTCTTCGGCTGCGGTTTGGCCTGCGCCTGGACCTGCTTCGGCGCCGGCTTCGCGGGCACCGGCACGTACACGGTCTTCGGCGCGGGCGTGACGACGACCGGCGCCTGCGGAACCGGCTGCGGCTCCGGCGCGGGTGCCGCGGCCACCGCCGGGCGCGCGTCGAGCTGGGCGACATCCCGTTCCGGCGCCGGGGCGAACAGGCCGCCGGTGAACAGGCCGCCACCGAGCCAGCCGGCCGCGACGAGCAGCACCGCGGCCCCGCCGCCGAGCCAGATCCGGGCCCGCCGCCGGATCACCACGGACTTGGGACGCAGGTCCTGGTCGCACACCGGCGGCCGGGTGTAGATGGGGACCTCCGCCCGGGCCACCTCGTCGTCGGTCCGGCGGCGCCGGGGCAGGCTCGCCGCGACGATGCCGGTGCGATCCAGCAGCTCCACCGCGGCGCGATCGCTGGACGAACGGGTCGCACTGCGCGGTGCGGTGCGAAGCATCGGGGACCTCCGGGACGGGGGTGGCGGACCCCACGCATTCTGGACCATTTCGGACGGTGCTGTCCGAAACGCAACTCCATTGAGTGACAGAGCGGCGTGAAACGGATTCGGCTTTTTGCTACGACTTGAGCCCGAGCCGCGCGAGCGCCGCCAGGGGCCGCTGATAAGCCGAGCCGAGCACGCGCGGAATGGCGTCGATGACGTAGGCGTCCGGTCCGATGAGGATCCGCGCCGACTTCCGTTCGATCCCGCGCAGGATCGTCTGCGCCGCCTTCTCCGGTGTCGTGCGGGCGATCCGCTCGAAGCCCTGCGCGGCCTTCTCCTGGTCGTCGGCCGCGCTGCGGGAGTTGCGCACGATGTTGGTCTTGATCCCGCCGGGGTGCACGCAGCTCACCGCGACCGGGTGCCGCGCGATCAGCATTTCTTCGCGCAGCGCTTCGGTGAACCCGCGAACCGCGAACTTCGCCGCGTTGTAGGCGCTCTGCGTCGGCACGCCGACGAAGCCGAACACGCTGGAAATGTTGACGACGTGGCCGTCGCCGGACGCGATCAGGTGCGGCAGGAACGCCTTCGTGCCGTTCACGACACCGCCGAGGTTGATGCCCATCAGCCAGTCGTAGTCCTCGAACGTCATTTCCTCGACGGTCGCGCCGAGCGCCACGCCCGCGTTGTTCACCACGACGTTGACCGCACCGAACTCGTCGGCGACGTCTTCGGCGTGCGCGAGCACGGCACTGCGGTCGGCGACGTCCACGGTGTACGCCCGGGCGTTGTCGCCGGCGAGCTTCGCCGTCTCCTCGGCGTTCGCCGTGACGACGTCGGAGAGCGCCACGCGGGCCCCGCGGCGGGCGAACTCGCACGCGAGCGCGCGGCCGATGCCCGAGCCCGCTCCGGTGATCACCACGACCTTGTCCGCGAACTGCTTCATCGGCCCTCCGACCGTCCGGTGCTACTCCCGAGTAGGGAATGTTAGCGGCTGTGAGCTTGCTGTGGGTGTGCTGATTGTGTCGGTGCGTCGCCCTATGGTGGTCTCGTCGGCGGCACCGGGACGAGGGAGGCGATGATCATGCGGCGGCCTGCCGTCCTGCTCACCCTCGCCGCGATCGTGCTGCTCGGCGTCACCTTCGTCGTGGTCGTCGCCGCCCGGCCGGCGCAGCTCGCGGACGCGACGACCCCGGAAATCGCCACGGTCGAGGCGACGCCGGCGGCCACCCTGCCCGCGGTGTCGAGCCCCGCGGTCGGAGCGTTGTTCGCCGAGGGGACGCACTACTGCACGGCCAGCGTCGTGCACAGCGAGCGCGGGGACGTGCTGCTGACCGCGGCCCACTGCATCCACAACGGCGAGGGCGGCGGCTACCTCAGCGGCGTCACCTTCGCGCCCGGCTACCACGACGGGGTCGCCCCGTTCGGCTACTGGACGGTGTCGGACGAGCTCGTCGCGCCGGGCTGGACGGCGTCGTCGGACCCGGACCTCGACGTCGGCTTCGCCACCGCGCACCAGGCGGGCACCACGAAGTCCCTGGAGAGCCTGGTCGGCGCGAACCTGCTGGCCACCGGCACGGCGTTCGAGCAGCCCATCACGCTCACCGGCTACCCGGACGACTCCGAGGTCCCCGCGGTCTGCCAGAACACCACCAGCAAGCAGGACACCTTCCAGCTGCGGGTGGACTGCGTCGGCTTCCCGACCGGCACGAGCGGCGGGCCGTGGGTCACCGGCCAGAACCCGGAAACCCGGCTCGGCACGGTCATCGGCGTCATCGGCGGCTTCGAGTTCGGCGGCGACGACGCCGACACGTCGTACTCGAGCTACTTCGACACCGACGTCCTGGCGCTCTACCGGCAGACGACCGCCCGGGCCTGACCCGGCATGATGCGGGGCATGAGCGAGCCCGTCGACGTACCCATCACCGGAGAGCCGATCCGGCTCGGCCAGTTCCTCAAGCTGGCCGGCCTCGCCGAGGACGGCTCCCACGCCAAGGACCTGATCGACGCCGAAGAGGTCACGGTCAACGGCGAGGTCGAGACCCGCCGCGGCCGCCAGCTGACCGACGGCGACGTCGTGGCGGTGGGTCCCGACCGCGGCAAGGTGATCCTGGTCCGCTAGCCGACGCTGGTCAGCGGGGGCAGGCCGAGCGACCGGGCGAGCGCGTCGAGTTCGCGGCGCACCGGCCCGGCCAGCGGCACGCCCAGCGCCCGGCACTGTTCGAGGTGCTGGGCCTCGCGCCAGCCCGGGTAGCGGATCGGCGCGCCGCCGTCCCAGCCGAGCATGCTGCCGAACAGCGCGCTCGCCGCGCGGTAGAAGCCGTCGGCACTGCGCAGCGTCGTCGGCGCGATCGCCAGCACGAGCAGGCCGGTGTCGTGCTCGTGGTCGGCGACGCCGGAGAGCACTCCGGCGAGCACCTCGACCAGCAGCGTCAGCCCGGCCGCTTCCGAGCCGGGGCGGTCCATGTCGAAGACGAACTCGGGGTACGCGCCGCCGGGCGCCGCCATGCCGAGCGGGTTCATCGGCTGGCCCGGCTCGCCGCCCGCGGCCAGCACCAGCCCGATCATGGCGTGCGGCAGGGCGCGCGCGGCGTGGTGGCCGGCCCGGCCGAACGGCCCGATGCCGCGCAGCGAAACCAGCCCGACGCCGAAGCGGCCGGCCCGCGTCACCGCCCGGTCCATGGCGTCGCCGACGGCCCAGAGCCCGGGCGCGCGGCGGTAGTCGATCAGCGCGGCGGCGCCGCGGTCGGCGATCATCAGCGGCTCGGCGTGCGGCACGACGAGCCCGTTCTTCAGCAGTGGCAGGTGGACGCGGGTCAGGTCGGCGACCCCGGTCTCCGGCGAGCCGGTGAGATCGCCGTGGCAAAGCGCTTCGGCGGCGATCCGGGCCCGCGGTTCGGGGAGACCGTGCGCGGCGAACACGTGTGCCACGAGGGTGACCAGTTCGTCGGCCCGCACGCGGGGCCAGGCCTGTTCCGGGATCGGGGTTTCCGGGAGTTCTTCTTCGAGGATGCCGGGTTCGGGGCGGGCGGAGCGGAACGGGCGCGGTCTGAGGGGCACTTCCCCGACCTTGCCCAGCGCCGGTTCGGGCGTCAACGACGACGGCCCCGGCCTACCCGACCGTGTGATCGACGGGTCCGGAGCGACGTACCCTGGGCGGCATGTGCCGAAACATCACCACCCTGCGGGGGCTGCAGCCGGCCGCGACGGGCGAGGAGATCGAGGCCGCGGCCCGCCAGTACGTCCGCAAGGTCACCGGCGTGCAGTCGCTGTCGGACGCCACTCGCGAGCCGTTCGAAGCGGCGGTCGCCGAAATCACCGAGATCACCGCCCGGCTGCTGGCGCAGCTGCCCGAGCGCCGCCAGCCGCCGGCGACCGTGCCGCCGTTGCGCCGGCCCGAGGTGCAGGCGCGGATCGCCGCGAAGGCCCTGCGCCAGCCGTGAGTCAGCGCACGCGCTGGGCGTAACCGGCCTCGCCGGTGTGGTCGACGCCGTCGTCCTCGGCGAGGCTGTAGAGCCGGATTTCGATGCCGTCGGGGTCGGTGAACCGGACCATCCAGCCGGTGGTGGCTTCGAACAGCGGCGGGTGCTCGACGCCGAGCTCGTCCAGCCGGGCGATCCACGCCTCGGCGGCCGCGCGGTCGGCGATCGAGAAGCAGACCGGGTCGAACCCGGCCAGCCCCGCGGCGGCCGTCTCCTGCTCGCGCAACGCCACCGGCACGCCGTCGACGCTGCCGGCCACCCCGCGGACGACCCCGTCGCCGTCGGGGAATTCGTGGGTGACTTCGAGCCCGAGCACGCGCTCGTACCACTCCCGGCTGCGCGCCAGGTCGCGCACGGGGAACTTGACGTGGTGGAAGCCTTCGATCTTCGCGGTCATCGCCGCCCCTCTCGCCGTGGGGAGGGTAACGCCGGTCGCCGGGAATTGTCGGACCCCGTCGCTAGGCTGGCCGCATGGGCGGACAAGCATTGGTTCTGGGTGGCGGCGGGGTCGCCGGGATAGCGTGGATGACCGGGTTGCTGGCGGGTTTGGCCGAGCACGGCCAGGACCTGACGGGGGCGGACCTGCTCGTCGGCACGTCGGCGGGGTCGGTCGTGGCCGCGCAGGTGGCGAGCGGCCGTCCGCTGGCCGAGCTGTACGCGCGCCAGGCCGATCCGGCGCACCAGACGCCGGAGATCCCGGCCGACATCGACTTCGAGAAGTTCGCCGCCGACTTCGGCGGCGCGGTCACCGGCGCGACCGACCCGGCCGAGGTGCGGCGGGCGGTCGGGAAGCTGGCCTTGGCGGCCGAAACGGTGTCCGAAGCGGATCGCCGCGCGGTGATTTCCGCGCGGCTGCCGGTGCACGAGTGGCCGGCGCGGCGCCTGGTGATCGTCGGGGTGGACGCGGAGACCGGCGAGCCCCGCCGCTTCGACCGCGAGTCCGGCGTCTCCCTGGTCGACGCGGTGGCGGCGAGCTGCGCGGTCCCCGGCGTCTGGCCGGCGGTGACCATCGACGGCCGCCGCTACGTCGACGGCGGCGTCCGCTCGGCCGAGAACGCCGACTACGCGGCCGGCTTCCAGCGCGTGACCGTGGTTTCGCCACTGGGGCCGGACGCCCCGCTGCCGATGGAGAAGCCGCTGCCGGAGGTGCTGGCGGACCTGCGCGCGGCGGGCGCGGAGGTCACGCTGATCACGCCGGACGAGGCATCGAAGGCGGCGGTCGGCGAGAACCCGCTGGACCCGGCCACCCGCACGCCGGCCGCGGAAGCGGGTCGCGCCCAGGGCGCGGCCCTCACGCTGGCCTGGACCTGAGCGGCCGGGCCGGCACCAGCAGGC
Organism: Amycolatopsis kentuckyensis; assembly: GCF_002155975.1. Taxonomy (GTDB): domain Bacteria; phylum Actinomycetota; class Actinomycetes; order Mycobacteriales; family Pseudonocardiaceae; genus Amycolatopsis; species Amycolatopsis kentuckyensis. The sequence goes on from NZ_MUMI01000273.1 coordinate 18,441, forward strand.
CGGCGGTGCCGAGCAGCAGCCCGCCGCCCGCGAGGGCGAAGGCCCAGGGGCCCGGCAGCCGGACTTCCCGCGCGGTGTCGGTCGCCGGCTCGGCCTCGCCGGGCCGGTAGCGCACCTCGATGCGGGTGCCCCGGACGTAGCCGGGACCGGTGCGGACGTGGGTGTGGCGGTCGTAGGTCGCAGGCGTCCGCACGTCCACGAGCCGGCCGTCGACGCGCGCGACGACCCGGTCCGGGGCCACCACCCGTTCCACGGTCGCCGGAGCGACGACCGAACCGGCCCGGTCCCGGAGCGTGGCGGCGAGGAAGACCAGGCCACCGAAGGACACCAGCACGATCGCCAGGCACGCCATCGAGAACGCCGTCGCCGGCGGACCTGGAGCGGCCGCCGGCCAGCCGGGCCCGTCGGGATCCCATCGCGTCCTCATGCCGTGAGCACGTCAGAGGCGCGACCGGGGTTGCCCCGGGCCGTCGGCTACCCTCGTGTTGCTGGGTAGCGTGTCCGAGCGGCCGAAGGAACATGTCTTGAAAACATGCGAGGGGGCAACCTCTCCGTGGGTTCGAATCCCACCGCTACCGCACTGAGAACCCGGGCGCGCGCTGCGCCCGGGTTCAGCTTTCCGGCTCCAGCAGGTGCGCCTGCACCCGCTCGAACGCTGCGGCGATCGTCGCCTGCTCCTCGGGGCTCAGCAGGTCGATGAGGTGCTGGCGCACCCCGTCCACGTGCGTCGGCGCCGCCTTCTCCAGCAGCGCCAGGCCCTCGCCGGTCGCCTCCGTGATCACGCCGCGCTTGTCCTCCGGGTCACGCGCGCGCCGGACCAGGCCCGCCTCCTCCAGCTTGGCCACCTGGTGCGAAAGCTTGCTCTTCGTCGACCCCATGTACATCGCCAGCTCGGACATCCGCATCCGGTGGTCGGGCTGGGACTGCAGGCAGACGAGCACCTCGTAGTCGGTCAGCGACACGTCGTGCCGTTCGGCCAGCTCCCGGTGCAGGCGCTGCCGCAGCAGGAGGGTCGCCACGATGTAGGAGCGCCACGCCGCCATCTCGGCATCGTTCAACCACCGCACAGCACGCTCCTCGGTCATAAGGCAGCGTAGAACGCTGATCAACGGATCGCGCGCTCCGACGCCGATCCGTCGGCCGGTGAAAACCCCGTCGCAACATCGCCCGAAGGTGGGGTTACGAAAAGGTTGAGACTCGGCCGGGAAAGGCGCATTCTGCTTGTCGGCGGATGGTTGATCAGGGTATGCGGCGCGGCGACGGCGGCGCGTCGGCCCGGCACCCCGCCAGGAGAGGTCAGGTGGTTGTGTGGCGGGTGATTCTCGCGGTTGACCGCCAGCTGCGTTCCCACGACCGGAACGGACACCTACCGGGTCGGTCGTGACTGTGAACAGCCGAGAGCGGGCTTCCATGCGTATCACGCATACGGCGTCGGTCGGGCCTGGTTCCGGTCACGGCCTCGGCAGCCGTGACGACAGCGCCTGAACGCCGGCCCCGGAAGCGGCCAACCGCTCGACCAGAAGACATACCTCGGTACAAGCCTGGGTGCGCCCGTCAACGCGACGGCCGCACCCAGGCTCGTTACGATCCCAAGGTGAGATTCGACGACGACGCCGGTCTGGACGCCTCCGAAGTCCAGGACCTGCGCGGAAGCGGTGGAGGCGGCGGCGGGATCGGCGGCCGCGTGGCGCTCGGCGGCGGTGGACTCGGGGTCGTCGGGCTGATCATCTACTTCGTGCTGTCCCAGCTGGGCGGGGTACCGACGGGCGGCAGCGGCCTGAGCGGCGGGCTCGGCAGCGTCGGGTCCGGCCAGCAGGTCGACAACACGAAGCTCGCGAGCGAGTGCAAGACCGGCGCGGACGCCAACAAGAACCACGACTGCGCCATCGTCGCGATCGTCAACTCCGTCCAGGACTACTGGACGCAGCAGTTCGCGCGCTCCGGCTCGACGTACCAGAAGGCGCCGACGAAGTTCTTCAACGGCGGCGTGCGCACCGGCTGCGGCAGCGCGACCTCCGACACCGGCCCGTTCTACTGCCCGGCCGACTCCGACGTCTACATCGACTTGTCCTTCTTCGACGAGCTGAAGACCCGCTTCGGCGCGCAGGGCGGGCTCTTCACCGAGGCGTACGTGCTCGCCCACGAGTACGGCCACCACGTGCAGAACCTGCTCGGCACGTCCCGCAAGGGCACCGGCACCGGCCCGACGTCCGGTTCGGTGCGCCTGGAGCTGCAGGCCGACTGCTACGCCGGGGTCTGGGCCAACCACGCCTCGACGACGCCGACCGAGAGCGGCAAGCCGCTCATCACCGACGTCACCCAGGACGACATCAACTCGGCGCTGGACACCGCGTCCCGCATCGGCGACGACTACATCCAGGAGAACCTCGGCGGCGGCCAGGTGGACCGCTCGAAGTTCACCCACGGCACGTCCGCGCAGCGCAAGAAGTGGTTCACCACCGGCTTCCAGACCGGCGAACCCGCCCGCTGCGACACCTTCGGCACGAACAACCTGGGCTAGGAGAACGACGAAGGGGCCGCCCCGCTCCCGGGACGGCCCCTTCGGTCTTTCGTCAGGCGGTCAGTGCGTGCGGGTCACCGGCCGCGGCGCGGGCGGAGAAGTTCCGCTGCGCCTTGCGCTCGGCGGCCTTCTGCTTGGCCGCCTTCGCCTTGCCCGGCTGGACGCCGTTGATGCTCTCGGTGCTCGTCGCGTAGACGCCGAGGGCCCAGGCGACGCCGTCCGCGTTGCGGTCCAGCGCGACGCGGTCGATGTTGCCCAGGTTGTCGCAGGCCTGGTGGTAGCACGGGTCGAACGCGATGCCGGCCGTGCCGCCCCACTTCGCCGCCTGCGCCGGGGTCTTCAGCACCTCG
>NZ_MUMI01000274.1 GCF_002155975.1 Amycolatopsis kentuckyensis
AAGGACTTGCAGCGGCCGTCTTCGGCGAGGCCGCGCTGGCGGCTGAACTCGACGAAGGCCGCCGGGTGGGCCATCACGGTGACCCCGCCCGCGAGGGCCATCGAGCATTCGCCCTGCCGCAGCGACTGGCACGCCAGGTGCAGCGCGACGAGCGACGACGAGCACGCCGTGTCGACGGTGACGGCCGGGCCCTCCAGGCCGAACGTGTAGGACAGCCGGCCGGAGACGACGGCCGGGGCGCTGCCGGTCAGCAGGTAGCCTTCGGAGCCGCCGGACTCGTCGCGCGCGCCGACGCCGTAGCCGGAGGACGTCGCGCCGACGAACACGCCGGTTCCGCTGCCGCGCAACGACTCCGGGTCGATGCCCGCGCGCTCGAACACCTCCCACGACGTCTCCAGCAGGACGCGTTGCTGCGGGTCCATGGCCAGGGCTTCGCGCGGGGAGATGCCGAAGAAGCCGGCGTCGAACTGCGCCGCCGTGGCCATGAACCCGCCTTCGCGGGTGTAGCTGGTGCCGAGGTTGGCCGGATCCGGGTCGTAGAGCGCGGCCAGGTCCCAGCCGCGGTCGGCGGGGAACGGGCCGACGCCGTCCGCGCCGTCGGCCAGCAGGCGCCACAGGTCCTCGGGCGAGGACACCTCCCCCGGGTAGCGGCAGCCCATGGCGACGATGGCGATCGGCTCGTCGGACGCGGCGGCCGTGGCCGTGGCCGTGACGGCCTCGGTTCCGGTCACCTCGCGCAGGAGGTGACCGGCCAGTGCGCGCGGGTGCGGGTGGTCGAAGACGACGGTCGACGGGAGGCGGACCCCGGTCGCGGCGGTCAGCCGGTTGCGGAGTTCGACGGCGGTCAGCGAGTCGAAGCCGAGCTCGCGGAAGGCCCGGTCGGCGGGGACGGCCGCGCCGGACTCGTGCCCCAGCACCGCGGCGGCCTGCGCGCGCACGAGGTCGAGGACGTGGTGCGCGGCCTCCCGCGGGCCGAGCGCCCGGACGGATTCGGCGAGGCCGGTCCCGACCTCGGTGACGACCTCCTCGACGCGGACTTCCGGCAGGTCCTCGATGAGCGGACGGCGCCGGGCGGCGGTGAACCCGGCGGCGAACCGCGGCCAGTCCATGTCGGCGACGGCCACGAAGGTTTCGTCCGCGTCGAGGGCGTGCTGCAGTGCGGAGATGGCGCGGTCCGGGTCCATTTCCCGCAGGCCGCGGCGGCGCAGGTGGTCCTTCGCTTCGGCGCTGCCCGCCATGCCGTCCCCGGCCCAGGACCCCCAGGCCACGGAGGTGGCTTTCCGCCCGGCCGCGCGCCGCCGGGCGGCGAGGGCGTCGAGGTGCGCGTTCGCGGCGGCGTAGGCGCCTTGGCCGGCGCTGCCCCAGACACCGGCGTTGGAGGAGAAGAGGACGAAGGCGTCGAGGTCGTCGCCGAGGAGTTCGTCGAGGTGGTCGGCACCGGTGGCCTTGGCCGCGAGGACCTCGGCGAAGTCCTCGACGCTGGTGTCGGCGACGGTTTTCGCTTGCGGCAGCCCGGCGGTGTGGACGACGGCGCGGACGTCCGTCAGGTCGCGCAGGAGTGCGGCCACGGCATCGCGATCGGCGAGGTCACAGGCGGCGAAGGTGACACGGCAGCCGAGCTCGGCTCCGAGTTCGGCGGCACCCGGGGCCTCGGCACCGCGGCGGCTGACGAGCACCAGGTGCTCGTCAGCCGCCG
>NZ_MUMI01000275.1 GCF_002155975.1 Amycolatopsis kentuckyensis
AGCCCGGGTACCCGCCGCCGCAGGGCTATCCGCCGCAGCCCGGATACCCGCCGCCCGGGTACCCGCCCGCGGGCTACGGCGCCCCGGTGCCGCCGCCGAAGAAGAAGCGGACCGGGCTGGTCTTCGGCATCATCGGCGGCGTCGTCGTGCTGCTCGGCGCGGGCATCCCGGCGAGCATCGTCGTGAGCGACTACTACGCGAGCACCGGCGCGGCGCCGTCGTCCGCGCCGGTGCCCGCCGAGTGCCAGGTCCCGGCGCCGGTGCTGGAGAAGGCGGGCTTCCCGAGCTTCGTCCTGGCCGGCCAGGGCACCGGGGACCTGCCGGGCATCAAGCAGCAGGGCTGCAGCTGGAAGCCGGGGCCGGACGAGAACGTCCGCGACGCCACCATGCACGTCCAGATCACCCGGTACTCCGGGGAGAGCGCGGCCGAGCAGGCGAACGACCTGTTCACGCCGAAGCGCCCGGAGATCACGCCGACGGACGTGCGCGGCATCGGCGACAAGGCGGTCCTGGTCCGGCTCGCCACCGACAGCGCGTTCAGCGGCTCCGAGCTGCACGTCCTGAAGGGCACGACCGTCGTCGTCCTCGAGGTGTCCGGCTGGGACAAGGGCCTTTTCTCGAACTCGCCGATGCCGCAGGAGGAAACCGACGCCGCCGTGCAGGCGGTCGGCGCGGAGATCGTCAAGAAGTTGTCGCGCTAGGCCGGCGCGGGCAGCGACTTGCAGAGCGCGACCGGGAACTTCGGTTCGGCCGCCAGGATCTCCGCGCAGCCGGGGGAGTGGGCCTGCGCGAACGACGTCCACCCCGAGTCGCTCCAGCGGAAGGCGGTGCGGGACGGCTCGGCCTGCTCCTTGAGCAGGTCGACGACCAGCCAGGACGGGGTGCAGGCGCGGGTCGTGCCCGGGCTGCCGGCGCCGGCGGCGGACACCGCGGCGCCGATCCACGCGGGGTCGCAGTGGTCGGCGGGTGGGGCGCAGCTGCTCTGGCGGTCGCAGTGGGCCCAGCCCGCGCCGAGCTTGTGCCAGGCGTTCCCGGTGTCGGAGTTGAGGATGACGGTCCGGTCGGCGATCGGGTCCGCCGTCGTCAGCTCGACCTCGGCGGCCACCTTGTCCTGGCAGCCGCCCGCCGCGGGGCGGGTCGAGTAGACGACGTCGGCGCGGATGTCGGTCTTCGCCTCCACGACCTGTTCGATCCGCGGCTCGCGGACGCAGCCGGGGTCCTTGCCGGGCAGCGCGACCTGCACGAACAGGCTGCGGTCGTCCGAGCCGGGCCGGATCCCGGTGACGTCGGCGCGGAACGAGCGCCACTCCGCGCCGATGGTCGTCGGCGCCGGGCCCGCGGCCGTGGCGCCGGACACCCCGCAGGCCGCCGCGCCCACCGCCATCAGCACGCCGACGGCCGCCAGGATCGGCCGTCTCCGCGGTCCCGTCATCGTCACCCCCCGAAGTTCACCGGGGAATCTAGCCGACGCCGCAGCGTCAGGCGGCCGGACCGGCTTTTTCGCTCAGTGTGACGTCCTTCTCCAGGTAGACCGCGCCACGGATGTGGCCATCGGCGGCGGGCGGGTCGGTGAGCCGGTAGCCGGCCCGCTGGTAGAGGGCGATGTTGCGGGCGCTGCGCGCACCGGTGAAGAGGGCGAACCGGCGGGCTTCGGCGGGCGCCTGCGCTTCGGCGTGGGCGAGCAGCCGCCGGCCCAGCCCGCGCCCGGCGAGGTCCGGCGCGACCATCAGCCTGCCGAGCTCCCAGCGGTCCCCGTCGAGGCGGGCGCGCACGGCGCCGATGAGCCGGTGGTCCTGCCGGAGGATCCACACCGACCACGTCTTCGTCCAGTCGCGCACGTCCTCGAGGGTTTCGTGCAGGGCGGGGATGTCGAGAGTGTCGTTGAGGATCGCCTCCTGGACCCAGCAGCAGCGCTGCAGGACCAGCAGTTCCGGGACGTCTTCGGGGCGGGCGTCGGTGAGCTCCACGCCGCCTGTCTAGTGACCGGGCCGGGGTGCGGGCAACTCCATTACCGTTGCGGGTGCTGCTTTCCGGACCCCACGAGTGGGTGACTTGACACCTCCGATGGATCGCGGTTGACTGGTCTTGGTCGAACAGACGTTCGACTTGAGCCGCCGCCTTCCCCGCGGCGAACCAGTGCCGTCGGTCGCGTTTTGGGAGAGGCCCGACCGCCGGCCTAGTCCGTGGTGGGGAGGTGCGTGCGGTGACCGCTGTGGTGGAGCCGCCGGTGGCCCGGCTGGCGGCCCTGCCCGGGGTCAGCACGGCGAGCCGGGTGGCGGCCCAGGCCGAGCGGGCCAGGGCGACGGGAAGGGTGCTCCCGGTCGTCCCGGCGCTGGCCGGGCTGCTGCCCGACACCGGGCTCCGGCGCGGGAGCACGGTGGCGGTCCACGGGGGGACATCGCTGCTGCTCGCCCTCCTCGCCGCGGCCACGGCAGCGGGCTCGTGGGCGGCGGTGGTCGGCATGCCGTCCCTGGGCATCGCCGCGGCGGCCGAGTACGGCGTGGACGTGACCCGGCTGGACCGCCACCAGGTCCACGCCGTCCAGCAAGGCCGCGACCACCGCCGGGAGCTCCGCGCCCGGACGCGGGACCAGCGCCAGCCGGGTCACGTCCACG
>NZ_MUMI01000276.1 GCF_002155975.1 Amycolatopsis kentuckyensis
AGCAGCCCGGCCGCGATCACCAGCCCGGTCATGCGGTGCCACGACAGCAGCCGTCCCCGCGCGCTTTGGGACTTCTTCCGCTTGCGGCTCCCTGCCCAGAGCGCGATCCCGGCCAGCACGACCACCCACAGCCAGCTCGCCGCGAGCTCGCTGTACCAGCGTCCGAAGTCACCGAGCTGCAGGTTGGCGTGCAGGTTGTCGATCCAGCCGCGCACCGGCATCGCCTGGCCCGAGCCGTAGGTCTCCAGCTGCCCGCGGATCTCGCCGGTGTGCGGATCGACGAACACGGTGTGGTGGTAGCTGGGCTCGAGCCCCGGCCGGGCGAAGATCACCTGGGTCGAATCGGTCGGCGTGGGCCCCGGCCGGATCCCGGTCACCGTCCCGTCCGGCACCGCGGCCTTCGCGATGGCGGCCTGCCGCGCCAGCGGCACGGCCCCGGCCGCGGCGGGGACGTGCAACTCGTGGTCGTAGACGGCCCGTTCCACCTGGGGCGTCCAGATGTAGGCCAGCCCGGTCACCGCCGCCACCAGCAGGAACGGGCTGACGAACACCCCGGCGTAGAAGTGCAGCCGCAGCAGCAGCGGCCGGACGGCGGCCCACGTGAACCGCGGCCGGACGGCCGGCTCGGCCGTGCGCTCGTCGCTCTGGTCGATCGACATCGAGCTCCCTTCACCTCCGCGACACCGGTTCGGTCGCTCTCCGGAGAGGTCGGCTCGAAAGAGTGAACGGTTCCCGCGACTTCGCGTGACCGGCGGGCCCGCGCGTGCCGCGACCCACCGGCCGGGTCCCCGGCGCTTTCCGCCGGTGCCGGAAACCATTCCCCGCATTCGCGGAAAACCGTTTCGCGGCGCGGCCGGCCGCCTAGCATCCGCTGATCCGAATCGGCAGGGAAAGGAGACCGGCGCCATGTCTGCTTTTGCGAAGGAGAACGGGGACACCCCGGCCCGCAGGACGGTGCTGCGCGGGCTCGCGCTCGGCGGGGTTTCGCTGGCGTTGAGCGCGTGCGCGGCCGGCGCGAGCACGGCCGCCGACAGCTCGCCGGGCTCCGCGGTGCCCGTGCCGGCGAACCCGGAGCCGCCCAGGACGCCCGACGGTGCGTTGCAACGCCTTCTCGACGGCAACAAGCGCCTGCTCGCCAACCGGACACTGCACCCGCAGACGCTCGACGACATCCGCCGGCACGCGGCCGGCCAGGCGCCCTACGCGCAGGTGTTCGGGTGCGCGGACTCCCGCGTGCCGGTCGAGGTGGTCTTCGACGAGGACTTCGGCGACCTCTTCGTCACCCGCACGGCCGGGAACGTGCTGTCGGACGCCACCGTCGGCACCATCGAGTACGGGGTGCTGGCGCTGAACACACCCCTGGTCCTGGTGCTCGGGCACCAGAGCTGCGGCGCGGTGAAGGCCGCCGTGGACGCGATGAAGGACCCGGCCAAGCTGCCGTCCGGCCCGCTGGGCAGCCTGGTTTCCGCGCTGCTGCCGGCCGCGCGGGAAGTGCGGGACCGGGGCGCGGACATCCACGCGGCCGCGCTGGAGGCCCACGTCCGGAGCGTCGTCGCGACGCTGCAGAAGACGCCGTCCCTCACCGGGCCGATCGCGCAGGGGAAGCTGCGCGTGGTGGGCGCGTCGTACGACCTGGCGACCGGGCAGGTCACGGTGTACTGATCGGGCGGCTTTGACGACACGATCGGTACCGACAACGATGGCACCGTGACCCGACGTTCCTCCGCCTCGCTCAGCATTCGTGACGTCGCCGCCGCCGCGGGTGTCTCCTACCAGACCGTGTCGCGGGTGCTGAACGAGTCGCCCAACGTCAACGCCGGGACCCGGCAGCACGTCCTGGCGGTCATCGACCGGCTGGGCTACCGCCCGAACCGGGCGGCGCGCGCCCTGGGCTCCGGGCGGTCGCGCGCGGTGACGGTGGTCATCGCCGACACGACGCTGTACGGCTACGCCTCGACGTTGCGCGGGATCGAGGAGGCCGCCCGCCTGCGCGGGTTCGCGGTCGGCGTCCGGGTGGTGGAGTCGGACCGGCCCGACGACGTCCGGCACGCGGTCGAGTACGTGAACGACCCCAACGCGGGCGGCATCGTGGTGGTCGCCTTCGACGCCGCCGGCGCCGGCGTGCTGCGGGCGCTGCCGCCGGAGGTCCCGGTGGTGGCCGCGACCGAAGCGGGCGGCCTCGACGACGTCGCCCGGCCGATGATCTTCCTGGACGAGCGGCAGGCCGCCGCCGACGCGACGGGACACCTGCTCGGGCTGGGGCACCGCACGGTGCACCACGTCGCCATCCCTTCGGAGACCGGCAGGAGCGCCCGCCAGACGGGCTGGCGCGGCGCCCTCGAAGCGGCGAGGGCCCCGGTGCCGCCGGTCGTCCCGGCCGGCTGGGACGTGCGCTCGGCCTACCGAGCCGGCCAGGAGCTGGCGGCCGACCGGGCGGTGACGGCGATCTTGTGCGGCAACGACGACACGGCCCTGGCGGTCCGCCGGGCGTTGCACGAAGCCGGCCGCGACGTCCCCGGCGACGTCAGCATCGTGGGGTTCGACGACGTCCCCGGGGCCGCGTACTGGACGCCGGCGCTCACCACCGTCCGGATGGACTTCGTGGCCCTCGGACACGCCTGCCTGGCGGCACTCGCCGCCGAACTCACCGACGCGCCGCAGCCGGCACCCCGGCTCGCCGCGCCTTCCCTCGTCATCCGCGAGTCGACCGCACCGCCGCGCGCCGCCGGCTGACCGGGGCAGCTCCCGGACTGTTCGTAACAACAAGGTAACGCGGGCTTCTCAACCGACCGGGTGACCCGGCACACTGCTGGCCTGCCATTGTGACCGGTCACATATGCGGTGAACTGCAGAAATACGAGAGGGAGCAACGGTGATCTCGACGGAGGCGGCCACCACCGTGGCCTGGGGCCACCCCGCGTTGGAACTCGTCGTGGACGTGTCCCCCGACGGCCCGGTTGCGGTCCGGCACCTCGGGAGCCCCGGCGGTGCCGGCGACCAAGCGGGACAGCCGCTGGTCGAACTGCTCGTCGCCGGCGAAGGGCGGGCGCGGGCCTCGCACCGGTTCTCCGGGACCGCCGTCGGCAACCGGCTCGCCTACACCGGCTCCACCCGCGGCCGGCACGGGAAGTGGCACGAACTGCACCTCGACAGCCGCGACGAGCGGACCGGGCTCACCGCGCGGACGTCGTTCCGGTCGGCCGACGGCGTCGCCGCCTGCCAGATCACCACCACCGTCACCAACCACGGCCCGGCGCCGGTCCTGCTGCAGGGCGTCACCTCCTTCGCCGCGAACTTCACCGGCGCGCGCATCGAGGACGCCGACCTGCTCCGGGCCGACAGCGAGTGGCTCGGCGAGGGCCGGTGGCGCCGCCGTCCGCTGCGCGACGACGTCCTGCCGGATCTCGGCCTCGGGCTGCACGGCCAGGACGGCCGCGGCCGGTTCGCCGCCGTCAGCACCGGGACCTGGTCCACCGGCACGCACCTGCCGACCGGCGGGCTCACCGACCGGCGGACCGGGCGGACGTGGCTGTGGCAGGTCGAGCACAACGGCGCCTGGCGGTGGGAGGTCGGCGAGCGCCGCGACGGCGCGTACCTCGCGCTGCTCGGGCCGACGGACATCGACCACCAGTGGCACCAGACCCTGCGGCCCGGCGAGTCCTTCACCACGGTTCCGGTGTCCGTGGCCGTCTCGGAGTCCGGTGTGGACGGTGCGGCCGCCGCGCTCACCGCGCACCGGCGCACCCTCGTCCGCCCGCACCCCGACCGGTCCGCCCTGCCGGTGGTCTTCAACGACTACATGAACACCCTGATGGGCGACCCCACCACCGCGAAGCTGCTCCCGCTCGTCGACGCCGCCGCGGACGCCGGCGCGGAGGTGTTCTGCATCGACGCCGGCTGGTACGACAACGGCACCAGCTGGTGGGACAGCGTCGGCGAGTGGCAGCCGTCGGAAACCCGGTTCCCCCAGGGGATCCAGGAGGTCCTCGGCCGCATCCGCAAGCGCGGCATGGTGCCCGGCCTGTGGCTGGAGCCGGAGGTGATCGGCGTGCGCAGCCCGATGGCGGACAAGCTGCCCGACGCGGCCTTCCTGCAGCGCGGCGGCGTCCGGCTCGTCGAGCACGACCGGTACGTCCTGGACCTGCGCCACCCGAGCGCCGTCGCGCACCTGGACGGTGTCGTCGACCGGCTGGTCGAGGACCTCGGGGTCGGCTACTTCAAGCTCGACTACAACGTCGATCCCGGCGCGGGCACCGACCTGGCCGCCGACAGCGTCGGCGCCGGCCTGCTCGGCCACAACCGGGCGCACCTGGCCTGGCTGGACGGGGTCCTGGACCGGCATCCCGGACTGGTCCTGGAGAACTGCGCGTCGGGCGCCATGCGCATGGACTACGCGCTGCTCGCCCGGATGCAGCTGCAGTCCACCAGCGACCAGCAGGACTACCTGCGGTACCCGCCGATCGCCGTCGCGGCCCCGCTGTCGGTCCTGCCGGAGCAGGCGGCCAGCTGGGCCTACCCGCAGCCGGACATGCCGGCCGAGGACTTCGCCTACGCCGTGTGCACCGGGCTGCTCGGCCGCCTCTACCTGTCCGGGCGGCTCGACCTCATGGACGCGGAGCAGCGGGCCTCGGTGCGGGCCGCGGTGGCGGTGTACCGCGAAATCCGCACCGGGCTGACGGCCGCGGTTCCACTGTGGCCGCTGGGCCTGCCGGGGTGGGAAGATCCGTGGCTCAGCCTGGCCCTGCGCTCCGGCGACGTCACCCACCTCGCCGTGTGGCGGCGCGGGGACGACGCCGGGCCGGTGACGTTGCCTCTGCCACACCTGCGCTCCCAGCACGTCCACATCGAGGCACGCTACCCCCGGGACCTGCCCGCCTGGACCGTCGAATGGGACACCGAAACCGGCTCCCTGACCCTGACGCCCACCCCGCACACCACCGCCTCCGCGCGGCTCTTCCGCATCGTCGCCGGCTAACCCCCTCACCGCACCGAAGGATCACCCCGATGAAGAAATGGATCAGCGCCGTCGCCGCCGCTGCGCTCGTGCTCGGCCTCGCCGCCTGCAGTGACCCGTCCGCGAACGCCCCGGCCGACGCCGCGCCCGCCACCTGGGCCGACCCCACCGCGAGGCTCGACGGGGTCAAGCTGACCCTCTGGGCGGCGCAGAACAGCAACACCGTGCCCAAGCAGGTCGTCGAGTCCTTCGAAAAAGCCACCGGCGCGACCGTCCAGGTCGTGACGCTCCCCGACCCGTACGAGCAGAGCATCCAGACCAAAGTGGCCACCGGCGACAAACCGGACCTCGCCTTCTGGCAGCCCACCTCGTCGATGCTGACAGCGATCAACGCGAAGACCAACCTCCAGCCCCTCGACGACGCGCCGTGGCTCGGCAAGCTGGCGCCGGAACTGCGGGACATCACCGGCAAGCTGGACGGCAAGCGCTACGCCGCGCTGATCACCAGCCCGGCCGTCGAAGGCGTCTACTACAACAAGGAAGTCTTCGCCGCAGGCGGCATCACCGAGCCGCCGAAGACCTTCGACGACATGGTCACCGCGGCCCGCGCGCTCAAGGCCAAGGGCGTCACCCCGTTCTTCGAGATGGGCGGCGACCGGTGGGCGACCCAGTGGTGGGTGCAGGTCCAGCTCGCCGACGCCGCGAAGAACGGCCTCTGGGACCGGATCAACAGCAAGCAGGAGACCTTCACCAGCCCGGTCGTGCTCGACACCATCAAGAAGTACCAGGCGCTGATCGGCGAAGGCCTGTTCAACGCCGACATCAAGACCGCCAAGCTGGAGGACCAGGGCGCCGCGCTGCTCGACGGCAAGGCCGCGATGGCCGTGCAGGTCAACTCGTTCTTCAGCCAGCTGCAGGCCAAGGCCGACACCGCGACGCTGGACAAGAAGATCGGCTTCTTCCCGATCGCGCCGTCGGGCCGGATCGGGACCTTCATCCCGGACCAGACGAACGCCCTGGTCGCCTTCCGGACCGGCGACGCCAAGCGCGAGGCCGCGGCCCGGCAGCTGCTCGCGTACTGGATGGGCCCGGGCTACGCCGGGTTCGTCGCCGACCGCAAGACCATCTCGCTCGAGCCGTCGGTCGCCAACCCGCCGGGCGTGCCCCAGGCCCTGCTCGACGTGCACAAGTCCCTGCCCACCGCGGTCGGCTCGATGCAGGCGCTGGCCGTCGCCAACCCGGACCTCTACATCAACCTCGCGGACATGATCGCCGGCACCATGACGCCGGACCAGGTGGCCAAGGCCACCCAGGACCAGTTCGCCCAGCTGGCCAAGGCGGCCGGAGCCCCGGGCTTCTGACCCGGCGAGGAGCCCAATGTCCACCGCAGAACGCACGCTCGTCGTGGAGCGGCCGGTCACCCGGCCCGCTCCACGGCGGGGCGCCCGGCCGGCGAGCACCCGCAGCAAGCGGACGCACCCGATGTGGTTCCTGGTCCCGGCCTTCGCCATCCTGCTCGTCTTCTTCTTCCTGCCGACGCTGTTCAACTTCGTCTACGCGTTCACCGACTGGTCCGGGTTCAAGAGCTCGATCAAGCCGGTCGGGCTGGACAACTTCACCCAGCTCGCCTCGGACGGCACGCTGCTGCGGGCCGTGCGGATCACGCTCGTCTACGCGGTGCTGGTCGCGGTCTTCCAGAACGTCTTCGGGTTCGCGCTGGCCGTCCTGCTCGAACGCGACAACCGGCTCAACCGCCTCGCGCGGATCTTCTTCCTCGTCCCCGTGCTGATGTCGGCGCTCGCCGTCGGGTACGTCTTCCAGGCCCTGTTGAAGCCGCACGGCAGCCTCAACGAGCTGATCGGCGCGGTGCTCGGGCGGACCTTCGACTACGCCTGGCTCGGGGACACCACCTGGTCGATCGTGGTGGTCGCGCTGATCCACGCGTGGAAGTGGATGGGCCTGTCGATGCTCATCTACCTGGCCGGGCTCAAGACCGTCCCGGAGGACATCCTCGAAGCCGCCCGCATCGACGGCGCCTCGCGCTGGCGTACGTTCTGGGTCGTCAAGTCGCCGCTGCTGGCGCCGGCGGTGACGTTCAACGTCGCCACCGCGCTGCTGGGGTCGATGAACGGCTTCGACGTCGTCCAGGCCACCACGGGCGGCGGCCCCGCCCGCACCACGGAAATCCTCAACATCTTCATCTACCGCACCTTCGGGCAGGGCCTGTTCGCCCAGGCCACCGCGATGAGCCTGGTGCTGTTCCTGCTCGTCGCGTTCCTGGCCTTCCCGGTGATCCGCGCCCTGCGCAAGCGAGAGGAGATCCTGTGACCGGCCGCCTCAGCGACGCGCGCTTCTGGACGAGGCTGCAGCCGGTCGTCACCACCGTGGGAGTCCTTGCGCTCATCGGGATCCCGCTCTGGCTCGTCGTGGTGACCGCGGGGAAGTCGCAGGGCGAAGCGCTCGACCCCGACCTCTCCCTGCCCAGCCACTGGCAGCTGTTCGGCAACCTGCGGGAAGTGTGGATCGACGGCGAGGTGCCGGCGGCGTTCTTCGGCAGCCTGCTGATCGTCGTGCCGACGGTCGCCGGCGTCCTCACCTTCGGGTCGATGGCCGCGTGGGTGCTGGCCCGCCGCGCGAGCCGGCTCAACGCCGCCCTGTACGCGCTGGGCATCAGCGGCATCGTGCTGCCGCCCGCGGTCGTCACCGTGGTGCTGCTGCTGCGCCAGCTCGGCCTCGCCGGCAGTGCCGTCGGCATGATCGGCGTCTACCTCGGCATCTACCTGTCCACGGTGATCTTCTTCGTCACCGGCTTCGTGCGGACCATCCCGATGTCGCTGGAGGAAGCCGCCCAGATCGACGGCGCCGGTCCGGTCACCGTGTTCCGGCGGATCGTGCTGCCGCTGCTGCGGCCGGCGCTGGCCACCGCCACCATCCTCATCTGCCTCTACGTGTGGAACGACGTCTTCTACGCCTTCTTCGTCGTCGGCGGGCGGCTCGACACCTTGCCGCTCAACCTGTTCCGCGTCGCGAGCGCCGGGCTGTACCTCAACAACTGGCACCTCATCTTCGCCTACGTGGTGCTGATGAGCCTGCCGCTGATCGTCGTCCTCGCCGTGGCCCAGCGGAAGATCATCGCGGGCATCACCAGCGGCGCCGTCAAGTGAACCCCCTCCCCATCGAAGCGGAGTGCTGATGCGACACCGAATCCTGGCCGGGGCGGCCGTCGCCGTCCTCGCCTTCACCACGCTGTCCCCCGCCACCGCCCAGGGCGCGGCGGCGGAAACGCTGCGCGTCGACCTCGGCGAGTCGACGGGCGCCTTCCACGGCGGTGCCACGGGCATCCTCTACGGCCTCGGCGACCTCGGCGTGCCGTCGCAGGACCTGATCGCCGGGATGCACCCGCGCACCATTTCCCAGAAGGCACCCGACGGCGAGCAGCACCCCAACGGCGACGCCCTCGCCGTCGCCGACGGCTTCTTCGCCGCCGGCGGCACCGACGTCCACATCTACGCCCAGGACGTCTACAGCCGTTGGCCGTACCAGGACCTCGGCATCGACGACTACCTCGCGCGGCTCAAGCCCCAGCTGGACAAGGTGGCGAAACGGCCCGACCGCGACCGGTTCGTGTGGACGATCTTCAACGAGCCGGACGGGATCTGGTACCAGGACTGGGCGAACAAGAAGCAGCAGTTCTTCGCCGACTGGACGAAGGTCTACCGCACGGTGAAGTCGGTCCTGCCGAACGCCCGGATCGCCGGCATCGGCGAAACCGGGTACCGACCCGACCACCTGCGTGAGTTCCTGGCCTACGCCAAGGCCAACGACGTCCTGCCCGACATCGCCACCTGGCACGAACTCAGCCCGGACTCGACGGCCACCTACCGCGGGCACTACGCGGACTACCGCGCCATGGAACTCTCGCTCGGCGTCCCGCCGCGGCCCATCATGATCAACGAGTACTCCGACCGGCAGGACACCTCGGTGCCCGGGCGGCTGATCCAGTGGATCACCATGCTCGAAGACACCAAAGTGGACGGTCAGATGGCGTACTGGTCGCTGGCGGGCAACCTCAGCGACAACGCCGTGCGCACCGGCCGCGCCAACGGCGGCTGGTGGCTGACCAAGTGGTACGCCGACCTCTCCGGCGACACCGTGCGCGTGACGCCGCCGCGGCCGGACACCCGGAACTCGCTGCAGGGCCTCGCCACCCTCGACCGCACGGACCGCACGGCGACCGTCCTGCTCGGCGGCACGGCGGACGCGGTCGACGTCGCGCTGACCGGCCTGGACCGGAAGGTCTTCGGCGACCGGGTGGACGTCCGGATCGCCAAGGCGACCTGGTCGGGCTACGAGGGCGACGCCCAGCAGCCGCCGATCGTGGCGGCGTCCCGGGTCCGCGTGCAGGACGGCAAGGCGACGATCTCCGTGCCGGGCGGCGACCCGCTGGCCGCCTACCAGGTGATCGTCACGCCCGCGGGGCTCGGCGCCCCGCCCGCGGCGACGGCACCGTGGCAGGCGAGCTACGAAGCCGAGTCGGGCACCGTGGAGAACGCCCGGGTCTACGTCCAGGACGACGGGTCGGGTTCGTGGGACATGGCCATGCGCTACACGACGTCGGGCGGCAAGGACGTCGGCTCCATGAACACCCCCGCTTCCCGCGACACCGTGGACGTCGACGTCCCGCGGGCCGGCGCGTACCGGCTGGGCGTGTTCTACGGCACCAACGCCTTCGTCGGCAGGCTGGCACTGTACGTCGACGACACCTACGTCCGCACCCTGACCCTGCCGGCCACGCTGAACTGGACCTACCGGGGCCGGCTGGACACGCCGCTCACGCTGAGCGCGGGCAAGCACCGCGTTTCCGTGCGCACCACGGATCCGAGCGGGTTCCTCGGCGGCTCGTCCGACGTCACGCTGGACCGCTTCGACCTGACCGAGGTCACCGGCCCGGAGCGGGCGGAGTACCCGCTCGCCGACGCCCGCCGCACCGGCGGCTCGGTCGACCACGGCACGGCCGCCCTCCAGGTCCTGGCGCCGGGCGCGGTCGTCCTGGCGCCCGGGCAGAAGGTCACCACGTACCTGTCCGCCGCCGAGGACGGCTACTACCGCCTGTCGACGTGCTGGGCGGGCGTCGGCCGCAGCACGCTGGGGCTCACGCTGTCCGGCCGCCGCGTGACGGGCGGCGACCTGACCGCCACCGGTGTCGGTGTCTGGTCGGGCAGCGAGACGGTGTTCCTCAAGGCGGGCGTCACCGAAGCGGTGGTGTCCAACGAGGGCCGCACCCCGCTGGTGGCGGGCACCCTCACCCAGGTCCGCGACGCGGCGGCCGACCGGCGGGCGGTGCGCGTCGAGGCGGAGTCGGGCCGGCTCGCGGGCGGAGCGGCCACGGCGACCGGTCCCTGGGCGTCCGGCGGATCGTACGTCGGCTACCTGGGCCACGGCGGCACGCTGACCATCCCGCGTACCGGCGGTCCCGGTCAGTACGACCTCACGGTCGCCTACGCCCAGGCGGAGAAGAACACGGGGCACCCGTACAACACGGACACGATCACCCGCACCCTGGTGGCCACGGAGGCGGGCGGCACGGTGACGCCCGCGCCCTACCGGCACAACTACACCTGGGACGGCTTCTGGCCGGAGACCTCGCCGATCGACCTGACCACGAAGGGCGGCGCGCTCACGTTCGGGAATCCGGCGGCGTGGGGCCCGAACGTCGACTGGGTGCAGCTCGCCCCGCTCGTCGTGGCGAACACGGTGACGCCTCGGCGCTGACGATCACCTCGGTGCCCGGCCGGTTCGTGGCGAACCGGCCGGGCACCGGCGTCTCACACCAGGGACGCGGTCAGCCCGCCGTCGAGGACGTAGTGGCTGCCGGTGATCCAGCTCGCCCGGTCCGAGGCCAGGAACGCCGTCACCTCCGCGATGTCCTCCGGCGTACCGAGACGGCCCTGCTTGGCCGCCACCAGGTCGCCGAACGGGACCTGGGTCGCCGCCTCGAAGTCGGGGACCAGGCGCTCGACCATGGCCGTGTCCGCGAAGCCCGGGCAGACCGCGTTGACCCGGACGCCCGCCGGGCGCATCTCCACCGCCGCGACGCGGGTCAGCTGGATGACCGCCGCCTTCGTCGCGCAGTACGAGCCGAGCAGCGGGCTGCCGCCGAGGCCCGCGATCGACGCGATGTTGACGATGTTCCCCTTCGACTCCACCAGGTGCGGGATCGCCGCCTTCATCGTCACGAACGTGCCGCGGACGTTGACCGCGAAGATCTTGTCGAAGCTTTCCGTCGGCTGCTGCAGCAGCGGTGACGACACCCCGATGCCCGCGTTGTTGACCAGGACGTCGAGCCCGCCGAGGAGGTCGACCGCCTGCCGGATCGCCGACTGGACCTGGGTTTCGTCGGTGACGTCGCAGTTGGCGACACCGGCGGCGCCGATCTCGCCGGCCGCCTGCTTGGCCGAGAGGGAGTCGAGATCACTCACGACGACCCGGGCGCCGCGTTCGGTGAACAGCGCCGCGATCGCCTTGCCGATGCCGGCGCCCGATCCGGTGACGAAGACGCGCTTTCCTTCGAGTTCGGACATGCTGGTCCCTTTCACATCGCGTCGATCTTGGGGAGGATTTCTTCCTTGAGGCGCTTCAGGTCGTCGAGCGTCTTCGCCACCGGGACGTCCTGGAAGGGCGGCCACAGGAACGGCATCGTCAGCCCGGCTTCCCGGTAGCGCTTGAGCTGGTCGGTGATCTGCGCCTGCGAGCCCACGAGCAGGTTGGTGCCCTTGCCCAGCGGGCTCTGGTCCATGTCCTGGTCGGTGATGACGAACCAGATCATGCTGGCGATCTCGAGGTCGTCGACCGACCGCGGCGTGTCGAGGGCGTCGAGCTCGCGCTGGATCTCGGTGCGCCAGCGCCGGATGTCCTCGGGTGAGTCCTGGATGCCGATCCAGCCGGAGAGCCCGTACTTCGCGATGCGCGCGGCCGACCGCTTCGCGTCCTTCAGGCCGCTGAAGAAGATCGGCGGGTGCGGCTTCTGCACCGGCTTGGCGCCGAACCCGCTGCGCTGGAAGTCGGCGAACTCGCCGTGGTACTCGAACAGGTCGTTGGTCCAGATGCCCTGCATGATCTCCAGGGTTTCCCGGACGTGCCGGTGCCGCCGGGGGAAGATGTGCGACGCGCTCGCGGCGGCGAACTCCTCGGGCATCCAGCCGGAGCCGACGGCGACGTTGAGCCGGCCGCCGCAGAGGTGGTCGATGGTGGCCAGCTCGGCGGCGAGGACGCCGGGCGAGCGGTAGGGCGTGTCGATGATGCTCATCCCGATCCGCACCTTCGACGTCTTCGCCGCGAGCCACGGGATGAGCGGCATGCCCTGGAGGAACTCGCCGCGCGAGCTCACCGGCAGGCCCTTGGGGAAGCCCTCGATCATGCCGAAGGCGTACTGCATCTCCTGGGTGTCGGACGTCTCCGGGACGATGATCCGGTCGAGCGTCCAGACGGAGTCGAAGTCGAGGTCCTCGGCCAGTGCGGTGAGGTCCTCGAGCTCCCGCACGGTCACCTTGTCCCGGAAGTTCGGCAGGTACAGCGCGAGTTTCATGGGTACTCCTTCAGCGGGTGGCGAGGGTCGTGCGGATTTCGGCCTTGAGGACCTTGCCGACGGTCGAGCGGGGCAGGTCCGGCCAGACTTCGATGCGCTTCGGCGCCTTGACGCTGCCGATGCGGTCCTTGACGAACGCGATCAGCTCGCCCTCGTCCAGTTCGGCGCCGGGCCGGAGCTGGACGACGGCGGTGACGCGCTCGCCCCACTTTTCGTCGGGCAGGCCGACGACGGCGCAGTCGCGGACCGCGGGGTGGGCCAGCACCGCCTGCTCGACCTCGGCGGAATAGACGTTGAACCCGCCGGTGATGACCATGTCCTTGGCACGGTCGACGATGTGGAGGAAGCCTTCGCCGTCGAGGAACCCGATGTCGCCGGTGTGGTGCCAGCCGTGCGCCGACACCTCCGCCGTGGCTTCCGGGTCGCGGTGGTAGCCGGCCATCACCAGCGAGCCGCGCACGCAGATCTCGCCGCGTTCGCCTTGCGGTACGGCTTTTCCGTCGCCGTCGAGGATCGCCACGGTGACCAGCGGCGACGGCCGTCCGGCCGACGCCAGCCGTCCGGTGTGGACAGTGCCGTCGGGACGCCGGTGCTGGGCGGGCGACATCGTCGAGATCATCATCGGGGCCTCGGTCTGGCCGAACAGCTGCGCCATCGGCCCGATCCGGTCGAGCGCCTCGGTCAGCCGGGCCGTCGACATCGGTGCCGCGCCGTACCAGAAGCACTGCAGCGACGAGAGGTCCGTGTGGTCCAGGGCTTCGTGGCCGAGCACCAGGTAGATGAGCGTCGGCGGCAGGAACGTGTGCGTGACGCGGTGGCGTTCGATGAGCTCCAGGAACCGGCCGACGTCGGGCCGGGGCATGACCACGACCTCGCCGCCCCGGGCGAGGACCGGGAAGCAGAGGACACCGGCCGCGTGGGTCAGCGGGGCCAGGGCCAGGTACACCGGGCGTCCCTCGAAGGGGTAGCTCATCAGCGTGATCGCCGACATCACCTCGAGGTTGCGGCCGGTGAGCATGACCCCTTTGGGACGGCCGGTGGTGCCGCCGGTCCCCACGAGGGCGACGACGTCGTCCGGCGGCGCGGCCACGGCCGCGGGGTCGGCTTTCGCGGCGGCGAGCCAGTCGTCGAAGCCGGGCGCGAAGTCGTCGCCGTCGCCGAGGCGGACGAGCGTCGTCAGCTTCGGCAGCCGCGGGGCGATCCGGCGGACCAGGTCCTCGAAGGCGGGCTGGAAGACCAGGGTGGCGCAGTCGAAGAGGTCCAGGAGCTCGGCGTTCTCGCCGGCGGCGTTGCGCGGGTTGATCGGGCACCACACCGCCCCGGCCCGGGAGATGCCGAAGACGCAGGTGAACGCGGTGGGGTCGTTGGCCGAGAGGATGCCGACCTTGTCCCCCGGGGCGACGCCGGAGCGCCGCAACGCGCGGGCGACCGCTTCGGCGAGCTCGACGACCTCGCCGTAGGACCGGGTGACCCCGTCGAGGGTCAGGCAGGGCGCCCCGGGGTCCAGGGAGGCGCCTTTTTCCAGGTAGAAGAACAGAGACATCGTCGTCCCTCCCGACTTCGCCGGCGGCTGGTGACGACCATGACCGCCGTTTGGACGAATGTCAAGATTTTCTTGGACGATTGGTCAGAAAACCGCCGGATGGTATCTTCGGGGCTGTGACCAGCGCAGCCGCCGTGAGGCGCCGGACCCCAGCCGACAAGTTCGAGGACCGCCGCCGGGAGCTGGCCGACGCGGCGCTCCTGGCGCTGGCCGACCTCGGCTACGCCCGCACCAGCCTGCGCACGATCGCGGAGCACACGAAGTTCTCCCACGGGCTGCTGCACTACTACTTCGCCGACAAGGTCGAGCTGATCACCTACTGCGTGCGCCGCTACAAGGCGGCGTGCATCCAGCGTTACGAGGGCGGCGTCGGCGAGGCGGCCACCGCGGAGGAGCTGGCGGCGGCCTGCGCGGACGGCCTCGCGGCGGCGCTCGAGGAAGCCCCCCTCATGCACCGCATGTGGTACGACCTGCGCACGCAGTCCCTGTTCGAGCCGGCGTTCCGCGAGGACGTCGCCGAGATCGACACCGGCCTCCAGGACATGATCTGGCGCAACGTGAGCGCGTATGCCGGCCTCGCGGGCACCGAGCCGACCTGCTCGGCGCCGGACGCGTACGCGTTGTTCGACGGGCTGTTCCAGCAGGCCCTGCTGCGCCACCTGGCCGACGAGGAAACCGCCCTCGACGACCTGCGGCGTGCCGTACGGGAACTGTTCCCCCGCCTGGTCGCCTGACGGCTGCGTTCTTCACTCCGTGACGATGACGTGCAGGTTCCGCGGTCCGTGCACGCCTTCCACCCGGGTCAGCTCGATGTCGCTGGTGGCGCTCGGCCCGCTGATCCAGGTCTGCGGGCGGGCCGGGTCCAGCGCGGCCACCGCCTCCGGCACGCCGGGCACGATCTGCTCCGCCCGGAGCACGCACACGTGCACGTCCGGCAGGAGGCTCAGCGCCCGCCGCCCCTGGCCCGGGCCGTGGTCGAGGACGATCGTGCCGGTGGTCGCGATGCCCAGTGCCGCCGTGGTGACGACGGCGTCGAACTCCGCCGGCTCCGCGGTGGTCCCGGGTGGCGACGAGCCGCCGATGCCGACCGGAAACCCGTCGGGGACCAGCACTTTCCGCGCCGGGCCCAGGGCCGCGCGGAGGGCCTCCGGCAGCTCGGCGGCGGGGCACCGGGTGAGGGCGGCCCGGTAGTCGGCCACGCGTTCGGCGAACAGGTCGACGACGTCCGCGACGGCCGACCGGTACCCGCGGGGCACCACGGCCTCGGTCCGGTCCGCGTCCCGCAGCGCGCCGCGGACGGCCGCCAGGATCTCCTCGCGCGCGGTCATCGCTTCCGCCACCAGGACCGGAACGACTCGGGTGGTGGTGCCGGCAGGTCGCGGCTGTTCGTCCACAGTGAACCCGGCCACGGCAGCCGGGACAGGGCACGGCGGCCGCCCGGGAGCAGCCGGCGGCCGAAGCGGGTCAGGGCCCGGTTCGCGACCCCCAGGCCGCGTTCGGCGAGCCCCAGCCGCCGGGCGTCCGAGAGCACCCAGGACGCCGTCTTCATCGCCACCGCCTCGGGTTTCGGGGCTCCGCCGCGATGCGCGTCGACCACCCGGGACCGCAGGTGCACCAGGACTTCCGGGATGTCGATGCGCACCGGGCACGCCTCGAAGCAGGCGCCGCACAGGCTGGACGCGTACGGCAGCGAGTCGGTCTGCTCGTCCACGCCGACACCCTTGAGCAGCGGGTTGAGGATCGCGCCGATCGGCCCCGGGTAGACCGAGCCGTAGGCGTGCCCGCCGGTGCGTTCGTAGACCGGGCAGACGTTCAGGCACGCCGAGCAGCGGATGCAGCGCAGCGCCTGCCGGCCGACCTCGTCGGCGAGCGCGCGGGTGCGGCCGTTGTCCAGCAGCACCACGTGCATCTCCCGCGGCCCGTCGCCCGGTGTCACGCCCGACCACGTCGACGTGTAGGGGTTCATCCGCTCCCCCGTGCTCGACCGCGGCAGGAGCTGCAGGAACACGTCGAGGTCGGCCCAGGTGGGAATCACCTTTTCGATGCCCACCACCGAAACCAGCACCTCGGGCAGGGTCAGGCACATCCGGCCGTTGCCCTCGGACTCGACGACCACCAGGGTGCCGCTTTCGGCGACGGCGAAGTTCGCGCCGGAGACGGCCATCTTCGCGCGCAGGAACTTCTCGCGCAGGTGCAGCCGGGCCGCGCCGGCCAGCTCGGCCGGGTCGTCGGTCAGGCCGTCGGGTGCCGGACGGCCCGCGCCGGCCATCTCGCGGCGGAAGATCTCCCGGATCTCCGCGCGGTTGCGGTGGATCGCCGGCACCAGGATGTGGCTCGGCAGGTCGTCGCCGAGCTGCACGATGAGCTCGGCGAGGTCGGTCTCCCAGGCGGTGACGCCGTGCTCGGCGAGCGCCTCGTTGAGGCCGATCTCCTGGGTCGCCATCGACTTGACCTTGACGACCTCGTCGACGCCGTGGTCCCGCGCGATGCGGGCGACGACATCGCAGGCCTCCCGCGCGTCCCGCGCCCAGTGCACGGTCGTTCCCCGCGCCTGCAACGCCGCTTCGAGGGTCAGCAGGTGCTCGTCGAGGCGGCGCAGGGTGTTGTCCTTGACCGCGGCGCCCGCCAGCCGCAGCTCCTCCCACTCGGCGACCTCGCCGACGACGGCCGCCCGCTTGGCGCGGATGGTGCCGGTGGCGTGGGCCAGGTTGCGGCGCAGCTGCGTGTCGGCGAGTGCTTCCCGCGCGGCCGCCGGGAAGGCGGGCATGCCGACGAACGTGGCGCTCACGCGTCCCCCTCGGTCGAAGCCAGCACGTCGGCCAGGTGCAGCACGCGGACGCCGGACCGCTGCCGCGACAGCAGGCCGCCGACGTGCAGCAGGCAGGAGTTGTCGCCCGCGACGAGCACTTCCGCCCCGGTTTCGCGGACGTGCCGGGCCTTGTCCGCCCCCATGGCGGTGGACGTCTCGGCGTTCTTGACGGCGAAGGTGCCGCCGAATCCGCAGCACTCCTCGGCGGCGGGCAGTTCGACGAGGTCGAGCCCGCGCACCGCCCGCAGCAGCCGCAGCGGCTTGTCGGCGACGCCGAGCATGCGCAGCGAATGGCAGGTCGGGTGGTAGGTGACGCGGTGCGGGAAGGAGGCACCGACGTCGGTCACGCCGAGCACGTCGACGAGGAACTCGCTCAGCTCCCGGACCTTCGGCCCGGTTCCGGCCAGCCGCGGCTCCCCCGCGCGCCGCGCGACCAGGCCGTGCTGGTGCCGGGCCGACCCCGCGCACGAACCCGACGGCGTGACGATGTGGTCGTACCCGGCGAACGCGTCCGTGAACGCGCGGACCACCGGCACGGCCTCGTCGAGGTAGCCGGTGTTGACCATCGGCTGGCCGCAGCAGGTCTGAGCCGGCGGGAAGTCCGCGTCCACGCCCAAGCGGCGCAGCAGCCGGAACACCGCCTTGCCGGTCTCGGGAAACAGCGCGTCGTTGATGCAGGTGACGAGCACGGCGACCTTCATGCGCGCACCTGCCGCCCCATCGTGGCCTCCGGATTAAAAGGTTTCAAGTCTGCTGGCCGGTGCAGGCTACTACGCTCGGTTGTTACGTTTCAAGCCTGTCGGAACGCTCGTGGTCCGCGTCATCGACGACAGCGGCCGGGGACCGGGGCCACTGGCCGCCGCCGGACCTCAGCCCCCGCGTGAAGAGCACGGCCCCTCCGCCCGCGCGACGGAGAGGACGCTCCGCTGTGGACCGTTCGCCGGCGCGGTGATGCGCAGTGACGACAACACCGTCCCCGGCGTCCCCACTGCGCCGCCCGGGGAGATTTCGCCCCGCCACGGGGATTTTCACCACGGACCGTGACCGAATCGGGCACTTCTTCCGCGGGCGAGGCGTCCGGCCGTGCCGATGCACGCCCATCCGCAGGGCCGTCGAAGCCCTCGCAATCGTTGAGGGGCAACAAAAGTTCGTTCATCCGTCAGGTGACGGATGTCTGAAATGCGCGCACCACGAAACATTGCGCTACGGAGTATGACGCTCCGGCCTCGACTACGAGGAGGAGCGATGTCGCGTGCTACCACCACCGTCTCCACCCTGGTCATCTTCGTTCTCGCACTGAACCTGCGGCCGGCCGTGACGAGCCTCGGCGCGGCCCTGCCGGACATCTCCGTCGCCGGTGGTCTCGTCGCCGCGGTGCTCGTCGCCCTGCCGCTGTGGGCGATCGGCCTCGGCGGCTGGGCGACGCCGTGGCTGTGCAGCCGGGTCGGGACGCACCGGACCGTCACCGTCGCGCTCGTCGGGCTGGTGCTGTCGCTGGCCGGGCGGGTGCTCGGCGGCTCGGTGGAGCTCCTGATCGGGACGGCGCTCGCCTGCCTGTCCATCGCCGTGCTCGGCACCATGCTGCCGTTGCTGGCCCAGGGTTCCGCCGCCTTCACCTTCGGCCTGGGGGTGGGCAGCACGGCCGGGGCGCTGGTCACGCCCACCGCGGTCATGTCGTCGTCCTGGCGGGTCGCGCTCGGCGTGTGGGCGACCGCGGCCCTGGTGGCCCAGCAGGTCTGGCAGCGCACGCCCGGCGAGTTCGTGTCGCCGCGGACCGCACCGGGAGCCGTGCGGGCCTCCGCGCTGACCCTCCACTTCGGACTCATTTCGACGGTGACGTTCCTGGTCATGGGCTGGCTGCGCAGGATGCCGGGCAGCCAGCCCATGACCAGG
>NZ_MUMI01000277.1 GCF_002155975.1 Amycolatopsis kentuckyensis
TGGTCGTCGGCCGCGGGTAGGTGGGGGAGCCGGAGTGGACGGCGGCGGTGTTCGTCGCGGATCCGTTCGGGGGAGCGGGAAAGCGGATGTACCGGACCGGCGACCTGGCGCGGTGGAACGCCGACGGCGAGCTGGAATGCCTGGGCCGTCAGGACAACCAGGTCAAGATCAACGGCTTCCGGGTCGAGCTGGGCGAGGTCGAGACCGCGCTGCGGAAGCTGCCGGGCGTGCGGCAGGCGCTGGTGCTGCCCCGGCCGGCGGCCAGCGGTGGCAAGCAGCTCGTGGCCTACGTCGTCGGCGCGGATCCGGACGGCACGGCGATCCGGGCCGAGCTGGCGCGGACCCTGCCCGCGCACCTGGTGCCCGCCGCGGTGCTGGCACTGCCGGAGCTGCCGGTCGCCCCGAACGGCAAGGTGGACCTGAACGCGCTGCCGTCACCCGCGGTCGCCACCGGGGCCGCCGAAGCGGAAACACCGGAGGAGCAGTCCCTCGTGGCCGCGTTCGCCGCGGCGCTCGGCGTCCCGGCCGGGGTCGACGACGACTTCCTCGCCCTCGGCGGCGACAGCCTCGCCGCGGTCCGGCTGGTGGTCCTGGCCCGCCGCGCCGGGCTGGCGCTCGACACCCGGCAGGTGTTCGAGCTGGGCACCCCGCGCAAGCTCGCCGCGACGGCGGCGGGCGCGGCGGCCCCGGCGATCCCGGTGCGGCCCCTGGTCGCCCTGCACCACCACCAGCTCAACCGGCTGCGGGCGGTCCACCCCGGCCTGACCGAGATCCTGCCGGTGACCCCGGTGCAGCAGGGCTTCCTGTTCCACCGCCTGCAGGAGACCGACAGCTACACCGAGCAGCTGCGGCTGGAGCTGTCCGGCCCGGTGGACGCGGCGGCACTCCGCGCCGCGGCCGCCTCGGCGCTGCGCCGGCACGCCCCGCTGCGGGCC
Organism: Amycolatopsis kentuckyensis; assembly: GCF_002155975.1. Taxonomy (GTDB): domain Bacteria; phylum Actinomycetota; class Actinomycetes; order Mycobacteriales; family Pseudonocardiaceae; genus Amycolatopsis; species Amycolatopsis kentuckyensis. The sequence goes on from NZ_MUMI01000277.1 coordinate 936, forward strand.
GCGTTCGAGGTCGCCGGCCTGCCGGAACCCCTGCAGGTCATCGTGGACGACCTCGAGCCGCCGTGGCGCGAGACGGACCTGCGCGCGCTGGCCCCGGCCGAAGCGCGGGCGCGGGCGGACGTCCTGGCCGAGAAGAGCCAGGCCACCCCGTTCGACGTGCGCACGCCCCCGCTGCTGCGCCTGCACCTCGTCCACCTGCCGGGTGGCACCGCCCACCTCCTGCTCGACTACCACCACCTCCTGCTCGACGGCTGGTCGGTGACGCTCCTGGTCCGCGAGCTCCTGACACCGGCCGCCGGCACCCCGGCACCGCCGCTGCGTGACTGGTTCCGCGTCCTGCGCGCCAAGGACCGGGACGCCGCGTCCGCGGTCTGGAAGTCCACATTGGACGGCCTGACCCCGACCCTGCTCGCCACCCCGGCTCCGGGCTCGTCCCCTTCGGAACACCACGTCGTCGAGCTGCCGGCCCCGGTGACGGCCCGCCTGGTGGAGCTGGCGAAGACCGACCGGCTGACGATGAACACGATCGTGGTGGCGCTGTGGGGTGCCGTCCTGGCCGCCGAGACCGGCGGGCGGCCGGCGGTGTTCGGGACGACGGTGTCCGGTCGGATGGCCGAGGTGCCCGACGTGGAGCACCTCGTCGCGATGCTGGTCAACACCGTGCCGGTGGTGGTGCAGGTGGTTCCCGGCGAACCGGCGCGGGCCTTCCTGCGGCGGGTGCGGGCCGAGCGGCTCGCCCTGGCCCCGCACGAGCACCTCGGCCTCGGCGCGATCCGGCGCCTGGCGTCCTGGGACACGGAGTTCGACACCCTGCTGGTGTTCGAGAACCCCGACCTGCTGCTCGATGACCCGAGGATCGTCGACGTCCGCCACAGCGACGACACGCACTACGCGCTGAGCCTGCTGGTCACCCCGGGAGAGACGCTGCGGATCGCCTTCACCCACCGGCCCCACCTCATCCCGGGAACCCGGGTCCGCCGGCTGGCCGACGCGCTGGTCGCGCAGCTGACCACGCTCGCCGGGGGCGAGGAGAAGCCGGTAGGCGCCTGAGCGTCACCCCGCCAGTGTCGACCTGGCCGTGATCTCGCCGAACGACCGCAGATCCGAAACCCCGAGCCGCTCCGCCAGCGCCGCCGTCACCGGCCCCAGCGCGCCGTCGTGCGGCACCGGCGAACCCGTCGCCCCGAGGATCCACACCCCGCCGCACTGCGGGCGGTACGCGCACTCGACCGGCGAGCCGTCCACCGGCACCGTCACGGTCCGCACCTCCGGTCCGAGATCGCTCCCCGGCACCTCGATCCACAGCGACGCCGACGGCGTTTCGCGGACGACCTCCCGGTACACCTCCTCCACGTCCTGCCACCGGACGCCGGCCGCCTCCGGACGGTGGTCCTGCACGGCCCGGTTGAGCAGCCGGGTCGGGAACTCCGGCCAGCCGGGCCGGACGCCGATGCCCGAGACGTGCCGCGGGTTCAGCTCGGTGGCCACGAACCCGTCCTCGCCGGACAGGCCGTCGACGCTGAACACGCCGGTGTAACCCAGCGACGCCGACAGCTCCTCGCCGACGCGACGGGCGTAGCCGCGCAACGTCTCCGTGCGGGCCGCCGACGGCCGCCAGGCCGTCGAGCAGCCGCCGTACACGAGCTGTCCGGTGCTCGGCCGGTGGAGGGTGATCACCTCGATCGGGTCGAAGACCGCCACCCCGTCGTCGAAGACCATGCCCATCAGGCTGCACGGGACGCCGGGGACGAAGGTGGCGAGGCGGACGCGCTTCGTGCGCACGCGCAGGGCCTCGACCGCCCGGTCCAGCTCGGCCCGGGAGCGGACCCAGCGCAGGCCCTGGGAGCTGCCCAGGACGTCCAGGCTGGTGTCGATGGCGATCATCACGCCGTGGCCGCGATCCAGGGCCACCGCGGTGGCGGCCAGGCCGGGGTCGTCGACCTCGACGATCGCGTGCGGCGGGGCGGGGATGCCGACCCGCTGCCACAGCTCGTCGATGCGGGTCTTGTCCTCCCACCCGGCCCACTGCGGGCGCCAGTGCCCGTAGGCCGGACGGCCGCCCAGCTCGGCGAACTCCCCGTAGGTGGTGCCGAGGACCTCCCACTCGCGGCCGGGGTCGAGGCCGTCGAGCCAGTCGACGACCTCGGGCGGCTTGGTCGCGAGCCAGGCCTCGTACTGCCGGTGCGTCATCGTCAGGCCGTGCTCGGCGCAGCTGAACACGTGCTCGGCCGGCGGGTCGTCCGCGCGCGGCACGGTGTTGATGACGACGGCCCTCAGCCGGGCGCCGGACAGCCGCAGCTCTTCGGCGAGCGCCTTCATGCCGCCGTTGAAGTGGTTGACGGCCAGCACGACGTCGCGGCCGGTCCAGCGGGCGCGCATGTCGTCGATGACGCGGGCGAGGCGGTCCTTCGGCGTGCCGCTCACGACGCGTCCATCTTCTGCCGCAGGCTCAGCGGCCGCATGTCGGTCCACACGCGGTCGATGTGGGCGAGGCACTCGTCCTTGGTGCCCGAGGTGCCTTCGGCCCGCCACCCGGCCGGCACGTCGGCGTCCGCGCGCCAGATCGAGTACTGCAGCTCGTCGTTGAGCACGACCACGAAGGTCTGCTCACCGGTTTCCGCGGCTGTCATCGGTCCTCCATCGGTGTGGTCCGGTCGTCCGCGAGCAGCGCGGCGACCTCGTCGTCGGTCAGGTCGGCCAGTTCTTCCAGTGCCCGGCGCAGCTCGTCCGGGTCGGCCTGCTCGAGCTGCGCGGCCCGCACGGTCGCGGCCAGGTCGGCGACGGTGGTCCCGCCGCCGAGCAGATCGCCCGCGGACAGCTCGACGCCGAACTCGCGGCGCACCCGGGCCACCACCCGGGTGGCGAGCAGCGAGTGCCCACCCAGCTCGAAGAACCCCCGGTCCACCGACACGTTCGGCAGGTCGAGCACCTCGGCCCAGATCTCGGTGAGCACCCGCTCCACGGGGTCCCGCGGCGCGGTGCCGCCGGCCGGGACGACGGCGGGCTCGGGCAGGGCGGACCGGTCGAGCTTGCCGGTGCGCCCGGTCGGCAGCGCGGGCAGCCGGACGAACGCCGACGGCACCGCCGCCGGCGGCAGCAGCTCGCCGAGGAACGCCCGCAGGGCACCGTCGGGGACGTCGTCGACGCCGGCGAGGTAGGCCACCAGCCTGAGTTCCGCGTCCGGCCCGGGCCGCGCGTCGACCGCGACGGCGGTGACCCCGGGATACCCGGCGAGGGCGGCTTCCACCTCGGCCGGTTCGATCCGGACGCCCCGGATCTTGACCTGCTGGTCGAGCCGGCCGAGGAACTCCAGTGCGCCGTCCCCGGTCCAGCGGGCCCGGTCGCCGGTGCGGTACAGCCGGCCGCCGGGTGCGAAGGGGTCGGGGACGAACCGCTCGGCGGTGAGCGCCGGGCGGCCGAGGTAGCCGCGGGCCACCTGCACGCCGCCGATGCAGAGTTCGCCCGGCACCCCGACCGGCGCCGGGGCCCCGCGCGGATCGAGCACGTACAACCGGGCGCCGGTGATCGGGCGGCCGATCGGCAGCCGGGGCCGCGTCTCGTGGGCGGGCGTGATTTCGACGGCGGTGACGTCGATGGCCGCTTCCGTCGGCCCGTACAGGTTGTGCACGGCGACCTCCGGCAGCAGCCCACGCAGGCGGGCTACGGTCGACGGCGGCAGCTCTTCTCCACTGCACACGACCCGGCGCAGGATGCCCGCGCACCCCGCGACCGAAGGCTCTTCGACGAACGCCCGCAGCATGGACGGCACGAAGTGGCACGTGCTGACGCGGCGGTCGCGGACCAGCGCGGCGAGGTAGGCGGCGTCGCGGTGGCCGCCGGGGCGGGCGAGCACGACGGTCGCGCCCACCGACAGCGGCCAGAACAGCTCCCAGCCGGCCACGTCGAAGCCGATGGGTGTCTTGTGCAGCACCGGTTCCCCCGCGGTGAGCCCGTACTCGGCCTGCATCCAGCGGATCCGGTTGACCAGCCCGGCGTGCTCGTTCATGACGGCCTTGGGAGTGCCGGTCGTGCCGGAGGTGTGGAGCGCGTACACCAGGTTCCCCGGGACGGCGGACGGCTCCGGCCGGTGCGCCGGGTACGGGGCCGCGTCGCTTACGAGGACGGTGTCCTGGCGCGGGGCGAACTCGCGGTCGGCGAGCACCACGACCGGCCGGACGTCCGCCAGTTGCGCGGTCAGCCGCGCGGTGGGGTTGGCGGGGTCGAGCGGCACGTAGAACCCGCCGGCCTTGAGCACCGCGAGCAGCGCGACGACCAGGTCGGCCGAGCGCGGCAGGCACACGGCGACGGCTTTCTCCGGGCCGACGCCGCGCTCCCGCAGCAGCCACGCGAGGCGGTTGGCCTCGGCGTCCAGCTCGCCGTAGTCGAGCGTCCGGTCCCCCGCCACGGCCGGCGCGCGCGGTGCCCGGTCGGCCTGCCGTTCGAACAGTTCGTGCAACAGCCCCGGTGCCGCGGGCGCGGCCTGCGCGCCGCTGAGGACACCGGTGATGCGGGCGCGCTCGGTCTCGTCGAACAGCGGGACGTCGTCGACGGGGACGCCATCGAGGTCGGCCACGGTGCGCAGCACGTGGAGGAAGGCGTCGGCGAAGCGGCGGGCGGTGTCACCGGACAGCAGGTCGGCGGCGTGGGTGAGATGTCCGCGGAGGCTGCCGTCGGCCTGCTGGGTGAGGTGGACGGCGAGCTCGAACTGCGCGCCGGGGGCGGGCAGTTCGAAGGCTTCGGCCCGCACGTCGCCCGCTTGCCACGGCTGCAGCGGCACGTTCTGCAGCGCCAGGACGGCCCGCACGAGCGGGGCGCGCCCGTCGGACCGGTCGGGGTCGAGCAGCCGGACGATCTCGTCGAGCGGCACAGCTTGGTGTCGTTGCGCGGCGAGGCAGCGGGCCCGCACCCGGTCGAGCAGGGTGGCGAAGGCGGGGGCGCCGGAGGTGTCGAGGCGCAGCGGCAGGACGTTGACGAACAGGCCCACCGCGCCGGCGTCGGCGTGGTCCCGGTTGGCGGCCGGGGCCCCGAGCACGAAGTCGTCCTGCCCGCTCCACCGGGCCGCAACGACGCCGAGCGCGGTCAGCAGCACCATGAAGGGCGTGGCCTGCCGCGCGGC
>NZ_MUMI01000278.1 GCF_002155975.1 Amycolatopsis kentuckyensis
GCGGGAGTGGTGGCTCGGCCGGTGGGCTCGGTGTCGCCGGGCGCGGTGGCTCGGCTGGCGGGCCTGGTGTCGGCGGGCCTGGCGGGAGTGGTCGCTCGGCTGGCGGGCCAGGTGTCTGCGGGAGTGGTGGCTCGGCCGGCGGGCCTGGCGTGGTCTTCGTCTTCTCCGGCTACGGCTCGCAGTGGTCCGGCATGGGCCGCCGGTTGCTCGGGTCCGAACCCGCCTTCCGGGCCGAAATCGAGGCGCTCGATCCCGTCTTCCGCGCCGAAGCCGGGTTCTCCCTGCGCGAAGCACTCGAGCGCGACCTGCCCGACCTCGCCGCGACCCAGCTCGCCCTGTTCGGGATGCAGCTCGCCCTGGCCGCCCTCTGGCGGGCGCACGGTGTCGTCCCCGCCGCCGTGCTCGGGCACTCCATGGGCGAGGTCGCCGCCGCCGTCGTGGCCGGGGCGCTCGACGTCGCCGATGGCCTGAAGGTCATGGCCGCCCGGGCGCGGCTGCTCGCCGAACTCGACGAACGCGGTGGTGGGGCGATGGCCGTCGTCGAACTCACGCCGGCCGAAGTCGCGGCGTTCCCGGACGTCACCATCGCCGTCTACGCTTCGCCCACCCAGTGCACCATCAGCGGGACCGCCGACCGCGTCGAGGCCGTCGTCGCGCACGCCGAAGACCTCGGGCGGCTCGCCCGGCGGCTGCCGGTCGGGGGCGCCGGGCACTCCGCGGCCGTCGAGCCGGTGCTCGCGCCGTTCCGCGCCGCGGTGGCGGGGCTGACCCCGGCACCGCCCGGCATCCGGTGCTACAGCAGCGTCCACGACGAACCGCCCGCCTTCGACGTCGAGTACTGGGCGGCGAACCTGCGCCGTCCGGTCCGGTTCAGCCAGGCCGTGGCCGCGGCGGCCGCCGACGGGCACACCGTCTTCGTCGAAATCTCGCCGCACCCCGTGGCGCTCGCCGCGCTCGAGCAGTCCGGCGTCTTCGGCCTGCCCTCGGCGAGCCGCCGGATCGACGAGCGGACGGCGTTCCTGACCAGCCTCGCCCGGCTGCACGTCCTCGGCCACCCCGGCGTGCTGGCCGCCCGGCCGCAGACACCGCCGGTCGAGCTGCCCGGCCCGGTCTGGCGGCACGAACGCTTCTGGCCGCGCCGGACCGTCCGCACCGGCGGCGCCCACCCGCTGCTCGGCGTCCACGTCGAAGACCCCGGCGGCGGCCACCTGTGGCGCGGCGACATCGGCACCGCCGCACTGCCGTGGCTGGCCGACCACACCGTCCGGGACGTGCCGGTGTTCCCGGCCACCGGGTTCCTCGAACTCGCCCTCGCCGCGGCCGGCCCGGGCGGCCGTGTCCAGGACCTCGAACTGCGGGAAGTCCTGCCGCTCGGCGAACACACCGAGGTGACGACGACCCTCCGCGGGGCCGAGCTGACCGTCCACACCGGACCCGGGCCCTGGGTCCGGCACGCCACCGCGCGGATCGGCACCGGCGGCACGCCGTCGGCACCGTTCGGGGAGACCACCGGCGAGCCGGTCGACGTCTACCGGGCCCTGGCCGAGCTGGGGCAGTCCTACGGCCCGGCCTTCCGCGGCCTGCGCCGGGTGACCGCCGCGGCCGGGCGCGCGTCGGCGTCGATCGCGCAGCCGGAAACCGGCCACCCGGCGTACGTGCTGCACCCCGCGCTCGCCGACGCGTGCCTGCACGCACTGGCCGCGGCCGTCGGCGAGGCGGACGCCCTCTACCTGCCGCTCAGCGTGGGGGAGGTGGTGGTGGCCGGAGACCCCCGCCGCGGCGTGCGGGTGGACGCGGTGCTCAAGGAGTCCGGCGACGGCGTGCTCGGCAGCGTCCAGCTGGTCGACCCCGACGACATCGTCCTGGTCGAGTTCCGCGACGTCTACTGCCGCCCCTACCGCGACGCGGCGACGGCCCGGTTGCTGTTCGAGGCGGCTTGGCAGCCGTCGCCGCTGCCCGCAGCGCCGGAATTGTCGGTGGCAGCCGGTAATGTGGAAAACGGGGGGCGCCCCCGCGGGCACCGATGGATCGTGCTGTCCGACGACAACCGTGACTTCGCGGGCGACGATGTCCGCGCCGCCCGGTTCGGCAACCGGGACTTCGCCGGCGATGAAATCCGGACCGCCCGGTTCGGCAACCGGGACTTTGCGGGCGATGAAATCCGCGCCGCCCGGTTCGGCAACCGGGACTTTGCGGGCGACGACATCCGCACCGCCCGGTTCGGCAACCGGGACTTTGCGGGCGACGACATCCGCACCGCCCGGCTCGGGGATCGGGCCGAGCTGGCGAAGCTGCTGCGCGACGGGGAACCGACCGCGGTTCTCGCCCTCCTCGGCGACGCGGCCGAGCCCGATCCGGGGCGCGGGGCGCGGCTGGTCGAAACCCTGTCCGGGGTCGTCGCCGAGCTGGCCGAACTGCCCGTCGCGCCGAGGTTGTGGCTGGTGAGCTCCGGGGCGTACGCCGTCGAGCCCGGCGAGCGGGGCGATCCCGGGCTGGCCGCGCTGCGCGGGCTCGTGCGCGTGCTGGCCTTCGAGCACCCCGAACTGCGGGTGAGCCACGTCGACGGGATGGACCGGCTGCGGGACGAGGTCCGCGCGGACGGACCGGACGACGAAATCGCCTGGCGTGCCGGCGTCCGGTACACGCGGCGCCTGAGCCGTCCTCCGCTCGGCGAGCCGGTGCGCGAGCCGGTCCGCGACGGCGCGTACATCATCACCGGTGGCCTCGGCGGCCTGGGACTGGCGGCGGCGCAGTGGCTGGCCGCGCGGGGCGCGACGCGGCTGGTGCTGAACAGCCGGCACGCCGCCGATCCCGGGCTGGGCCTCGACGTCCGCGTGGTGCCCGGCGACATCGCCGCGCCGGGCACGGCCGAAACCCTGGTCGCGGCGGCCGTCGAAGGAGGCGTGCCGCTTCGCGGGGTGCTGCACGCTGCCGGTGTCCTGGCCGACGGCGCCGCGATCAGCCTCGACGCCGGCGCGCTCGAGGCGGTCTGGCGGCCGAAGGCGCTGGGCGCGTGGCGCCTGCACGCGGCGACGGCGGGGCACGACCTCGACTGGTGGCTGGTGTACTCGTCGGCGGCCGCGCTGTTCGGATCACCGGGCCAGGCCGCGTACGCGACGGCGAACGCTTGGGCCGACGCGCTGGTCGCGTGGCGCCGGGCCCAAGGCCTCCCGGCGGCAACGATCGGCTGGGGCGCGTGGGGCGAGGTGGGCGCGGCGGCCGGGTCGGCCAACCCGGTGCTCGACCCGCTCGGTACCGGGGAAGCGCTGTCGGCGCTGGAGTTCGTGCTGGCGCGGGACCGGGCGGCGACCGGGGTGGCTCGGGTGGCCGCGGGAACGGTGCTGGAGCTCTTCCCACGGCTGGGGGAGCGGCCGTTCTTCGCGCTCTTCTCGCCGCGGGTTCCGTCGTCCACTTGGGACGGCTTGGCGGCGCTCCGCTCGGGGACACCGGAAGCGGCGCGCGCGGCCATCGCCCGGCACTTGGCGGGATTGGTCGCGGACCTGCTGGGGTTGGCGGAGGTCGACCGTACGGTCCCGCTCACGCGGTTGGGGCTGGACTCGCTCTCGGCGATGCGGGCTCGTGGCGCGGTGGAACGGGACTTCGGGGTGCCGTTGCCGATTCCGTTGCTGCTGCGGGGAGCCAGTCTGGCGGAGCTCGCCGGGCACCTGGCCGAGCAGGCGGGCTTCGGGCAGGCAGCCGGGCCCCCGGCGCCGGTCAGCGCGGAGCCGTCGGAGCGCGCCGGGCAAACCGGCTTCGGGCCGCCGCCGATCGTCACCGGGCCGCGGGATCCGGCCGAACGCTGGGTGGCCCGGCACTGGCGAGCCGTCCTCGGCGGGCCCGAACCGAGCGTCCACGACCACTTCGGCGGCGACCCGGCGCAGGCCCGGCAGCTCCGGGCGGCCTTCGCCGAGCACCTCACCGCCGTCCCCGGGGAAGCGCAGCTCTTCGCCACTCCCACCATCGCCGCGATGGCCGATCTGCTGCGCGCCGAACTCGAAGGCCACGGTGGCGGCCCGGTACGGCTCCTCCGTGACGGCGTCGGCGACGAGCCCGTCTTCCTCTTCCACCCGGCCGGCGGCACCGCGAGCGTCTACCGCGAACTCGCCCGGCTGCTCCCCGAAGGCCCTCCGGTCTACGCCTTCGAACGCCTCGACCAGACCACCGTCGAGGGCAAAGCGGCCCGGTACGCCGAGCTGATCCGGGACATCCAGCCCCACGGCCCCTACCGGCTGGGCGGCTGGTCGTTCGGCGGCTGCCTCGCCTACGAGACCGCGCGGCACCTGGAAGGCGCCGAACTCGTCTTCCTCATCGACACCATCCTGCCGCTCCCGGCCACCGGCACCCCGGCCGACCAGCTGCTGGACCGCTTCGACCGGTTCGCCGGCCACATCTCCCGCACCTACGGCGTGCCCTTCGAGGTGCCTCGCGACGCACTGGCGAAACTGGACGAAGACGCCCAGATCCACTGGGTGATGGCCAAGCTCGCCGAGCAGGTGCCGGACATGGGCGCCGGCGTCCTCAAGCACCAATACGAGTCCTATGTGGACGCCCGGGTGGCCGAACGGTACCGGCCGGAACCCTACGGCGGGCGCGTGGTCCTGTTGCGCGCCCGGGAACCGCACCCGCTCACCACCGCGCTGGACCCGCGGTACCTGCGCACCGACGACACGCTCGGGTGGGACGCGTACTGCCGCGACCTCGAAGTCGTGCGCGTTCCCGGCGATCACGTGTCGATGATCGATCCGCCGCACGTGGCGGTGCTGGCCGAACGGCTCGGGGCGGTGGTGCGGTGATGGACGACCTCACCCCGACCACCGCGTTCCGGATCGCCGATCTCGCCGCCCGGCAGGACGAAGCCGTCCGGATCGCCGAGAAGCGGGCCGTCGACCGGCAGCACGCCAAAGGAAAGCTGACCGCCCGGGAACGGATCGGGCTGCTGCTGGATCCCGGGTCCTTCGTGGAGGCCGACCAGTTCGCGCGGCACCGGTGTGCCGAGTTCGGGATGGACGCGAACCGGCCCTGGGGTGACGGCGTCGTCACCGGGCAGGGCACCGTCGACGGGCGGCAAATCTGCGTGTTTTCCCAGGACTTCAGCGTCTTCGGCGGCAGCCTCGGCGAGGTGTCCGGGGAAAAGGTCCTCAAGCTGATGGACCTCGCCATGACCATCGGCTGCCCGGTCGTCGGGATCAACGACTCCGGCGGCGCGCGGATCCAGGAAGGCGTCGTCTCGCTGGCGTACTACGCCGAACTCGGGCGCCGCACCGCGCACGCCTCCGGGGTCATCCCGCAGATCTCGATGATCATGGGCCCGTGCGCCGGCGGTGCCGTCTACGCGCCGGCGATGACCGACTTCACCGTGATGGTCGACGGAACCTCGCACATGTTCGTCACCGGCCCGGACGTCGTGCACGCCGTCACCGGCGAACACGTCACCGCGCAGGAACTCGGCGGGGCGGCGGTCCAAAGCGAGGTCGCCGGCAACGCCCACCACCGGGCCGTCGACGAACAGGACGCCGTCGACTGGGTGCAGACGCTGCTCGGCTACCTGCCCGCGAACAACCTCGACCCCGGCCCCGCCTACGCCGACGACACGAGCCCCGAGCTCACCGCCGCCGACCTCGAACTCGACCGGCTGGTGCCCGACTCACCGCACCAGACCTACGACATGACCGAGCTGATCGCCGCGCTGGTCGACGACGGCGAGTTCACCGAGGTGCACAGCGGCTTCGCGCCCAACATGATCTGCGCCTTCGGCCGGGTGCAGGGCCACACCGTCGGCATCGTCGCCAACCAGCCGCGGCACCAGGCCGGCGTGCTCGACATCGACGCGTCGGAGAAGGCCGCGCGGTTCGTGCGCTTCTGCGACGCGTTCTCGATCCCGCTGCTCACCCTGGCCGACGTGCCCGGCTACCTGCCGGGCACCGATCAGGAACGCGGCGGGATCATCCGCCGGGGCGCCAAGCTGATCTACGCCTATTCCGAGGCGACCGTGCCGAAGGTGACGGTGGTGGTCCGCAAGGCCTACGGCGGCGGCTACGCGGTCATGGGCTCGAAGCACCTCGGCGCCGACGTCGTGCTGGCCTGGCCCACCGCGGAGATCGCGGTGATGGGCGCCGAAGGCGCGGTGCGGGTGCTCTACCGGCGCGAGCTGGCCGGGCTGCCGCCGGAAGAGCGGGAGCCCGCCCGCCGCCGGCTCACCGACGAGTACCGCAAGCGCCACGGCGGTCCGTACCTCGCCGCGGAACGCGGCTACGTCGACCAGGTCGTCACGCCGTCGCAGACCCGCCTGCAGGTGGCGCGGGCCCTGCGGATGCTGCGCACCAAACGCCAGAGCCTGCCGGCCCGGAAACACGGGAACATCCCCCTCTGAGGAGCCCTTATGAAGCGGATCGCCTTGCTGGCGCTGTCCGTCGTCCTCCTGCTCGCCGGCGCCGTGGCGCCCGCGCAGGCGAGCCCGGCCGTGGCCGACGACGGCGCGAAAGTCGTCCAGGAGACCTGGCTGGACGCGCGGACGGTCGACCTGCAGATCAGCTCGCCCGCCCTGGGCACCACCGGGATGGTGCGGCTGATCGTGCCGTCCGGCTGGGCCGCGCAGCCCACCCGGACCTGGCCCGTGCTGTACCTGCTGCACGGCTGCTGCGAACCGGTCGACTACCGCTCCTGGGACCAGTTCACCGACGTCAAGGCGTTCACCGCGGCCAAGGACGCCCTGGTCGTGATGCCGACGGACGGGGCGGCGGGGATGTACACGAAGTGGTGGAACTTCGGCCTCCGGAACACCCCGGACTGGGACACCTTCCACACCGCCGAAGTGCGCCAGATCGTCGAGCGCGGCTACCGCGGCGGCACCCGCCGCGCGGTGGCCGGGCTGTCGATCGGCGGGTACGGCGCGATGGCCTACGCCTTCAAGCACCCGGGCATGTTCGGTGCGGCCGCGTCCTACAGCGGGGTGCCGAACACGCTCTACCCGGGGCTCCCGGTCTGGATCATCGGCATCCTGGCGCGCGGCGGGTTCTTCAACTACCTCGACCTCTGGGGCGACGCGTTCGGCATGCGGGCGCTCTGGTCGGCGAACAACCCGTACGACCACGTCGACCAGCTGCGCGGCACCGCGCTCTACATCTCCTGCGGCAACGGGCAGACCGGGCCGCTCGACCCGCCGAACCAAGCGGACTTCCTGGAGTCGACGGCGGAAATGTCGTCCCGCAGCTTCACCGACCGCCTGCGGACGGCCGGCATCCCGGCGACCGTCGACTACTACGGGCCCGGCACCCACAGCTGGCCGTACTGGCAGCGGGCTCTGCACCAGTCCTGGCCGGTCCTGGCCGGCGCGCTGGGCCTCCCGGCCTGAGCGCATTCCCTTTCCCCGATGGAGGTTGTGGTGAAGCATGCCCGATGTCGCGCCGTGCTTTCGGCGCTCCTGACCTGCTGCCTGGTGGCGCTGGGCGTCGCGGCCGCGAGCCCGCCCGCCGGTGCGGCACCGCTGCTGCCCGGCCCGTTCGACGACTCCTTCTACACCCCGCCGTCCCCGCTGCCGGCCGGGAAACCCGGTGACGTCATCCGCTGGCGGCCCACGGTGCCGCTGCTGAACGCGCTCAACGCCGAGGCCTGGCAGGTCATGTACCTGTCGACCAACGCGCTCGGGAACCGGAACGCGGTGACCGGCACGATCCTCGTCCCGAAGGGCGTGGACCCGGCCAAGGCGCCGATCATCGGTTACGCGGTCGGCACGCAGGGCCCGGCGTTCAAGTGCACGGCGTCCAAGGCGATGGAACGCGGCACGCTGTACGACCAGCCCGCCATCAACGACTCGCTGTCCAGCGGGTACGCGGTCGCGGTGACCGACTACGAGGGTTACTCGCCGGCGACGGTGCCGACCTACATCACCGGCCAGTCCATGGGGCCCGCTGTGATCGACTCGGTGCGGGCGGCGCAGGACCTCCCGTCGGCCCGGCTTTCGAAGAGCGCCAAGGTGATCTTCCAGGGTTACTCGCAGGGTGGCGGTGGATCGATGTGGGCCGGCGAGAAGCAGCCCACGTACGCGCCGGAGCTGAACGTCGTCGGCGTCGTCGCGGGCGGGGTGCCGGCCGACCTCACCGAGGTGGCCAAGGGCCTCGACGGGTACATCGGGTTCGGGTTCCTGGCCTTCGCCTCGGTCGGGCTCGACGCCGCGTACCCGGATCTGCGGCTCGATTCCTTCCTCAACGACACCGGACGGCAGCAGCTGGCCGACGCGAAGAAGAACGCGTGCACCGCGGAACTGCTGCTGAACTATTCCTTCAAGAAGATCAGCGATTTCACGACGTCGAATCCGCTGAACACACCGCAGTGGCAGGCGCGGCTGGCGCAGAACAAGCTGGGCGCCCACCCGCCGCGGGTGCCGGTGTTCCAGTACCACGCGAGCACCGACGAGATCGTCAACACCCCGCAGGCGGAAACGCTGCACCGGGCGTACTGCGCGGCCGGGGTGCGCGAGCAGTGGACCACCTACCTGGCCGAGCACGCCAGCGGGATCCTGGCCGGCAACGCCGACGCGCACCAGTGGATCGTGAAGCGGTTCAACGGGGAACCGGCGCCGGCGAACTGCTGATCCGGACGCGGTGAACGACTCGTTCCCGGCGGCGACCGCCGGGAACGAGTCATTCGCCGCAGCGGACCGGGATCAGACCTTGCCCGCCGCGAAAGCCGCCGCGTCGTTGGCTTCGCCGCCGTAGCTCAGGTGGGCCAGGATGTTCAAGCCGCCCGCCTGGCAGATCGGGTCGCCGAAGGCGCAGTAGTCCTTGGTGCGGCTCTGGTAGGTGCCGGTGACCGAGCGGCCGATCGCGCGGATCGGGTTGCCGAACAACAGGATCGCCGCGATCCGGGGCGCCAGGTCCGCCGGGATCGTCGCGGCGATCGGGCCGCCGACGACCGCGCCGGCGCTGCTGATGCCGATCGAGTTGTCGACGACGTTGGCGCCCTGGGAGTAGCCGACCAGGACGAACCGCTGGGACGGGCAGGCCGCGGCCTGCGCCCGCACGTGGTTGACCAGGTCGGTGTTGCCCTTCTGCACCGAGGCGGGCTGGCCGAGGTCGGCCGGGTAGTCGACGCGGTAGCTGCTCACCGACCGCGGGCGCAGCCGGTTCTGCACGGCCGAGAAGACCGGGTCGCCGACGATGAGCCCCAGCGTGCCGGGTTCGCCCGTGCCGCGGGCCACCGGGACGTCGATGTCGGTGCACGGCGCGGCCGACGCGGCCGGCGCGGCGGCCACGGTGAGCCCGGCGACGGCCAACCCGACGGCGGCCGCGGCGGAAAACAGGCGTTTCTTGGGGACGCGAATCATCACTGATCACACCTCGTTGTGGGAAAAGGGGTCGGCAAGCGCTTTCCGCGGGGGACGGAAATGCGTGCGTCGCTTGCGGTGATCGCAGCGTCGCAGTGGTTGCCGAACCCGGCAAGAGGTGATTCTCCGGAACGCCGGGAATTGTTCAGCCGGTGACAAACAGTCCGGTGTGGACGCTCAGGTGGCGCACTGCCCGGCCGGGCGCGGGGTGTCGAGGCGCTCCAGCAGCACCGGATCCAGCCCGCGCAGCGCGGCCATGACGAACCCCGTGGCCAGTTCCCCGGCGGCGATCGGGTCGACGCCGGGGGAGTGGGACACGTGCATCGCGGCCCGTCCGACCAGGCCGACCATCATCGCCCCGAGCAGGTCCGCGCCCGGGCCGACCGGGCGCCCGTGCGCGAGCAGGTGCTCGCGCACCTGTCCGATCACGTGGGTGGCGATGGAATCGGCGAGCGCGCGGCGCTCGTTCGACATCTCGTCGACGGCCGAATCGAACAGCAGCCGGAAGCTTTCCGGGTGGGCGCCGGCGTAGGCGAACATGGCCATCACCGACAGCCGGACGCGCTCCTCCAGCGGGCGCGTGTTCGCCGTTTCGTGCGCGCTGATCACCCAGGCGCGCAACGCGGCGACTTCCCGGCGGACGGTGGTGCGGAAAAGGGCGGCTTTGTCGCCGAAATGCGCGTAGAGCGTCGGCTTGGTGGAGTCGGCGCGGTCGGCGATCAGGCCCATGGTGGCCTGGGCGTAGCCCCGCTCGGCGAACACGGCGCGGGCGGCGTCGAGCAGCTCGTCGTCGGTGGGCCGGGCGGCCGGGCTGCGGCGAGCGCTGGATCGATCAGGGGGACTCTGCCGGCTCATGGAGGTGTACTGTACGGACTCCTTGCTTTACTGTCCGGTAAAGCACGCTCCCTGACATCCGGGGCTTCGCCCCGGGCCGGGGGCTCCGCCACCCGGACCCCCGAAAGAGCTCCGATCGCCGTCCCCGGTGGAGGAACCCTGGTGTCCCGCGACAGTGCTCGGCAACCCGTCCCGGCTCCCCGGGACGCCGGCGAAGAAGTCGTCCGGCGGAGAGAACTCGCCGCGCTCATGCGCCCGGCCCTGCCGGCGCTGGCGGACTGGATCGTCCGGGAGGTCCTGCGGGCGGTGCCCGTCTACGCCCGGCCGGGTGACGGCTCCTACGGCCGCGTGACGCGGCACGCCGTCGAGTGCGCCGTCGAGCTCTTCGTGGACCTCGTCGAGGATCCGCTGGCTTCCCGCGAACGGCTGTACGAGACGTGCCGCCGGCTCGGCGTGGGCGAGGCCCGCGAAGGCCGGACGCTCGACGACCTGCAGGCGGCCTACCGCGTCGGCACCCGGGTCGGCTGGCGCTGGATCATGCGGCTGGGCCGGCGGCACCGGCTGTCGTCGGCGGCCATGGGGCAGCTGGCCGAGATGCTGTTCGGCTACGCCGACGAGCTCGCCCGGATGTCGAGCCGCGGCCACCGCGAAACGTGGGCGGAGATCGAGGGCACGCGGGCGGGCCTGCGACGCCGGCTGCTGCGGCTGCTGACCGGCCCGGGCACCATCCCGGACGCGGTCCTCGCCGAACTCGCGGCCGCGGCGGGCTGGCCGGTGCCCCGCGAGGTGGCGGCGGTCGCCGCCGAAACGACCGTGAGCACCGCGTGGGGGCCCGACGTCCTCGCCGACCTCGATCCACCGCAGCCATACCTGCTGCTCCCGGCCCCGGTGGACGCGCGGGCCCTGACGCGGCTCGGCACGCGCGTGGCGGTCGGGCCGCCGACCGACCTCGGCGCGGCGGCGCATTCCCTGCGCTGGGCGCGCACGGCGTTGCGGCTGGTGGCGGACGGTGCACTTCCGGACGCGCCGGTGACGTGGTGCACGGACCACCTGACCGACCTGTGGCTGCTCTCGGACTCGCCGCTGGCCGAGCAGGTCGCCCGGCAGGAGCTGGCCCCGCTCGGGCAGTTCCCGGAGCGGACGCGCCGCCGGCTCGGCGAGACCCTGCTGTCCTGGCTGCAGAACGGCGGCAACTCCGAGAAGATCGCGGTCGACCTGTCGGTGCACCCGCAGACGGTCCGGTACCGCGTGCGGCAGCTGAAGCAGGCCTTCGGTGATCGCCTCGACGATCCCGACGCGCGGTTCGCCATGCAGGCCGCGCTGCGCGCCTCGGGGCTGCGCATCGCCCGGAACGAGTTCTCCCCACCCGAGGAGTAGGAGGCTTCCCGGCTCGGCTCCCGACCTTGTCCCCAGCGAGAACATGTTCTAGTTTTGGGGACGGAAGGTGGTGTGCCGGTGAAGACGGAGCTGGGCCTGGCCGGGACGGTGGTGCTGGTCACCGGCGGCGTCCGCGGGGTGGGCCGGGGGATCGCCGAGGTGTTCCTCGCGCACGGTGCCCGGGTCGTGGTCTGTGCGCGGCGGGAGGCGCCCACCCCGGCGGAGTTCGCCGCCTGCGACGTCCGCGACGAGACGCAGGTGGCGGCGCTGGTGGAGGGCATCGTCGAGCGGCACGGACGGCTGGACGTGGTCGTCAACAACGCGGGTGGGGCGCCGTTCGTGTCGGCGGCGGAGGCGTCACCGAGGCTGCACGAGAAGGTCGTGCAGCTGAACCTGCTGGCTCCGCTGCTGGTGGCCCAGCACGCCAATGCGGTGATGCAGCGGCAGGATTCCGGCGGTTCGATCGTGATGATCTCCAGCGTCAGCGGCACCCGCCCGTCCCCCGGAACGGCGGCCTATGGCGCGGCGAAGGCCGGGCTGGACAACCTGACCGCGAGCCTGGCGGTCGAGTGGGCGCCGAAGGTGCGGGTCAACGCCCTGGACGTGGGGATGGTGCGGACCGAGCAGGCGCACCTGCACTACGGGAGTGAGGCCGCGGTCGAAGCGGTCGGCAAGACCGTGCCGCTCGGGCGCCTGGCCGAGCCCGAGGAGGTGGGGCACTGCGCCGCTTTCCTGGCGTCCGGGCTGGCTTCCTATGTTTCCGGCGCGACTCTGCGCGTGCACGGCGGAGGTGAGGTCCCGGCGTTCCTCGCCGCGGCCGACGTCAACCATCGGGAGGATTCGTGAGCGGGTTGTGCCAGGGCCGCGTGGTCGTGGTGACCGGCGCCGGGCGGGGCATCGGACGGGCGCACGCGCTGGCGTTCGCGGCCGAGGGCGCGTCGGTGGTGGTGAACGACGTGGACGCCGACGCGGCCGCGGAAGTCGTCGAGGCGGTCGGCGGGAAAGCGGTGGCGAACACCGCGGACGTGGCCGACTGGGCCGGAGCCCGGGAGCTGATCGGCACCGCGGTCGAGCACTTCGGGCGGCTGGACGTGCTGGTCAACAACGCGGGGTTCCTCCGGGACCGGATGCTGGTCAACCTCGGCGAGGACGAGTGGGACGCGGTGGTGCGGGTGCACCTCAAGGGGCATTTCGCGCCGCTGCGGCACGCGGCGGAGCATTGGCGGGCCGAGGCGAAGGCCGGGCGGACGCCGCGGGCCCGGGTGATCAACACGAGTTCGGGTGCGGGGCTCCTCGGCAGCGTCGGGCAGGGCAACTACTCGGCCGCGAAGGCGGGGATCGCCGGGTTGACGGTGGTGGCAGCCGCGGAACTCGCTCGCTACGGCATCACGGTGAATGCGATTGCCCCGGCGGCGCGGACCCGGATGACCGAGGGTGTGTTCGCGTCGATGGCGCGGCCGGACGAAGGTTTCGACGCGATGGCGCCGGAGAACGTCTCACCGCTGGTGGTCTGGCTCGGCAGCGAGGAGTCCGGGCACGTGACCGGCCGCGTCTTCGAGGTCGAGGGCGGGAAGGTTTCGCTGGCGCAGGCGTGGCGGCACGGTCCGGCGGTGGACAAGGGCGAGCGGTGGGACCCGGCCGAACTCGGTCCGGTGGTGAAGGACCTGCTCGAGCGCGCGCCCGAGCCCGAACCCGTCTACGGAGCGAGCTGATGGGCATCCTGACCAAGCGTGACGGCCACGTCGAGGTCGTCACGGTCGACTTCCCGCCGGTGAACGCGCTGCCGGTGCAGGGCTGGTTCGACCTGGCCGACGCGATCACCCAGGCCGGCCGCGACCCCGAGGTGCACGTGGTGATCCTGCGTGCGGAAGGCCGCGGGTTCAACGCGGGCGTGGACATCAAGGAGATCCAGCGCAGCGAGGGCTACGACGCTCTGGTCGGCGCGAACCGCGGCTGTTATGCGGCGTTCGGTGCCGTCTACGACTGCGAAGTCCCGGTGGTCGCCGCGGTGCACGGCTTCTGCCTCGGTGGCGGGATCGGCCTGGTCGGCAACGCCGACGTGATCGTCGCTTCGGACGATGCCACCTTCGGGGTTCCGGAGGTGGAACGGGGTGCGTTGGGAGCGGCTACGCATCTGGCGCGGCTGGTGCCGCAGCACCTGATGCGCACGCTGTACTTCACGGCCCGCAAGATCACCGCCGCCGAACTGCTCGCCCACGGCTCGGTGTACCAGGTCGTCCCGCGCGCGGAGCTCGACGAGGCGGCGCTGGAGATCGCCCGGGACATCGCGAAGAAGGATCCGCGGGTGATCCGGGCGGCGAAAGAGGCGTTGAACGGCATCGACACCCAGCAGGTGCACCGCAGTTACCGCTTCGAGCAGGGCTTCACCTTCGAGCTGAACCTGCTCGGTGC
Organism: Amycolatopsis kentuckyensis; assembly: GCF_002155975.1. Taxonomy (GTDB): domain Bacteria; phylum Actinomycetota; class Actinomycetes; order Mycobacteriales; family Pseudonocardiaceae; genus Amycolatopsis; species Amycolatopsis kentuckyensis. The sequence continues at coordinate 13,946 of NZ_MUMI01000278.1, forward strand.
GTCCGACGAGGCTCGCGAGGAGTTCTTGAATGGCCGATAAGCGCACGACCGCCGACGAGGTGGCGGCCGAGCTGAAGGACGGCATGACCATCGGCATCGGCGGCTGGGGCTCCCGGCGCAAGCCGATGGCTCTCGTCCGCGCGATCCTCCGCACCCCGGTCAAAGACCTCACTGTCGTTTCCTACGGCGGTCCCGACGTCGGGCTGCTGTGCGCCGCGGGCAAGGTGAAGCGGGTCGTGTTCGGGTTCGTCACGCTCGATTCGATCCCGTACGACCCGTGGTTCGGCCGCGCCCGCGAAACCGGCGCGATCGAGGTGACCGAGTACGACGAGGGCATGTTCGGCACGGCGCTCTCGGCGGCGATGCAGCGGCTGCCGTTCCTGCCGACCCGCGCGGGGCTCGGCTCGGAAGTCATGCGCGCCAACCCGCACCTGCGCACGGTCCGCTCGCCTTACGACGACGGCGAGGAGCTGGTGGCGGTCCCGGCGCAGCACCTCGATGTGGCGTTGGTGCACCTCAACCGGGCCGATGCCCGCGGCAACGCCCAGTACCTCGGCCCCGATCCGTACTTCGACGAGCTGTTCGGCCTGGCCGCCGAGCGTTGCTTCGTGTCGGTGGAGAAGGTCGTCGACACGGCGGAGCTGACGGCGGGCGGGCCGGTGCAGTCGCTGCTGCTCACCCGGGGTGCCGTCGACGGCGTCGTTGAAGCACCGCGCGGTGCCCACTTCACCACGGCGGTGCCGGACTACGGGCGGGACGAGCGGTTCCAGCGGCATTACGCGGCCTGCGCCAAGGATCTCGATGCCTGGCCGGGGTTCGCGGACCGGTTCCTCTCGGGGGACGAAGAGCGGTATCTGTCCGAAGTGGACAAGTTCGAGGCGGAGGCGGCATGAACGCGACCCGGGCCGAGATCGCCGTGGTGGCGGTGGCCGAGCTGTTCCGCGGCGACGGCGAGATCGTGGCCAGCCCGATGGGGCTCATCCCGCAGCTGGGGGCGAAGCTGGCGCGGCTGACGTTCGAGCCGGACCTGCTGATGTCCGACGGCGAGGCCTACCTGATGACCACCGACGGTGTGGTCGAGGGCTGGCAGCCGTTCCGGAAGATGCTGGACACGATCGTCCCGCACGGACGCCGGCACGTCGTGATGGGCGCCAACCAGATCGACCGCTACGGCAACCAGAACATCTCCGCCATCGGCGACCACGCCCGCCCGAAGAAGCAGCTGCTCGGCGTGCGGGGCGCCCCGGGCAACACGATCAACCACCGCACCAGTTACTGGGTGCCCCGCCACTCCACCCGGGTCTTCGTCGACAGCGTCGACGTCGTTTCCGGTGTGGGCTACGACAACGCGGCCAAGGCGGGTGCGTCGGCGCAGAAGTACCACGACGTGCACCGGGTCGTCTCGAACCTGGGTGTGTTCGACTTCGGCGGCGCGGACCACGCGATGCGGGCGGTGTCGCTGCACCCGGGTGTCACCCGCGAGGAGGTCGTGGCGGCGACGGCGTTCGAGATCGACTTCTCCGGAACCGGGACCACCCGCGAACCGGACGGCGAAGAGCTACGGCTCGTCCGCACGGTGCTCGACCCGAAGAGCCTGCGGGACAAGGAAGTTCCGGCGTGAAGACCGCGCTCACCCGGCTGGTGGGGGTCGAGCACCCCGTCGTGCAGACCGGGATGGGCTGGGTCGCCGGGCCGCGGCTGGTCTCGGCCACCGCGGAAGCCGGGGCCCTCGGCATCCTGGCCTCGGCCACGATGACCTACCTCGAGCTGGAAGCGGCGATCGCCGAGGTCAAGAAGCGCACCGGCCGGCCGTTCGGCGTGAACCTCCGCGCCGACGCGGCCGACGCCGGTGCGCGCGTCGACCTGCTGATCCGCGAAGGCGTGAAGGTCGCTTCCTTCGCGCTCGCACCGCGCAAGGAGATGATCGCGAAACTGCGGGACCACGGGATCGTCGTGATCCCGTCGGTCGGCGCCGCCCGGCACGCCGAGAAGGTCGCCGCCTGGGGCGCGGACGCCGTCATCGTCCAGGGCGGCGAAGGCGGCGGGCACACCGGCGGCGTGGCCACCACGCTGCTGCTGCCGTCCGTGCTGGACACCGTCGACATCCCGGTCGTCGCGGCCGGCGGGTTCTTCGACGGCCGTGGCCTGGCCGCGGCGCTGTCCTACGGCGCGGCGGGGATCGCGATGGGCACCCGGTTCCTGCTGAGCAAGGAGAGCACGGTGCCCGACGAGGTCAAGCGCCTCTACCTCGACCAGGGACTCACCGGGACGGTCGTCACCAAGCGGGTCGACGGCCTCCCGCACCGCGTCCTGCACACCGAGCTGGTCGACCGGCTCGAACGCACCGGCCGGATCCGCGGCCTCGCGCAGGCCGCCCGCAACGCCCTGCGCTTCCGGAATATCACCGGACTGTCCCCGGTTGCGATGCTGCGAGAAGGCTTCGCGATGAAGCACGGCAACGATCTGACGTGGAGCCAGCTGGTCATGGCGGCCAACACCCCGATGCTGCTGCGGGCGGGACTGGTCGAAGGCCGGACGGACGCGGGAGTGCTAGCGTCGGGACAGGTGGTGGGCATGATCCACGACCTGCCCACGGTGGCGCAGATCGTCGAGGGCGCAGTGGCCGAGGCAGGTGAGATCCTGCGGCGGCTCGGCCGGGAAACGGGAGGATGACGGTGTTGAAGGTCGGGTACAAGGCGTCCGCGGAGCAGTTCGGGCCGCGGGACCTGGTCGAGTACGCGGTGCGCGCCGAAGAGGTGGGGCTGGACTCGGTCTGGGTGTCCGATCACTTCCTGCCGTGGCGGCACGAGGGCGGCCACGCGCCGTTCGCGTTGGCGTGGATGCCGGCGGTGGCCGAGCGGACGAAGCGGGTGCAGATCGGGACGAGCGTGCTGACTCCGACGTTCCGGTACAACCCGGCGGTGATCGCGCAGGCGTTCGCGACGATGTCGCTGCTGTCGAACGGCCGCATGATCCTCGGGGTCGGCACCGGTGAGGCCCTGAACGAGATCGCGGTGTCGGGGCGGGAGTGGCCGGAGTTCAAGGAGCGCTTCGCCCGGCTGCGGGAGTCGATCCGGCTGATCCGTGAGCTGTGGACCAGCGACAACGTCAACTTCGAAGGTGACTACTACCAGCTGGTCAACGCGAAGATCTACGACCGGCCGGAGCAGCCGGTGCCGATCTACGTCGCGGCGGGCGGCCCGGTGGTGGCCAAGTACGCGGGGCGCTCGGGTGACGGGTTCATCTGCACCTCGGGCAAGGGCATGGACCTCTACACCGAGAAGCTGATGCCGGCGGTGGTCGAAGGGGCGAAGGCCGCGGAGCGCGACGCCGAGACGATCGACCGGACCATCGAGATCAAGATGTCCTACGACCGCGACCACGAGAAGGCGCTGGAGAACACGCGGTTCTGGGCGCCGTTGTCGCTGACGGCCGAGCAGAAGCACACGGTGTCCTCGGCCGAGGAGATGGAGCGGCTGGCCGACGAGCTGCCGATCGAGCAGGTCGCCAAGCGGTGGATCGTGGCGTCGGACCCGGACGAGGCCGTGGCGCAGATCAAGCCGTACCTCGACGCGGGCCTCAACCACCTCGTCTTCCACGGCCCCGGCCACGACCAGGAGCGGTTCCTGACCCAGTTCTCCGAGGACGTCCTGCCTAAGCTGCGCGCCCTCGGCTGATCAGAGCCGTTCGATGACGGTGACGTTGGCGGTCCCGCCGCCTTCGCACATCGTCTGCAGCCCGTAACGACCCCCTCGGCGCTCCAGTTCGTGCAGGAGCGTGGCGAGGAGTTTGGTGCCGGTGGCCCCGATCGGGTGACCGAGGGCGATCCCGCCCCCGTTCACGTTGACCCGGTCGGGGTCCGCGCCGGTCTCGTCCAGCCACGCCAGGACGACACTGGCGAACGCCTCGTTGACCTCGAACAGGTCGATGTCCTCGACGGTCAGCCCGCTCTTGCGCAGCGCCTGCGCCGTGGCCGGGATCGGGCCGGTGAGCATCCACACCGGGTCCGCCGCACGCACCGACAGGTGGTGGATGCGGGCCCGCGGCGTCAGGCCGTGCTCCTTCACGAACGCCTCCGACGCCACCAGCGCCGCGCTCGCGCCGTCGGAGATCTGGCTGGCCACCGCGGCCGTCAGCCGCGAGCCCTCGCTCAGCGGCTTCAGGCCGCGCATGCGGTCGAGCGTGGTGTCGCGGCGCGGGCCCTCGTCGTGCCGGAACTCCTCCACCGGCACGGTTTCCGCGTCGAACCGGCCTTCGTCGATGGCGGCCAGGGCCCGCTGGTGGCTGCGCAGCGCGTACTCCTCCATGTCCGCGCGGCTGATGTCCCAGTGCTCGGCGATCATGTCGGCGCTGCGGAACTGCGACACCTCGGCACTGCCGTAGCGCTCCTGCCAGCCCTTCGAGCCGGAGAACGGGTCGTCGAAGCCGTACTCGCGCCCGGCCAGCATCGCCGCGCTGATCGGGATGCGGCTCATGTTCTGCACCCCGCCGGCCAGCACCAGGTCCTGGGTCCCCGACATGACCGCCTGGGCGGCGAAGTGCACGGCCTGCTGGCTCGACCCGCACTGCCGGTCGACGGTCACGCCGGGCACGTGGTCGGGGAAGCCGGCGGCGAGCCACGCGGTCCGCGCGATGTTGCCGGACTGCGGGCCGAGGGTGTCGGTGCAGCCGAGGATGACGTCGTCGACCAGCTCCGGGTCGACGCCGGTGCGCTCGACGACGGCCTTGATGACGTGCGCGCCGAGGTCGGCCGAGTGCCACCCGGACAGGGCGCCGCCGCGCCGTCCGACGGGGGTGCGGACCGCGTCGAGGAGGAAGGCTTCGGGCACGGGTGCTCCTAAGGGTGCTGGCTGCTGACGGAGACGACTTCGCCGGTCAGGTAGCTCGCGTAGTCGCTGGCGAGGAAGACCATGACGTTGGCGACTTCCCAGGGTTCGGCGGCGCGGCCGAAGGCTTCCTGCTTGGTCAGGTCGGCCAGGAGCTCGTCGCTGGTGACCTTGGCGAGGAACGGGTGCATCGCCAGGCTCGGGGCGACGGCGTTGATCCGGACTCCGTGTTCGGCCGCGTCGAGGGCCGAGCAGCGGGTCAGGGCCATGACCCCGGCTTTGGCGGCGGCGTAGTGCGCTTGGCCGGCCTGGGCGCGCCAGCCGATGACCGACGCGTTGTTGACGATGGAACCACCGCCGCCTTGGGCGACGAACTGCTTGAGCGCGGCGCGGGTGCAGCGGAAGGTGCCGGTGAGGGTGATGTCCAGGACCTTCGACCACTCCTCGTCGGTCATCTCCAGCACCGACTTGGTGCCACCGAGACCGGCGTTGTTGATCATCACGTCCAGGCGGCCGAAGTGGTCCACGGCGCCGTCGATCAGGGCCTGGACGTGGTCTTCGCGCGTGACGTCGCAGGTGACGGCGTGGACCTTGCCCAGTTCGGACAGCTCGGCCGCCTTTTCGGCGAGGCGGCGTTCGTGCCAGTCGCTGATGACCACGCTGGCGCCTTCTTCGAGGCAGCGTTTCGCGACGGCGGAGCCGATCCCGGTGCCCGCGGCCGCGGTGACCACCACGATCTTCCCCCGCAGCAGGTCGTGGCCGGGTGGGTACTGGGGGATCACGGGCGGGCCTCCCGGGGTAGGCCGAGGACGCGCTCGGCGATGATGTTGCGTTCGATTTCGTCGGAGCCGCCGTAGATGGTGTCGGCGCGGGTGAACAGGAACAGCCGCTGCCATTCGTCGAGTTCGGGGCCGTCGGCGACCATCGACCGCGCACCCCGGGCCCGCACCGCCAGCTCGCCCAGTCCACGGTGCCACTGCGCCCACAGGAGCTTGCCCACGGCGACCTCCGGGCCCGCGGCTTGACCCAATGTCCGCAACGCGTGGGCGCGCAGGACGCGCAAGCCGATCCGGGCGCGGGTGAGGTCGGCCTGCAGCAGTGGGTCGTCGTAGGTGCCGAGGCGTTTCGCTTCGGCGGTGATGTCGTCGAGTTCGCGGCGGAAGCCGATCTGCTGGCCGAGGGTGGAGACGCCGCGTTCGAAGCCGAGGGTGGCCATGGCGATCTTCCAGCCCTCGCCGGGTTCGCCGACGAGGTGGTCGGCGGGCGTGCGGGCGTCGTCGAAGAAGACTTCGTTGAACTCGGAGGTGCCGGTGAGCTGCTGGATCGGCCGGATGGTGACGCCGTCCTGGTGCAGCGGAACCAGGAGGTAGGAGAGGCCGTGGTGGCGCTGCGAACCGGGCTCGGTGCGGCCGACCACGAAACACCAGTCGGCCACGTGGGCGAGGGACGTCCAGATCTTCTGGCCGTTGATCACCCACTCGCCGTCGCGCAGGACCGCGGTGGTGGAGACGGCGGCGAGGTCGGAGCCGGCGCCGGGTTCGGAGTAGCCCTGGCACCACAGTTCCTCGACCGCGACGATCTTCGGCAGGAACCGTTGTTGCTGCTCCGGGGTGCCGAAGGCGATCAGGGTGGGGCCGAGCAGCTGCTCACCGATGTGGTTGACCCGGGCCGGGGCGCCGGACGCGGCGTATTCCTCGTGGAACGCAACCTGATCTTCCAGGGAGAGCCCGCGGCCGCCGTGCTCGACCGGCCAGCCGACGCACGTCCAGCCCGCCGCGGCCAGGTGGCGTTCCCACGCCAGGCGCAGGTCGAACTCCTCGTGCTCCCGCCCCGGCCCGCCGAGACCGCGCAGCCGGGCGAACTCGCCGGTCAGGTTGCCGGCGAGCCAGTCCGCGACCTCGCGGCGGAATCGCGACGGTTCCACGCACGCCTCCTTGCTGCCGGGCCGGTCCGGCACCTAGGGTAATGAGAACACGTTCTACTTTGTCGGTCCAGAGGAGGCTGTGGTGGGACAGACCACGATCCCGGCCGTCGTCCGCGATGCGGCCGCGAAGTTCGGGTCCGCGGAGGCACTGGTCGACGGCTCGGTGCGGCTCGGCTACGACCAGCTTCTGGAACGTGTTCAAACCGTCGCGCGGGCGTTCGCCGCGTGCGGCGTCCAGCCGGGCGACCGGGTCGCGATCGCCCTGCCCAACACCCACCACTGGGTCTCGGCGGCGCTGGGCGCGCTCTACGCGGGCGCCACCCTGATCCCGGTCAACACCCGCTTCACCGCCACCGAGACGGTGGACCTGCTCGTCCGCGGCCGGGCCAGGGCGCTCGTCGTGGCCGCCGACTTCCTCGGCACCGACCGCCACGCCGCGATCCGGGAAACCGGCGTCGAGCTGCCGGACCTCGCCACGGTCGTCCGGGTCCCGCTGCACGAGCCGCACCGGCCGGTCGAGGGCACGCTGGGCTGGGCCGAGTTCCTGGCCTTGGCCGGGCGGGTCCCGCCGGCCGAAGCCGAGGCGCGGGCGGACGCCGTCGGCCCGGACGACGTCAGCGACATCCTCTTCACCTCCGGCACCAGCGGACGCTCCAAGGGCGTGCTCTCGGCGCACCGCCAGACGGTCGAGGTCGCCGCGGCGTGGGCGGACTGCGGCCAGGTCACCGCGGACGACCGGTACCTGGTGATCAACCCGTTCTTCCACAGCTTCGGCTACAAGGCCGGCATCGTGGTGGGCCTGCTGACCGGCGCGACGATCGTCCCGCAGGCGGTCTTCGACGTCCGCGAGGCGCTCAAGGTGATCGAGCGGGAGCGGATCTCCGTCCTGCCGGGAGCGCCGACGGTCTTCCAGTCGCTGCTGCACGAGCCGCGCAAGGGCGACCTGTCGTCGCTGCGGCTGGCGGTCACCGGAGCGGCCAGCGTGCCCGCTTCGCTGGTCCGGCGGATGGGGTCCGAGCTGGGCTTCGAGACGGTCCTGACCGCCTACGGCCTGACCGAAGCCGTCATGGTGACGATGTGCCGCCCCGGCGACCCGCCGGAACTCGTCGCGAGCACGTCGGGCCGGGCGACCGCGGGTTTCGAGGTCGCGATCCACGGTTCGCCGGGCGAGATCGTGCTGCGCGGGCCGAACGTGATGCTCGGCTACCTCGACGACCCCGAGGCGACAGCCGGGGCGATCGACGCGGAGGGCTGGCTGCACACCGGTGACGTCGGCGAGCTCGACGCCGCCGGCAACCTCACCATCACCGGCCGGCTCAAGGACATGTACATCTGCGGCGGCTTCAACGTCTACCCGGCGGAGGTCGAGAGCGCCCTGACCGAGCTGGCCGGGGTCCGCGACGTCGCCGTGGTCGGTGTCCCGGACGAACGGATGGGCGAGGTCGGCAAGGCGTTCGTCGTCGGATCCGGGCTGACCGAGGAGGCGGTCCTCGCCTTCTGCCGCGATCGGCTGGCCAACTACAAGAACCCGAAGTTCGTCGAGTTCGTGGACGCGCTGCCCCGCAACGCTTCCGGCAAGGTGCTGAAGCGGCTGCTGACCGAGGAGAACGCATGAGTGAATCGGTGGTCCGGTCCGAGCGGCGGGGGCCGGTCGCGGTGGTGACGATGAACCGGCCGGAGTACCGCAACGCCCAGAACTCGGCCATGACCTACGCGCTCGACGACGCCTTCACCGACGCGGTGAACGATCCCGAGGTCAAGGTGATCGTCCTGGCGGGGGCGGGGAAGCACTTCTCGGCGGGGCACGACATCGGTACGCCCGGGCGCGATGTGGACGTCCCCTTCGACCGGCGGGCGGTGCTGTGGTGGGACCACACCGATCGCGTCGGAGGCGACCAGCGGTTCGCGCGTGAGTCCGAGGTGTACCTGGGGATGTGCCGCCGGTGGCGGGAGATCCCGAAGCCCATGATCGCGAGCATCCAGGGCGCTTGCATCGCGGGTGGCCTGATGCTGGCGTGGGTGTGCGATCTCATCGTCGCTTCGGATGACGCCTTCTTCGCCGACCCGGTGGTGCGCATGGGGATTCCCGGTGTGGAGTACTTCGCCCACCCCTGGGTGCTCGGGCCTCGCGCGGCCAAGGAAGTGCTCTTCACCGGCGAACGCTTCACGGTCCAGCAGGCCAAGGAATGGGGGATGGTCACCCGGATCGTGCCGCGTGCGGAGCTGGAGGAGCGCACGCTGGAACTCGCGGAAAAGATCAGTGCGATGCCGCAGTTCGGGCTGGCGCTGGCGAAGAAGGCGGTCAACCAGGCCGAGGACCTGATGGGCCTGCGGTCGGGCATGGACTCCGTCTTCGGGCTGCATCACCTGGCGCACGCCCACAACGCCGAGACCTCGGAGGACTCGCTCGGTGGGCAGTCGGCGCGGTCGATGCGTGACGCGAACAAGGGGGCGTGATGGACCTCGACATCGACGAAGCCTCCGCCGCCTTCCGCGACGAGGCCCGCGAGTGGCTCGCCTCGCACGTCCGGTCGCTGCCGTCGATGGACACCGCCGAAGGCTTCCGAGCCCACCGGGAGTGGGAGGCCGAGCTGGCCGAGGCGCGGTGGTCGGTGGTGTCGTGGCCGGCCGAGTACCACGGCCGGGACGCGTCGATGCTGCAGTGGTTGTTGTTCGAGGAGGAGTACTACGCCTCGGGGGCGCCGGGCCGGGTGTCGCAGAACGGCATCTTCATGCTGGGCCCGACGTTGTTCGCGCACGGCACGCAGGAGCAGCGTGACCGCATCCTGCCGCCGATGGCGACCGGGGAGCAGGTGTGGGCGCAGGCGTGGTCGGAGCCGGAGGCGGGCAGCGACATCGCCGCGTTGCGGAGCACGGCGGTGCGTACCGGGGGTGGCTGGCTGCTGTCGGGCCAGAAGACCTGGAGTTCGCGGGCCACGTTCGCGGATCGGGCGTTCGGGCTGTTCCGGACCGACCCGGAAGGCCGGCGCCACCACGGCCTCACCTACTTCATGGTCGACTTGCGGGCCGAGGGCGTGACCGTGCGGCCGATCCCGCAGCTGGACGGCGAACCCGGCTTCGCGGAGATCTTCCTCGACGAGGTGTTCGTGCCGGATGCGGACGTGATCGGCGAGGTCGGGCAGGGCTGGCGGGTCGCGATGACCACCGCGAACAACGAGCGCGGCCTCTCGCTGCGCAGCCCGGGCCGGTTCCTGGCCGCGGCCGATCGGCTGGTGGAGCTCTGGCGGGAGCACGGCGAGCCACTGTCCACACGGGACCGGGTGGCGGATGCGTGGATCGGGGCGCGGGCCTACCAGCTCTACACGTTCGGCACGGTGAGCCGCCTGCAGGACGGGGGAGAGCTGGGTCCGGAGTCGAGCGTGAACAAGCTGTTCTGGTCGCACTTGGACGTGGAGCTGCACGAGACGGCGCTGGACGTGCTCGGCCCGGCCGCGGAAACCGACGAGGCCTGGGTGAACGGCTACCTGTTCTCCCTCGCCGGGCCGATCTACGGCGGCACCGACCAGATCCAGCGCAACACGATCGCCGAACGGCTGCTGAAGCTCCCGAGGGAGGCCCGCCGATGAGGTTCCGGCTCTCGCCCGAGCAACGGCAGTTCGCCGCGACGCTGCACGAGCTGCTCGGCGGGGCCGACACCGCGGCCGCCGTCCGGGCCTGGGCCGCGGGGGAGCACGACCGCGGCCTCAAGCTCTGGCGCGCGCTCGCCGACGTCGGTGTCTTCGCGCTGCTGGTCGACGAGGACCACGGCGGTCTCGGCGCCGGGACGGTCGACCTCGTGGTCGCCTGCGAAGCGCTCGGCTACCACGCCGTCCCGGGACCGGTCGTCGAGTCGGCCGCGGTCGCGCCGGCGTTGCTGACCGGGCACCGGCTCACCTCGCTCGCCGAGGGCGACCTCGTGGCCACCGTCGTCGCGCCACCGGAGGTCCCCCTGGCCCTCGACGCCGACATCGCGGGTGTCGTCCTCGACCTCACCGGTGCGCAGCTCACCGGAGCCGGGAGCGAGCCCGTTCGTTCGATCGATCCGCCGCGGCGGTTGTTCCGGATCCCGGCCGCGGCCGGGCCGCCGAGCGGCGTCGCGTTCGACCGCGGTGTCCTGGCCGTGGCCGCCCAGCTGCTGGGGGCGGGGCAGTGGCTCCTCGACACGTCGGTGGCGTACGCGAAACAACGCAAGCAGTACGGCCGGGCGATCGGCGAGTACCAGGCGATCAAGCACCTCCTCGCCGACGTCGCCACCCGGCTCGAACTGGCCCGGCCGCTGCTCCACGGCGCCGCCGTGGCGGGGGAGACCTTCGCCCGTGACGTCTCGGCGGCGAAGGTGCTGGCCGGGGACGCGGCTCACCTCGCCGCGCGGACCGCCCTGCAGGTGCACGGCGCCATCGGCTACACCGCCGAGCACGACCTCGGCCTCCGGCTGACGAAGGTCCGGGCCCTCGCCGGGGCCTGGGGGACCGGGTCGTTCCACCGGGCGCGGGTCCTGCGATGACCGATCCGCTGGAGACCGAGGAAGCCCGGGCGCTGCGGGACGCCGTCCGGGCCCTGCTGACCCGCCGGTCGGGACCGGAGGCGGTCCGGGCCGCGATGGACTCGCCGCTGGGCTACGACGACAAGCTGTGGTCGACGCTCTGCGAGCAGATCGGCGTCGCCGCCCTGGCGATCCCGGAGCACTACGGCGGCGCGGGCGCCGGGCTCGCCGAGGCGTGCGTCGTGCTGGCGGAACTCGGCCGGACGCTCACGCCCGCACCGATGCTGGGCTCGGCGGTGCTGTGCGGCGAAGCGCTGCTGCGCACCGGGAACGACGAAGCCTGCGAGCGGCTGCTGCCGGGCATCGCCGCGGGCACCACCCTGGCGGCGCTGGCCTGGTCCGGCGCGGACGGCCGGTGGACGCCGGCCCTGAGCGCGTCGGACGCGGGGCTCGACGGCCGCGCCCACTACGTCCTGGACGGCGACCTCGCCGACGTCCTGCTCGCGGTGGCCCGCACGGACGACGGGGCCGGTCTGTTCGAGCTGCCGCTCGACGGGGTCCGCCGCTCGCGCGTGACGAGCCTGGACCCGGGCCGGCGGCTCGCCGTCGTCGAGTGCGCTTCGGCGAAGGCACGCCGTCTCGACGTCGGCGGGTTCACCGAACAGCTGCGGCACCTGCGTGACACGGCGACGGTCGCCGTCGCCGCCGAGCAGGTCGGTGCGGCCGCACGGGCGTTGGAGCTGACGGTCGAGTACACGAAGCAACGCCGCCAGTTCGGCCGCCCGATCGGGTCGTTCCAGGCGCTGAAGCACCGGATGGCCGACGTGCACGTCCACGTCGAAGCGGCTCGCTCGGCGCTGTACGCGGCCCTGGTGGACGGTGACGCCGAGGCCGTCGCGACCGCGAAGGTCGTGTGCGGCGAGGCGTTCGCCCACGCCGCGGCGGAGATGATCCAGCTCCACGGCGGCATCGCGATCACCTGGGAGCACGACGCCCACCTGTTCTTCAAGCGGGCTCACGGGACCGCCCTGCTCTTCGGCGGCCCGGCGATCAGCCGGTGAGCCGGGCGGCCGCGCCGGGCAGCTCGCGGTTCGCCTCGTCGAGGCCGCGGACGACCAGCCGGCAGGACGGGCAGCCGGCGACGTGCTCGGCCACGACGCTCGCCCGGCGCGGCGGCAGCGCACCGCGGACCCAGGCACCCATCCGGCGCCGGGGTTCGCGGCAGCCCGGCTCGTCCGGCTCGGGCACCTGGACCTGCAGGTAGGCCTGCCGCAGTCCTTCCCGCGCCCGCATCGCCAGCGCCGCGACGCTGTTCGGCGACAGCCCGAGCAAGGGCGCCACCTCCATCGGGGTGCGGCCCTCGGCCTCGGTCCGCCACAGCACCGTCCGCCACCGGCCGGGCAGCGTGCAGTAGGCCGACCACACGAGCCGGGCGTTCGACCGGTGCAGGGCGAGTTCGTCGGCCCCCGCTCGAACCCGGAGCTCGGGAACGGTTGCCCGCAGCTCCACCCGGCTGCGCTGCCGGCTCCACCGGGCCACCAGATTGCGCAGGGTCACGACCAGGTAGGGCCGCAGGTCCCCGTGCGGCCCGCCGCCGGCCCGCACGATCGCCAGCACCCGGGTGAACGTCTCGGCCACGAGATCGTCCCGCTCGGCGGGCTGCCGCGCCCAGGCCCCGGCGGTCCGCCGCAACGGCTCGGCGTGCCGGCGGAACAGGCGCCCGGCCGCATCGAGATCCCCGGTCCGCAGGGCGGCGAGCAGCACGGCGTCCGGCTCGTCGTCGGCTGGTTCCATGATCCCCGGGTACCCCGGGTGCGGGGAAAAGCGGACCGGTCGGCCCGATCGGGTGGTTAAGCTCGTCCGGCGATCGACCGGATTTCGAGGGGGACGGACGGGGTGGACGGCGGGAGGTGGCACCGGGAGCGGCTGGTCCTCACCCGGTTCCGTGACGAGTGGACCGAGGCGCTGACCCGCGCCGGGGTGCCCGCCGGGACGCTCGTCGTCGAGATCGAGCCGGTGGCCGAACCCGGGCCCGGCATCGACTGGAACTGGTGGATCTCGTTCTCGCTCGGCGGCGTCACCCTCGACGCGATGGCCGCCGCCGGGCTGGAGACGCTGGCCTTCGAGGACGAGGCCGGCTACTTCGACGACGACGTGGCCCCGGGCGAGGTGGCGGACCACCTGCTTGGCCGGTGGCACCTCAGACCGCGAACACCTGGGCGTCGTCGGCGAAGGCCTTGAACTCCAGGGCGTTGCCGGCCGGGTCGAGCAGGAACATCGTCCACTGCTCGCCGGGCTGGCCCTCGAAGCGGACGTAGGGCTCGATCACGAACTTCGTGCCCGCCGCGCGCAACCGGTCGGCGAGGGCCTGGAACCGCTCGACGGTGAGGACCAGGCCGAAGTGCGGCACCGGCACGTCGTGGCCGTCGACCGGGTTGTGGACGCGCTCCGGGCCGGCCGGGGCCAGGTGCGTGACGAACTGGTGGCCGTGCAGGTTCCAGTCGACCCAGGTGTCGGCGCTGCGGCCCTGCTCGAGGCCGAGGACTTCGCCGTAGAACCGCCGGGCGGCGGCCAGGTCGTCCACCGGCATCGCCAGGTGGAAACGGGGGATGGACGGGGTCATGGGACTCCTTTCACCGAGGATCTTGTCTGGATGTTAACATTGCGACATGAATGGTTCGCTGGTTCCCGCGCGGCGCCGCGGGCTGGCCGACGAGGTCGCCGACCGGATCCGCGACGCGGTCTTCGACGGCGTCTACGCCCCCGGCAGCCAGCTGCGCGAAGTGGAGCTGGCGGAAGCGCTGGGCGTCAGCCGCGGTCCGGTCCGGGAGGCGCTGCTCAAACTGGAGCGGGAAGGTCTCGTGCGCAGCGAGTGGCACCGCGGGGCCACGGTGACCGCCCTGACCGGCGAGGACGTCACCGAGCTGGACAGCCTGCGGGCGGCCCTCGAGCAGCTGGCCGTCGAGCTGGTCCTCGCGCGCGCCGGTGAGGAGGCCCTCGCCGCGATCGACGCCGTGGTGCGGCGGATGGAACGCGCGCTCGACGAGCACGAGATGGTCCGGTGCGACCTCGAGTTCCACGACGCGGTCTACGCGGCCGCCGGGCACCGCCGGCTGCGCGAGGCCTGGCAGGCGATCCGCTCGCAGGTGCACCTGTTCCTGCTGACCCGGATCGGTGTCGCCACCGACGGCTACCTCACGGGCATCCCGGCGGAACACCGCGAGCTCGTGGCGGCCCTGCGTGCCCGCGACCGCGAGACGGCCCTCGCGCTGTTCGCCGAGCACCGCCGCCACGCCTTCGAAGTCCTCAGTGGACGGACGACCTAGCGCGGAGCGGCGTCAGAGCACCAGGTCCGCCGCGCTCCGGATCTCCTGGGCCTGGCTCGTGGACTCCAGGCCGGCGAGCGGGTCGGCGGCTTCGAGGTCGCCGAAGGACAGGCCGGTCAGCGCGGCGATCCGGCGGACCGGCACCTGGTACGTGCGGTAGGCGCCGTAGTCGAACCCCGTCGCCGCCTCCAGGCCGTGGATGAGTTCCTCCTGGCTCAGCAGGTACGCCGTCGCCGACAGCGTGCCGTCGGTCTTCACCATCGCGACGACCTTCCAGAACTGACGCGGCAGCTGCACCCCGCGGTACTGGTCGTCGTCCGCGGCCAGCACCGGGCCGGTCACCACGCTGACCTTCAGGTCGAAGTTGTCGGCGTTGTTCAGGACGTAGTCCTCGAGCCCGGCCCACGTCGTCTTGTTCTGGTTGAAGTCCTGGTGCTGCGGCGAGCAGTTCGTGAAGTGGAACGTGTCGTCGTTGCCGAGCTGCGCGATCGGCTCGGTGGCGCCCCACGCCGGGTCGAGCCGGCGGACCAGGTGCCCGCGATCCAGGGCGTTGGCCCGGTAGAGCTCCTCGCCGATCTGCTCGGTCACGGCCACGCGCGGGTCGAGCGACCAGTGGTCGGCTTCGCGCCGCAGGGACCGGCTCGTGCGCCCGTCGATGTTGACCGCGGTGAACATCGCCAGGCGCCGTTCCCGGTGCATGACGACGCTGAAGTGGTGGTACGGCAGGACGTACCGCGGCTCGCCGGTGGCCTGCCGGTTGACCGCCGCCAGTCCGGCGAGCGCGTCGGACAGGCCGGGCAGCGGCACGGTGTGCCCGGGCAGGAAGGCCGGGTCGTACCCCGCCCGGTTCGAGTAGTCGGGGTCGATCCGTCCCGTCACCGGTTCGGCGCGCAGCCGGATGTCGAACGGCATCGCGAGCTCCAGCACCGGCGAAGCGCCGTCGGCGGCGGCCGGCAGGGCGCGCTCGGGACGGGTGGCCAGCCCGTCGAGCAGCACCTGCTGCGCCGGGGTGACGGGCTGCTCCCGCAGGAACTTCAGCAGCTTGCTGACCCGGATGCCCTCGTTGAGGAACCCGCCGTACTCCGCGTGGCCCGCGGCCGGGACGCTCGCGTGGTGCAGCGCCACGATCTCCCACTGGTCGTTGAACACCGGTGAGCCGGACGACCCCGGTTCGGTGTCGGTTTCGTAGTGCAGGAACTCGTCGAGGACGTCGACGACCCGGTTTTCCCGCAGCGCCACCTGTTTCTTTCCGCCGCCGGGGTGCTGGACGATGGTGACGAAGTCACCGACGATGGCCTTGCCCTCGCTGCCGATCAGCCGGTTGAACCCGAAGGGCCGCAGCTCATCGGCGGTCGCCTTCACCGCGACGAGCGCGAAATCGAGCGCCCGGTCGGCGGCGAAGAAACGCCCGGGGTCGAGGGGGAAGGCCCGCACCGGCCGGGGCAGGCCGTCGATGCCGTCCTGGTAGTCGAACTCGATGAGGCTGAACCCGGCGGCCTCGGCGTCCGGCAGCACGTGGTGGTTGGTCAGCAGCAGTTCCGGCGACACGAGCGAGCCCGTGCCGTAGCCGACCAGCCGGCCTTGGGCGTTCCGGATGTTCACCCGGCCGACGGCGCTCGAAGCCGTGACGCCGCCTTCGAGGTAGCCCACGCCGAGCAGGTCGTTCGTGAGAACGATGCGTTCGAGGATCGCGCCCGCGGCCGTCATCGCCGCCGGGTCCCCGGCCGCGATCGCCGCCGGGCTCACCGGCCGGACGTCGGGGTAGTAGCGGCCGAGCCGGTCGATCCGGGTCGCCACCCGGCTCGGCTCGTCGGCCTCGGCGATGCCGCCG
>NZ_MUMI01000279.1 GCF_002155975.1 Amycolatopsis kentuckyensis
GGCGCAAGAACGGCCGGGCGCTCTCGCTGGTCATCGCCTCGCCGGCCGCCCAGGAACCGTACGCGTCGATCGCCAAGGAGCTCGCCAACCAGCTCGCCGCCCAGGGCATCGAGGTCAACGCGATCACGCCGCCGCCGCGCGACCTGTTCAGCGGCCTGCTGGCGATGCCGGTCGTCGGCGGGGTCCAGCAGCCGACCGGCGACTCGGCGGGCAACGTCGGGATCGACATCGCCGTCGTCCCGCAGGCGGTCGGCGGCGACACCGCGTCGGTGCTCGCGTCGACCTTCGGCTGCCGCCCGGAGCAGACGGCCGCCGGCGTGGACAAGACCAAGCCCGTCGTCCCGGGCAACGCGGCCGGGTTCTGCGACCCGGCGCTGCAGCCGTCGATCGACGCGGCGCTGTCCGGATCCACCCAGATCAGCGAGGCGCTGACCACTCTTGAGCCTGAACTTTGGCGCCAGAACGTGGTGATTCCGTTGTTCCAATTGGCTGACACCCTGGCGATCGGATCGGGCATCTCGGGCGTCACGCCTGGTCCCCCCATGGTGGGCCCGTTCGGGTCGGCGGTGAACTGGACTCGCGGCCCGAAGTAATCGGTTGGCTACGCATTCAGTACTACCGGGTGATCTTTACCAACGCCTTCGAGTGGGACGTTGTGAATCCATGAGGTAACCGTCGTATTTCTGGATGTCGACTGGAAGTCACCCTTTGGTCACGATCGACCCGGAACTGGTGACTGTCGGTGCTTTTCCTTTCTAGCGTGCACCCGCAGTGCGCCAGTTGAGTGTCGCTTGGCGTGTCGTAGGCTCCGGCCCAACCAAACCGGAGCGGTGTGGGCCCTTGTCCCGATATTCAAGGGCTCAGTGCTAGGAGGGCACACTTCATGAGGAGATCCAAAGCAGTCTCCGCTTTGTCGCTCGTCGCCGGCGCTTCGCTGTTGCTGAGCGCCTGCAGCGGTGGTGATTCGGGTTCGGGCAACACCGATCAGAACGGATCGTCGACCGACGTCAAGGCGATGGCTGTCGGCAAGGCCGAGACCGGTGACCTGTTCAAGCTCGCGGACACCCCGGGGTACGACGGCACGGTCACGATCGGTATCGACGACGGGTACTCGGGGTACAACAACCAGACCCCGGACACCAACAGCTCGTACAACAACTACGTGTTGACCGCGGTGCTCTCCGGTACGTTGAAGCTCGACGGCAACAACAAGATCCTGCTGAACAACGACGTCTTCGAGTCGTGGGACGTCACGCAGAAGGAGCCGCAGCAGGTCACGTACAAGATCAAGCCGAACATCAAGTGGTCGGATGGTCAGGCGTACGACTGCAAGGACATGTACCTGGCGTGGCTGTCGCAGAGCGGCCTGGCCAAGGGCCCGGACGGCAAGAACCCGTTCAACTCGGCGTCGACCACCGGTTACTCGCTGATCAAGCAGGCCACCTGCAAGGACGCGCTGACCTTCGTCACCGACTACAGCGAGCCCTACCTGGACTACAAGGGCCTGTTCAACGCGCCGGCGATCATGCCCGCGCACGTCCTCGAGGCCAAGACCGGCATCGCCGACATCTCCAAGCTGGCCCCGACCGGCGACCCGGCCCAGATCAAGGCCGCCGGTGACTTCTGGTCGAACGAGTGGAAGGGCTTCAAGGCGGACATCATGCCGTCGTCGGGCCCGTACAAGATCACCGCGTTCGACGCCAACCAGAAGGCCGTCACCCTGGAGAAGAACCCGCAGTGGGCGGGTGGCAAGGGTGGCCCGTCGAAGATCATCGTCCGCGCCATGGAAGACACCAAGGCCATGGCGACCGCGCTGCAGAACGGTGAGATCGACGTCGCGGCGTCGACCCAGCCGGACGCCACCGCGGCCCAGACGATGAAGGGCCTCGCGGCGCAGGGCGTGACCTACGGTTCGGCCTCGCAGCTGACCTACGAGCACCTCGACCTGAACTTCAAGCGGATGTTCCAGGACAAGGACCTGCGCAAGGCCTTCCTGGAGTCGGTCAACCGCAAGGAGATCACGGACAAGCTGCTCAAGGAGGTCCAGGCGGACGCGGAGCCGCTGAACAGCGTCGTGTTCTTCCAGGGTGAGCCTGGCTACACCGACCTGTACAGCAGCAAGGCCGGCCTGGGTGCCGAAGCCGCGGCCAAGACGCTGACCGACGCCGGCTGGACCAAGGGCGCCGACGGCATCTTCGCCAAGAACGGCGTGCGTGCCTCGTTCAAGATCACGCACAACCAGAACGCCCGCCGCAGCCAGACCGTCGAGATCATCATCTCGCAGGCCAAGGCGGCCGGCATCGAGGTCAAGGACGAGACCGACGCCAACTTCCTCAAGGGTGGCCGCGTCTCGACCGGTGACTACGACGTCGCGCTGTTCGGCTGGTCGGCCCAGCCGTTCAAGGCGGAGTCGAAGTCGATCTACGTCTGCCCGGACAAGGGCGGCGAGCAGAACTACCAGAACCTCTGCGACTCGAAGATCGACGACGCGTACAACGCTGCGGTGAAGGCGACCGACGAGCAGGTCAAGCTGCAGAAGTACCAGGAGGCCGACAAGGCCATCGCCGACGACTACGCGACCCTGCCGCTGTTCCAGACGCCGAGCATGTGGGCGTTCAAGGGCATCGACCGCGTCTACATGCAGTCGTACGACGGTGTTCTGTGGAACGTCGGCGAGTGGGAGCAGAAGAAGTAGGGCTCGCCCCGCCTCTTCTTTCCCCTCGCTCCAGATGACCTGGGAGGTACCGGGGTCCGGCCACGAGCCGGGCCCCGGTACCCACCGGAAGTAGCTGTTGACCGTAGGGTTACCGCCACTACGGTAGACAACCGGGTAGCGGTCCAGCGCACTTCTGACGACCAGGCCCGGATGAGGAGCAGTTCGTTGAACCTGGTGATCTACATCCTTCGCCGTCTGGCGATATCGATTCCCGTCCTCCTGGTCGGGACTTTCTTGTGTTTCGTCATGGTCGCCGGCACCGGTGACCCGCTGGGCGAGCTGCGGCAGAACCCGACCATCAGCAAGGAAGCGCTGGCCGCCACGGCCGCCAAGCTCGGTCTCGACCAGGGCATCGTGCCCCGTTACTTCACGTGGCTCGGTGACTTCCTGACCGGGAACTGGGGCATCTCCATCGCCCAGGGCAACGCCCTCGCGCCGGTCGCGCCCAAGGTGATGGCCGCCTTCGGCGTCACCCTCAAGCTGGTCGTCGGCGCCGAGATCCTCGCGCTGATCATCGGCATCATCGTCGGCGTGCTCGCCGCGGTGAAGCAGTACTCGATCATCGACTACCTCGCGACCACCCTCGCCTTCCTGCTCTTCTCGATGCCGATCTTCTGCGTCGCGATCGTGCTGAAGCGGTACGCGATCGAGATCAACGGCTGGGTCCGCGACCTCGGCCTCTCCGACGTCCTCGGCAACCCGTGGCTGCGCACGACCAGCCCGGAGCAGCTGAAGACCGACGGTGTCGGCGACTTCATCACCAGCACCATCGGCGCGTACCTGCTGCCGACCCTGTCGATCATGGCGATCAGCTTCGCCGCGTACAGCCGGTTCCAGCGCGCCTCGATGCTCGAGGTGATGAACTCGGACTACGTGCGCACCGCGCGCGCCAAGGGCCTCGGCAACGGCCGGGTCATCTTCCGGCACGCGTTCCGCAACGCCCTGATCCCGGTGTCGACGCTGTTCTCGGTCAACTTCGGGTCGGTGCTCGCCGGCGCGATCATCACCGAGACCGTGTTCAACTGGCACGGTATGGGCACGTTGCTGGTGGAAGCCGTCACGAAGAACGACACTCAGGTGATGATGGGTTGGCTCGTCGTGATCGCCAGCAGTGTCATCGTCGCCAACCTGATCGCCGACCTGATGTACGGCATCCTGGACCCGAGGATTCGCGTTGGCTGACTTGAACTCTCTTCTCGCGAGCGAAACCGCTGCCGCCGAAGGCACGCTCCCGCCGGAGGCACTGCCCGAGCCGCGCAGCCAGGGCAAGCTGGTCCTGCGGAAGTTCCTGCACCACAAGCTGGCGATGGCCTCGACCGGCGTGCTCCTCCTGATCGTGCTGCTCAGCATCCTGCTGCCGATCTTCTGGAAGCACAACTACGAGGACAGCTCGTTCCCGTCCTTCGCCAAGCCCAGCGGCGACTTCCCGCTCGGGACGACGCAGGTCGGCAAGGACATGGTGTCGCAGGTGCTGCGCGGCACGCAGTACTCGCTGCTCATCGCGCTCACCGTGTCGATCCTGGCCACCGTGATCGGGGTCGTGTTCGGCGCGATCGCCGGCTACCTGCGCGGGTTCTCCGACTCGGCGATCTCCCGGGTGACGGACCTGTTCCTGATCATCCCGCAGATCGCCGCGGCGGCCATCCTCGCCAAGGTGTTCGGCGGCGGCTCCTGGTACATCGTCGCACTGGTGCTGGCGGCGTTCGGCTGGATGCAGATCGCCCGGATCACCCGCGCCGAGGCGATGTCGCTGTCCCAGCGCGAGTTCGTCGACGCGGCCCGCGCGTCGGGCGCCGGGACGTTCCGGATCATCTTCAAGCACCTGGTGCCGAACATGGTCGGCAGCATCACGGTCAACGCGACCCTCGCGGTCGCGCAGGCCGTGCTGGCGGAAGCCGCGCTGTCGTTCATCGGCCTCGGTGTCCAGCTGCCGGACACTTCGCTCGGCCGCGTCATCCTGGAGAACTACGCCCAGCTGCAGACGCGGCCGGCGCTGTTCTTCGGGCCGTTCATCGTGCTCGTGCTGATTTCACTGACGATCAACTTCATCGGTGACGGTCTTCGCGACGCCTTCGACCCGCGCCAGCGGAGAATGAAGGCCTGAACGCGCGACGCGGGGGTGACCGGTTCCGGTCGCCCCCGCGTCCGTTTTCCGCGGTGATCGCCGGACCTGGGGGTTTCGGATGAATCTCGTGCTCTACGTGCTCCGCAGGCTGGCCATCTCCATCCCGGTCCTGCTGATCGGCACGTTCCTCTGCTTCGTCATGGTCGCCAACACCGGCGACCCGCTCGGCGAACTCCGCAGCAAGCCGGGCATCAGCGCCTCGGCGATCGCCGAGACCGAGCACAAGCTGGGCCTGGACCAGAGTGTGGTCGCCCGCTACTTCAGCTGGCTCGGCCACTTCCTGACCGGCGACTGGGGCATCTCGATCGCGCAGGGCAACGCGTTCACCCCGGTCCAGCCGAAGGTGATGGCCGCGTTCAAGGTGACGCTGGAGCTGGTGCTGACGGCGTCGGTGCTGGCCCTGTTCTTCGGCGTCCTGGTGGGCGTCCTCGCCGCGGTGAAGCAGTACTCGATCTGGGACTACGCCGCGACGACGCTGGCTTTCCTGATGTTCTCGATGCCCATCTTCTGCGTGGCGATCGTGCTGAAGGGCTACGCGATCCGCGCCAACATCTGGGTCCGCGACCTGGGCCTGACCGACGTCCTCGGCGACCCGTGGCTGCGCACGACGAGCCCGGAGAGCCTCTCGGCCACCGGAGTGGGTGACGCGCTCGCGAAGTACGTCGGCGCGTTCCTGCTGCCGACGCTGTCGATCATGGCCATCACGTTCGCCGCGTACAGCCGGTTCCAGCGGGCGTCGATGCTGGAGGTCCTGGGCGCCGATTACGTGCGGACAGCGCGCGCCAAGGGCGTCTCGAACAGCCGCGTGATCTGGCGCCACGCGTTCCGCAACGCCCTGATCCCGGTGATGACGCTGTTTTCGGTCAACTTCGGCGCCACGGTGACGGGCGCGATCATCACCGAGACGGTGTTCAACTGGCACGGCATGGGGACGCTGCTGGTCGAGGCGGTCAACAAGAACGACCCGCAGGTGCTGATGGGCTGGCTGGTGGTGATCGCGGCGAGCGTGGTGATCGCGAACCTGGTCGCGGACCTCCTGTACGGCATCCTGGACCCCCGCATCCGCGTCGGCTGACCGCTCCCGCGGGCGCCACGGCCCCGCTCGATCACCCGGCCGGGCGGGTGCTGTCGTAGCGGTGCCGGTTTTCGTTGATCTCGTGGCGGTGGGTGGCGGCCCAGTCGCTGAGGGCCGTGGCGGCGTCCAGCAGCGTGGTGCCCAGCGGGGTGAGGGTGTACTCGACGCGTGGGGGCACGCTGGGGTGCACCTGGCGGGTGAGCAGGCCGTCGCGTTCGAGTTGCCGCAGCGTCAGGGTGAGCATGCGCTGGGAGATGCCGGCCACCGCGCGGTGCAGTTCGCCGAAGCGCAGGGTCCGGTCGCGAAGCTGCCCGACGACCAGGATCGTCCACTTGTCACCGATCAGGGCGAGGATCCGCAGCACCTGCCGGCACGCCTCGGCCTCCGCCTCGGGGCCGTCGGCGGCTGCCTTCAAGGGTTACCTCCGTGTGCGTCACCGACATGAATGTGCCGTCTTGCCGGCGATCCCGTAGTGACAAATCATGGGGCTGCGAACAAAGAGTAACCCATGGTGGGAAGGGAGCTGGGGTGGCGAAGACCCTCGTTGTCGTCGGTGCCGGGCCGGGTCTGGGGATGGGCGTGGCCCGCGCGTTCGGCCGTCAGGGCTTCCGGGTCGGGCTGATCGCCCGGACCGAGGCCACGCTCGACGGCCTGGTGGGGGCGCTGGCCGGACTCGGGGTGACCGCCGCGGCGTTTCCCGCCGACATCCGTGATCGTGACGCCTTGGCCGATGCCCTCACCGCGGCCCGGCAGGCGCTGGGACCGGTCGACGTGCTGGAGTACAGCCCCAGCCCGACCGGCGCGATCACCCACGCCGCGCAGACCACGGTCGCGTCCGCCACCGAGCAGTTCGAGCTGCACGTGCTGGGGGCGGTGACGGCCGTGGGACAGGTGCTGCCGGGCATGCGGGCCCGCGGCGAGGGAACGCTGCTGCTGACCACGGGCGTGTCCGCCACGATCCCCGCGCCGTTCCTGGCCAACGTGGGCCTGGCCATGGCGGGCCTGCGCAACTGGGCGCACACCCTGCACACCGAACTGCGACCGCAGGGGATCCACGTCGCGACGGTGACGATCGCGTCCGGTGTCGTTCCCGGCGACGAGGTCGCCGACCCCGACGTGATCGGTGCCCGCTACTACGGCCTGTACCGGCAGCGGGACCGCGCCGAAGAGGTCATCGGCGACCTCGAGGCGTTCCGCGCCCTCGTCGCCGGGAGCTGACCACCCCGCCAACGCGAAGGGCCCCACCCGGCATCCGGGTGGGGCCCTTCGACGTCCGTCCGTCAGTCGGCCACCGGGGCCAGCCTGCCGGCCTCCCAGGCCGCGCGGCGCTCGGCCTGCAGCACCGGGTCGGCCACCGGCGCCGCCGACAGCAGGCGCTTGGTGTACTCCTGCTGCGGCGAGTGCAGCACCTGGTCCCGCGTGCCGACCTCGACGAGCTTGCCGTGCTGCATCACCGCGACGCGGTCGGCCAGCAGGTCGACGACCGCCAGGTCGTGGCTGATGAACAGGCACGCGAACTGCAGCGACTGCTGCAGGTCCAGGAACAGGTCCAGCACGCGGGCCTGCACCGACACGTCCAGCGCCGACGTCGGCTCGTCCGCGATGAGCAGCGCCGGGTCGAGCGACAGGGCGCGGGCGATCGCCACGCGCTGGCGCTGGCCGCCGGACAGCTCGTGCGGGTAGCGGTTCATGTAGTGCCCGCCCAGCTCGACCTTGTCGAGCAGCGAGCGCACCCGCGCCGACAGCTCCTTGCCGGAGAGCACCTTGTGCAGCACCATCGGCTCGGCGATCGACTCGCCGATCGTCATCTTCGGGTCCAGCGTCGACGCCGGGTCCTGGAACACGATCGAGAAGAACCGGCGCAGCGGCCGGATCTCCTTGGCCGACATCGTCGTGATGTCCTTGCCCGCGATCGCGATCGTGCCCTGGGTCGCGCGCAGCAGGCCGACCGCGCAACGGCCGACCGTCGACTTGCCCGAACCCGACTCGCCCACCAGGCCGACGATCTCGCCCTTGGCGATGGTCAGCGAGACGTCGTCCACCGCGCGGTTCTTGGCCTGGCCGCGGCGGCCCGGGTACTCGAGCACCAGGTTCTTGATCTCCAGGGCCGGGGCGGTCTCCTCGATCACGGCCTCCAGCTCGGCGTCGGCCAGCCGGATCTCCTCGGCGATCTTGGCCGCCTCGGTGCTGTCGGCGTCGATGCCCGCGTCGTCGAGCAGGCGGCGGCCCTCGGGGCGCTGGCCGAGCACCGGCACCGCGGCGAGCAGCCGCCGGGTGTAGTCCTCCTTCGGCGCCGCGAACAGCTCGCGCACCGGCGCCTCTTCGACGATCTCGCCCTGGTACATCACGATGACGCGGTCGGCCATGTCGGCGACGACGCCCATGTCGTGGGTGATCAGCACGATCGCCGTGTCCAGGGTGTCCCGCAGCTTGCGCAGCAGGCCGAGGATCTCCGCCTGGACCGTGACGTCGAGCGCCGTGGTCGGCTCGTCGGCGATGATCACCTTCGGGTCGCAGGCGATCGCCATGGCGATGACGACGCGCTGGCGCAGACCACCCGAGAGCTGGTGCGGGTACTGCTTGAACCGCAGCTCGGGGTTCGGGATGCCGACCATGTCGAGCAGCTCGACCGCGCGCTTGTCCGCGGCGTCCTTGGCGATGTCGAGGTGCGAACGCAGGGCCTCGCGCAGCTGCCAGCCGACCGTGTAGACCGGGTTCAGCGCCGTCATCGGCTCCTGGAAGATCATCGCGACCTGGTTGCCGCGGATCTTCTGCATGTCCTTCTCTTTGAGATCCGCCAGGTTGCGCTCGCCGAGGCGCAGCTCACCGGCGATCCGGCTGGTCTTGGGCAGCAGGCCCAGCACCGACATCGACGTGACGGACTTGCCGGACCCGGACTCCCCGACCACGGCGACGATCTCGCCGGGCTGCACGTCGAACCCGATGCCCTTGACGGCGTCCACGACGCCGTCCTCGGTCTGGAACGACACGCTGAGGTCGGAAATGGACAGGACCGATCCTGACACGCCGGCGACGTCCGCCGAAGTTGCTTCAGTGCTCACCAGATGCCCTTCGTGGGGGTACAGACGGTCACGACGCGGCGGTCGCGACTCGCGCGAGGATAACCGAGGGTGTCCCCGACGAAGGTCGGAGCACGGGAATTACGCTCAACCCGTGATCTCCCCGGTATCGCGAAGGCTGCTGTTCGTCCACGCCCATCCCGACGACGAAAGCATCACCACCGGCGCCTCGATCGCACGATACGCCGCCGAAGGCGCCGAGGTGACGGTGGTGACCTGCACGCTGGGTGAGGAAGGCGAGGTCATGGCCGACCTCGGGGAGCTGGAGGGGCTGCGCGCCCACACCGCCGACCAGCTGGGCGGCTACCGCGTCACCGAGCTGACGGCCGCGTGCGCCGCGCTGGGCGTGTCGCGGCACCGCTACCTGGGCGGGCTCGGCCGGTGGCGCGATTCGGGCATGGCGGGCACGCCGTCGGCGTCGCACCCGAGGGCGTTCACCGGGGGATCCGCGGACGAGCAGGCCGCGCAGCTGGCGGAGCTCATCGACGAGGTCCGGCCGCAGGTCGTCGTCACCTACGACGCTTTCGGCGGCTACGGCCACCCCGACCACATCCGGGCCCACGACATCACCATGGCCGCGGCGCCGCGGCCATGG
>NZ_MUMI01000028.1 GCF_002155975.1 Amycolatopsis kentuckyensis
CGTGATCAGAGCCGGAACTCGCGAGATCGGGGTTCAATCACGCGAGATACGGCTTCAATCACGCGAGATCCGGGCTCAATCACGCGAGTTACGGGTTCAGTCACGCGAGTTGCGGGTGTTGAGGCGGGCGGCTTGGCGGGTGAGGTGGTCGACTTCGGCGAGGCTGGCTGCCTTGGCCGCCGCGTCGGCGTACAGCTTTGCCGCCGTCTCGAGGTCGCCGTCGCGCTCGTGGAGGTAGGCCGACACCGCCGTGTGGCGGGGCACCGCGGCATCCACCTCCGCCAACGCCGCCAGGCCGGCCCGCGGGCCGTCCGCCTCGCCGACGGCGACCGCGCGGTTGAGCCGCACGACGGGGCTGCCGGTCAGGCGCACCAGCTCGTCGTACCACTCGACGATCTGCACCCAGTCGGTCTCCTCCGTGTGCCGGGCGTCGGCGTGCAGGGCCGCGATGGCCGCCTGGGCCTGGAACTCGCCCAGCCGGTCGCGGGACAGCGCCCGCTGCAGGATGGCCACGCCTTCGGTGATCAGCGCGGTGTCCCAGCGGGTCCGGTCCTGCTCGGCGAGCGGGACCAGGGCGCCGCCGTCCGTCGTCCGGGAGGCCCGCCGGGCGTGGTGCAGCAGCATCAGCGCGAGCAGTCCCGCCACCTCCGGGTGGTCGATCGCCGCCGCGAGCTGCCGGGTGAGCCGGATGGCCTCGGCGGCGAGGTCGACGTCGCCGGAGTAGCCCTCGTTGAAGACCAGGTAGAGCACGCGCAACACGGTCGCGACGTCGCCGGGCTGGTCGAACCGCACCCCCGACACGGTCCGCTTGGCGCGGCTGATGCGCTGCGCCATGGTCGCCTCGGGCACCAGGTACGCCCGCGCGATCTGCCGCGTGGTCAGCCCGCCGACGGCCCGCAGCGTGAGCGCGACCGCCGACGACGGCGTCAGCGACGGGTGCGCGCACAGGAAATACAGCTGGAGCGTGTCGTCCACGGCCGCCGCGGGCCCGGGCGCCACCTCGGCGTCGACGACGTCCTCGCGCTTGCGGCGGGCGGCGTCCGCCCGGGTCGCGTCGAGGAACTTCCGCCACGCCACGGTGACCAGCCAGCCCTTCGGTTCCCGTGGCGGATCGGCCGGCCAGACGCGCAACGCCTCGACCAGCGCCTCCTGGACGGCGTCCTCGGCCGCCGCGAACTCCGCTCCGCGGCGGACGAGGACGGCCAGGACACCCGGGGTGAGGCTCCGGAGCAGGGCTTCGTCCACGAGCTCAGCCGATCCGCTCGGCCAGCTCGACGATGATCCCCTCCGGGCCGCGGACGTAGCAGAGCTTGAAGCTCTCCTCGTACCGCACCAGCTCGCCGACGAGTTCGGCGCCGTGCGGCCGCAGCCGCTCCAGGACCCCCTCGATGTCCGCCACCTCGAACAGGATGTGCCGCAGACCGGGCGCGTTCGCCGGCGCCTGCGGGTCGCCGCCCGGTCCCGCCGGCGTCCGGTACCGGATCAGCTCCAGCTTCCCGTGGCCGTCCGGCGTCCGCAGCATCGCCACGTCCGACCGGACGCCGTCCAGCCCGACGATCCGGTCGACCGCCCGGCCGTCGACCGTCATCTCCCCCTCCACCTCGAGCCCGAGCTCGACGAAGAACGCCTTCGCCGCCTCGAGGTCCCCGACGACGATGCCGACGTGCTCCAGCCGTGGCAGAACCATCGTGCTCCCCGTCATTCCGTGATGGTCGGCGGCGCGGCCAGGAACGGGCGCAGCTCGAGCCACTCGTGGATCGGCTCCCCGTTCGGGCCGGGTGCGGCCGACAGCTCCGCGGCCAGTTCGAGGGCCCGCTCGTAGCTGTCGACGTCGATCACCGTCCAGCCGGCGATGAGGTCCTTGGTCTCGGGGAACGGGCCGTCGGTGACCGGCGGCCGTCCCTCGCCGTCGTAGCGGACGAACGTCCCCTCCGGGGCGAGCGCCTGGTGCTCGACGAACTCGCCGGTGGCGACGAGCTTGTCCCCGAAGTCCTGCATGTACTGGATGTGCGCGGTGATCTCCTCCGGCGTCCACTGGTCGATGGTGGTGTCGCAGTTCGCCGGGGCCGGCGCGCCGCGGTAGTGCTTCAGCAGCAGGTACTTCGCCATCGTGGTGCTCCCTCGGTGGGTGACGGCCCATTCTGGCCGCTCTCACCCCGGGGACGGAGCCGGTTCCGGCGTTTCGACATCGCCGGAGAAGATTTTTTGCGGCCGCCCGCGAGGAGCGGCCGCACGGACCTACTGGCGGTAGGACTCGACCTCGGACACCGGGCGGGCCGCGGCCTCGTCCGGGTTCTCGTGGAACTCCGCCTTCGCGCGCCGCTGCCGCAGCAGGTCCCAGCACTGGTCGAGCTGCTGCTCGACCGCGGTGAGGCGGTCCTTGTCGCCGCCGCTCAGCCCCACGCCGACCGAGCGCGACCGGAGCTCGTGCTCCTCCGCGATCAGCTCGTCGATCCGGCCCAGGATTTCGCCGTCGGCCATCTGTTCCTCCTCTTCCGGGGTGCGCTCGGTCAGACGCTACCGCGGCCCCGGGAATTCCCGCCGGGCTCGAGTCGTTGACCAGGGCATGAGCACCGTTGAGCTGACCGCCGAGAACTTCGACCAGACGCTGACCGACAACGAGTTCGTCCTGATCGACTTCTGGGCGAGCTGGTGCGGGCCGTGCCGCCAATTCGCGCCGGTCTACGAGAAGGCCTCCGAGAAGCACGAGGACATCGTGTTCGCGAGCGTCGACACCGAAGCGCAGCAGCAGCTCGCGGCCGCCTTCGACGTCCGCTCGATCCCGACGCTGGCCATCATCCGGGACAAGACGCTGATCTACGCCCAGCCCGGCGCGCTCCCCGAAGCCGCCCTCGAGGACCTGATCAAGCAGGCCCGCGAGGTCGACATGGACGAGGTCAAGCGCAAGGCCGCCGAAGCCGAGGCCGAACAGGCCTGACCACCACCACACGACGAAGGCCGCCCCGCGGGGCGGCCTTCGTCGTGTTCAGGACCGCGTCGCGAGCCCGCGCAGGAAGAACGCCAGGTTCGCCGGGCGCTCGGCCAGCCGCCGCATGAAGTAGCCGTACCACTCGTCGCCGTAGGGCACGTAGACGCGCATGCGTGCCCCGGACGCCGCGATCCGCGCCTGCTCCTCCGGGCGGATGCCGTAGAGCATCTGGAACTCGTGGTCGTCGTCCGTGCGGCCGTTCTCCTCGGCCAGCGCGGCGGCGATCTCGATCATCCGCGGGTCGTGCGAGGCCACCATCGGGTAGCCCCGGCCCGCCATCAGGACGCGCAGGCAGCGGACGTAGGACTTGTCCACCTCGGACTTCTCCGCGAACGCCACCGACTCCGGCTCGGCGTACGCGCCCTTGCACAGCCGCACGCGGGACCCGGGCCCGGACAGCTCGCGGCAGTCCTGCTCGGTGCGCCGCAGGTAGGCCTGCAGCACCGCGCCCACCCACGGGTACTCGCCGCGCAGCTCGCGCAGGATGCCGAGCGTCGAGTCCGTGGTGGTGTGGTCCTCCATGTCGAGCGTCACGGTGGCACCGACCGCCTCGGCCGCCGCGCAGATCTTCCGCGCGTTCTCCAGCGCGACGTCCTCGCCGTCCGCCGGCAGGAACTGCCCGACCGCCGACAGCTTCACCGAGACGTCCGCGCCCTCGGCGAGCCCTTCCGCGGCCAGCGCGGTCAGCACGGCCTCGTAGGCCGCCACGGTCGCCGCCGCCTGCGCGGCGTCGGTGGTGTCCTCACCGAGGTGGTCGAGGGTGATCCGGCGGCCGTCCGCGGCCAGTTCCCTGGCCACGCGGACGGCGTCGGCCGTCTCTGACCCGGCCACGAACCGGCGCACCACGGACCGCGTGGCGGGCACGGCCTCCACGAGCCGCCGGATGCCCTTCGAGCGGGCGGCGGCGAGCAACGGGGCACGCAGCATGACGAACCTCCTCAGCCCTGGTGCGGGTAGCGCACGCTGGTCGGCGGCACGAAGGTCTCCTTGACCGAGCGGGGGCTCGTCCAGCGGAGCAAGTTGAAGATCGAGCCGGCCTTGTCGTTGGTGCCCGAGGCCCGCGCGCCGCCGAACGGCTGCTGGCCGACGACGGCACCGGTCGGCTTGTCGTTGACGTAGAAGTTGCCCGCCGAGAACTTCAGCGCTTCGGACGCCTTCGCGACGGCGGTGCGGTCGTTGGCGATGATCGCGCCGGTCAGCGCGTACGCGGCCGTTTCGTCGACCAGCTTGAGCACGGCGTCGAAGTCGCCGTCCTCGTAGACGTGCACCGACAGGATCGGGCCGAAGTACTCGGTCGAGAAGATCTCGTGCTTCGGGTTGTCCGAGACCAAGATGGTCGGCTGCACGAAGTACCCGACGCTGTCGTCGGCGGTGCCTCCGGTGAGGACCTCGACCGAGGCGTCGTTCTTGACGCGGTCGAACAGGTCCGAATGCTTGGTGAACGCGCGCCGGTCGATGACCGCGCCGCCGAAGTGCGACAGGTCGGTGACGTCGCCGTAGGACAGCGCCTCGGTCTCGGCGACCAGGCCGTCCTTCAGCTCGTTCCAAACGCTGCGCGGGACGTACGCCCGCGACGCGGCGGAGCACTTCTGGCCCTGGTACTCGAAAGCGCCGCGGACCATCGCGGTGCGCAGGACGTCGACGTCGGCCGACGGGTGCGCGACGATGAAGTCCTTGCCGCCGGTCTCGCCGACCAGCCGCGGGTAGCCGCGGTAGCCCGCGATGTTCGCGCCGACCGTGCCCCACAGGTGCTGGAACGTCGCGGTCGAGCCGGTGAAGTGGATGCCGGCCAGGTCGCGGTGGGTCAGGGCGACCTCGGAGACGGCCTTGCCGTCGCCGGGCAGCAGGTTGATCACGCCCGGCGGCATCCCAGCCTCTTCGAGCAGCCGCATGGTCAGGTGCGCGGCGAACGACTGCGTCGGCGACGGCTTCCACAGCACGGTGTTGCCCATCAGCGCGGGCGCGGTCGGCAGGTTGCCGGCGATCGCGGTGAAGTTGAACGGCGTGATCGCGTAGACGAAGCCTTCCAGCGGCCGGTGCTCCATCCGGTTCCACACGCCCGGCGAGCTGATCGGCTGCTCGGCGAGGATCCGGCGGCCGAACTCGACGTTGAAGCGCCAGAAGTCGGCGAGTTCGCAGGCGGAGTCGATCTCGGCCTGGGTCGCGGTCTTGGACTGGCCGAGCATGGTGGCGGCGTTGAGCGTGGCGCGCCACTTGCCGGTGAGCAGGTCGGCGGCGCGCAGCAGGATCGCGGCGCGGTCGTCGTAGGACAGCGCGCGCCACTCCGGCGCGGCCTTCGCGGCCGCCGCGATGGCGTCGGTCGCGTCCTGCTGCGTCGCGCTGTGGATGGTGCCGAGCACGTGCGCGTGGTTGTGCGGCTGGACGACGTCGATCTTCTCGCCGCCGCCGGGGCGCTGCTCGCCGCCGATGGTGACGGTCAGGTCGACCGGCTCCGCCTGGCCCAGCCGCTTCAGCGCACCCTCGAGCTCGGCGCGCTCGGCGCTGCCCGGCGCGTAGGTGAGCACCGGCTCGTTCTTCGGGGCGGGGGTCTGGGTCACGGCGTCCACGGCGGCTCCTCTGCTTTATGTCCAGATGCCCCGAACGGTAACTCCGGACACGCGCCGACGGCTTGTCCGATCAGCTAAAATCGCTCGTATGATCTTGGCCGATCGGATAAGGCTGCCGTGACGTCGCTGCGCCACGTCCTGGCCACGCTCGGCGAGCCGCTCGTCGAGGTCGTCGTGGCGCCGCACGGCCTCGGCGTCGGCGTCACCGACGTCGTGATCCTCGACCCGGAGGACCCGCTGGAAGCGTCCCCCGGCGACCTGGTGCTGGTGATCGGCGCGCGCGGCCGGGCGGCGGCCCCGGCCATCCGCGCGGCCGGGCGCGGCGGCGCGGCCGCGGTGGCGGTCAAGGGCGCGACGGGCGCCGACGTCGCCGCCGACGCGGGCGTCGCGCTGCTCACGGTCGGCGCGGAGGCGCGCTGGGAGCAGGTGGAATCGCTGGCCCGCGGCGTCGTCGAAGCGGCCCGCGCGGGCGGCGAGGCAGCCAGCGGCGAGGTGCTCGGCGACCTGTTCTCGCTGGCCCAGACGATCGCGACGCTCACTGGCGGCCTGGTCAGCATCGAGGACACGGCGAACCGCGTGCTCGCGTATTCGCGGGCGGGCGACGAGGTCGACGAGCTGCGGCGGCTGTCCATCCTCGGCCGCGAGGGCCCGGAGCGCTACCTCGCCATGTTGCGCGAATGGGGCGTCTACCAGCGGCTGCGCGCCGGGGAAGGGATCGTCCGGATCGACGAGCGGCCCGAGCTGGGCATCCGCCGCCGCATCGCGGCGGGCATCCACGCCGGCAAGCAGCCGCTGGGCACGATCTGGGTCCAGGAGGGCGCCCAGCCGCTCACCGAACGGGCCGAGACGGCGCTGCTCGGGGCGAGCCGCACCCTGGCGCCGCAGCTGATCCGGGCGCGCACGCTGCCGAGCCCGGAGCTGCGGCTGCGCGAGGACCTGCTGGCCAGCCTGCTGGAAGGCCGGCTGGACGCGGAGTCCGTCGCCGACGACATCGGCGCGGACCCGTCGCGGCCGGCGCAGGTCCTGGCGTTTTCCCTGGAGCGCTCGGACAACCGGCAGCTGCGGCGGGCCGAGCTGGTGCACCTGATCGCCGTCCACACGGCGGCCTACCGGCGCAGCGCGCTGGTGAGCGTGATCGGCGGCCGCGTCTACGCGCTGCTGCCGGACCTGCCCGAGCACTCCGACGCGGCGGTGCTGGCGCTGGCCCGCGAAATCGCGGCGACGGCCCGCCGTCACCTGGACGTCCCGGTCCGCGCGGCCCTCGGCGGCGTGGTGCCCCGGCTCTCGGAGGCGGCGGCATCCCGCGGCGACGCGGACCGCGTCCTGGCGGCGATGACGCGCGGGCGCTGGGCGGCGGACGTCGCCTCGCTGGCCGACGTCCGCGCCGAAGTGCTGCTTTCGGAGGTGCTGGCATTCCTCGGGACGCAGCCGCGGATCCGCGACCCGCGGCTGACGGCGCTGGTGGAGCACGACACCGAGCACGGCGGCATTCTCGTGCCGGCGGTCCTGGCCTGGCTGAACGCGTTCGGCGACGTCCGCGCGGCGGCCCGGGTGCTCAACATCCACCCGAACACGGTGCGGTACCGGGTCCGGCGTGCCGCGGAGGTGTCCGGGGTGGACTTCGACGACCCGGCGCAGCGCCTGTTAACTCAGCTGCAGCTGCGGCTGTGACCCTGCTAGCTTCCCGCGGGTGGATCTCTTTTCGCGCACGTGGGCGGCGTTGCGCCTCGCGGTCGCTTCCGTTCCCGATGCGGAGTTCGCGAAGCCGTCGGGCTGCCGCGGCTGGCTGGTCCGGGACCTGGTCTGCCACCTGGTGATCGACGCGCAGGACGTGCTGATCACCCTCGCGACCCCGGCGTCCTCGGCGCTGACGCACGACGCGATCACGTACTGGGCGGTGTCCGGCGAGCTCCCTTCGGGGGACGACCCGCTGTCGGCCCTGATCGTCCGCCTGGCGGCGGCGTACGAGGACCCGGCGCTGCTGAAGTTCCACCTGGACGACGTGGGATCGGCGGCGGGCCGGGCGGCGGACCTGGTGGACCCGGGAGAGCGGGTGTCGACGCAGGAGATGGTCCTGACGGCGGGTGACTACCTGTCGGCGTACGTGCTGGAGTGGACGTTGCACCACCTGGATCTGGTGGCGCACGTGCCGTCGGTGGCGGGGCCGCCTGCCGAGGGGCTGGCGCGGACGCGGGTGATGGTGGAGAAGATCGCGGGGGCTTCGTTCCCGGCGTCGATGCCGGACACCGACGTCCTGCTGGTGGCGACCGGCCGGCGCGCCCCGACGGAGGCGGAGACCGCGGCGCTGGGCGAGCTGGCGGCGCGGCTGCCGCTGGTGCTCGGGTGAACCGAATACCTCGCGGACAATTCCCGACGGGATGACCGGAGCTCAGGAAATAGTTTCACGCAAGCGCAGCTCGGCCAATGCGGCGAAAGAATCCAGGCGCGCGGATTGGTCGTAGGCGGCGGTCGTGGCGAGTATTTCGTCGGCGCCGGTGAGCGCGACCAGCCTCCCCAGCCGGTCCTCCACCTCGGCCGGCGTCCCCGAGATCTGACCGTCCACAGTCTCCTCGAGCCGCCTTCGCTCGCGGTCGGTCATCGGCCCCGCGAGGATGTCGCCGGGCGGGTCCAGGGGCGGGAAGACGCCGTGGGAGCGCGAATACACCGTCGCCCAGGCTTCCGAGACGAGCAGGCGGCGGGCATCCGCCGCCGAGTCCGCCACCGCGATCGCCGTCGACACGACCACGTACGGCTCGCGCGCCCACTCGGACGGCCGGAACCCGTCCCGGTAGCGCGTCACGGCCTCGGCCAGGGCCGGTTCGCCGCGCACCGGGGCGATCACCAGCGGCAGCCCGAGCTCCGCGGCGAGGTCCGCACCCGACCCGGTGGCCAGCAGGAACGGCGGCACGCGCAGCCCCTCGGCCGGGTAGGCGTGCACGCCGGGATAGCCGTGGTCCCCGGTGAAGAACCCGAGCAGTTCACGGACCTGCGCGCCGAAGTCGTCGGCGGCGTCCTTGCCGTGCCCCAGCGCCGATCGGACGCCGCCGGTGAAGCCGACGGACCGGCCGAGCCCCAGGTCGATCCGGCCCGGGTTAAGCGCTTCCAGCACACCGAACTGCTCGGCCACGACCAGCGGCCGGTGGTTCGGCAGCATCACACCCCCGGTACCGACGCGGATCCGGCTCGTCGCGCTCGCGACGGCGGCGGCGAGCACGGTCGGCGCGGACCCGGCGACACCCGGCACGCTGTGGTGCTCGGACACCCAGAACCGGTGGTAGCCCAGCTGTTCGACGGCGGCGGCGAAGGCGACGGTGTCCCGCAGCGCCTGCGCGGGCCCGCGGTCCCGCCGCACGGGCGAGCGGTCGAGCACGGAGAACGGCGTCACCCCGAGTGCAACGCCGGGCGTCCGGCGGGATTCCCGTCAGGGCCGCCAGCGCTCGCTGTACTCCGGGTGGTCGGCGTAGGGCAGGGCCAGCAGGCGCAGCGTGAGGCACCAGTTGGAGCCGGCCTCGTCGGCGGGCACGTGGCAGGTCTCACACCAGTATTCGCTGCCGTAGAGCGGAAAACCGGGCACCTTCTCCGACACCGTGGTGCGGTGGGCGAGCAGGATCCGCCGGGTCGCCTCGATCTCGTTGATCATCTGGTTGACCACGTCGAGCTCGAGATCGGTCAGCCCGCGGATCTTCTGCTCCACGGCGACCTTCGTCTCGCCGCGGTTCATCGCCTCGCCGGCCTTCGCCTTGTTGACGGCCTGCATGATCAACGCCTGCCGCGCGCCCACCCGCGCCGCGAGGAAAGCGATCAGGTCGTCCACGAACGGCCTCCTTCCTCGAACCCGCTCCCCGATGGCCCCGGGGAGTCGTCGATCCGGGACCGCACGTTACGCCGTCGGAGACCAAGATCGTGACATCGAGAACGGCCGTGCAACATTTGTGACCCGAAAGGCGACAGCGGGCGCTTGCGTGATCACTCGGCGTTCCGGTTGGTGCATTCGGCCGAGAGCAATTTCCCGGCGATCGGGAGATTCGGTGACGACCGCCACGGCTGTGGTCGTGATTACAGTTCGTGCCGGACAACGGTCTCTTCCGTGTCACTCCGTAACACCGGGCTCCGCCGCCGCGTCTGTCCCCGCAGCACAGTCACGGAGGTGGTCATGTCCGTTCCGGCTTCACCCGGCCCGCAGACGCCGTACTTCCCGCCGGTCGCCGCGCGGCCCCGGCGCAGGAAGTGGCCGTGGGTGGTGGGTGCACTGGCCGTGCTGCCCGCCCTGGCGGCCGGCGTCGTGCTGGCGCTCGCCTACGGCCAGAGCGTCGCCGGCCCGTGCCTGGACAAGGCGCAGCACGCCCCCTGCGTCGGCCCCGGCGGCACGTGGATCTCCGCCGATGGTGCCGCGCGGTCGCGGGACGCCGCCGCGCCCGCCACCACCAGCCCGTCGATCCCCGCGTTCGCCGTTCCGACCACGACGGAACCGGTCCTGCCCGAGCCCACGGCGAAGGACTACTCGGTCGACCTGGCCGTCCAGTCCAAGCAGTGTTTCGGTTCGGCCGGGTGCAACGTGGTCGTCGAGCCGAAGCTCAATTTCCTCGGCGCGAGCACCCTCCTCTGGGAGTGCGACATCACCTACAGCATCTCGGGCGACGCGTCCGGCGAGCTCATTGAGACCGCCTACGCCCAGGGCGGCACCTCGTACCGCGTCGATCGCACCAGCATGAGCACCAAGAACGGCAAAGTCGTCCCCAAGGCAACCGTCACCGCCGTCAGCTGCCGGAAGCCGTGAGGGGTCAGTCGGGGCGGGCCTTGCTCGGCTGGACCCGCTTCGGCTCGCCCGGCATCTTCGGGTAGTCCGGCGGGTACGGCAGGTCCCCCAGCCCGTGGTCACGCACGTCCCGCTCGTACCACTCCAGCGCCGTCTCCAGGCCGAACGGTGTCTCGTCCATCGCCGCGTGCAGGTCTCCGTACTTCTCCAGGAACGCCGGGATCGTCAGGACGTCGAAGTCGTCCGCGTCCACCTCGCCCAGCAGCTCCCACGTCAGCGGCGTCGACACCGTCGCGCGCGGCGTTCCGCGGACCGACCAGCTCGACGCCACCGTCCGGTCGCGGGCCGCCTGGTTGTAGTCGAGGAAGACCCGGCCGCCGCGCTCCTCCTTCCACCAGGAGATCGTCGCCTTCTCCGGGATCCGGCGGGTGACCTCGCGGCCCAGCGCGATCACCGCGTGGCGGACCGCCACGAAGTCCCACTCCGGCCTGATCCGGACCAGCACGTGCACCCCGCGGCCGCCCGACGTCTTCGGCCAGCCCGTCAGGCCCGCGTCCGCCAGGACCTCGCGGACCACCAGGGCCACCTCGACCGCGTCCGCGAAGCCGGCGCGGTCCGGCGGGTCGACGTCGATCCGGAGCTCGTCCGGGTGGTCGACGTCGGCGCGGCGGACCGGCCACGGGTGGAAGTCGAACGTGCCCAGGTTGGCCGCCCACGCGAACACCGCCGGCTCGGCCGGGCACACCTCGTCCGCCTTGCGGCCCGACGGGAACGTGATCTGCGCGGTCGACACCCACGGCGGCGCGCCCTTCGGCACGCGTTTGGCGTAGAACCAGTCGCCCTCGACGCCGTCGACGTAGCGCTTCAGCGTCGTCGGGCGCTCGCCGATCGCGCGCAGCAGCGGCCCGCCGACCGTGATGTAGTGCTCCACGACCTGCCGCTTCGTGATGCCGCGCTGGGGGAAGTACACCTTGTCGGGGCTCGTGACGCGGACCGTGCGCCCGCCCACCTCGTACTCGACCGGGTCACCGTTCTTGGGCATGCGGCCACGCTAGCCCGCCGACGGACGGCCGGTAGGCTCGAACGGGTGTCCGGCCGCACCAAGCTGATCGTCGCGCTCGCCGTGCTCGCCGCCTTCGCGGCGGCCGCGGTGCTGCTGCCGATCCCCGGTCCGGCCGACCTGCGGGCCTGGGCCGCCACCACCGGACCCGCCACCCCGCTCGTGCTGCTCGTCGCGTACTCGCTGCTCACCGTGGCGCCCATCCCGCGGACGGTGTTCAACCTCGCCGCCGGCCTGCTCGTCGGCACCGCGGCCGGGATCGCGATCGGGCTGGTCGCCACCACCATCGCGGCCGCGCTCTCCTTCGGGCTGGCCCGGCTGCTCGGCCGCGACCTGGTCACCCGCCACCTGCACCGGTCCGCCGTCCGCACCGTCAACGACCGCCTTTCCGGCGGCGGCGTCCTCGCCGTCACGTCGCTGCGGCTGATCCCGGTGGTGCCGTTCGCGCCGTTCAGCTACCTCTGCGGGGTGTCCTCGGTGCGGCTCGCCCCGTACCTGGCCGGTACGCTGCTGGGGAGCGTGCCCGGCACGGTCGCCGTGGTCGTCCTCGGCGATGCCCTGACCGGCGACACGCCGCCCGCGCTGCTCGCCTGTTACGGCGTGTTCGCGCTGGCCGGAGCGATCGGGCTGGTCAAGGTGTTCAAGAAGCGGGCACCGGCCGAACCGCAGCCCGCCGGACCGGCTGGCTGACGCGAACAGCACAG
>NZ_MUMI01000280.1 GCF_002155975.1 Amycolatopsis kentuckyensis
CCGGCCGAGCGGATCACCGCCGAACTGCGGCGGTCCGCCGAGGCCGGCGAGGCGTGGCCGGGCGCGCTTTCGACGTGCTACCTGCGGCTCTTCGGCGAACAGCTCTTCCCCGGCCTGCCCGCGCGGGCCCGGCGGACACTGCAGGAGGCCCTCGCCGCATCCGACGGGCTCGACCGCACGAGCACAACCCTGCGGCGGCTGCGCGGCCGGCTCGCGCACAGCCGGGCCGACGCGGCACTGCACCGCTGGGCCACCGGCCGCGCCGAGCCCCTCCCCGACGCACTGCGCACCGCACTCGGCTCGGCCGACGACGTGGCCCTGGCCCTGCACGGCCTGGTCGGAGCGGTCTGCCGAGCCGCGGCCATGGTGTTCGCCTGGACGGTCCTGCTCGACCGCGGCTGGCGGCCGGGCATGCCGG
This sequence comes from Amycolatopsis kentuckyensis, assembly GCF_002155975.1. Taxonomy (GTDB): domain Bacteria; phylum Actinomycetota; class Actinomycetes; order Mycobacteriales; family Pseudonocardiaceae; genus Amycolatopsis; species Amycolatopsis kentuckyensis. The sequence goes on from NZ_MUMI01000280.1 coordinate 419, forward strand.
CGGGCACGACCCTGCGGCCGGCCGGAACCACCTCACCACCGGCGAGCCCGACGATGCCGCCCGCGAGCCCGACACCGCCACCGACCGGTATGCCCCGGCGGCCCGCCGCAACCACCTCACCGCCCGCGAGCACCACACCACCACCCGCCGGTCCGCCCCAGCAGCCCGCCGAAATCACCTCACCGCCCGCGAGCACCACACCACCACCCGCCGGTCCGCCCCAGCAGCCCGCCGCAACCACCTCACCGCCCGCGAGCACCACACCACCACCCGCCGGTCCGCCCCAGCAGCCCGCCGGAACCACCTCACCACCGGCGAGCCCGACACCAGCCGGTGCGCCCTCGCGGCCCGCCCCGGTGACCGAGCCCGCCGCCCATCGCGTCCGCGAGGCACTGCGGTTGTGGCCCGTCGCCTGGCTGCTGTCCCGCAAGGTCACCGCGGCCACCGAGCTGGGCGGCGTCCCGCTGGCCCCGGGCGACCGGCTGTACCTGTGCACCTACCTCCTGCACCGCGACCCCGGCGTCTGGGCCGAGCCCGCCGAGTACCGCCCAGGCCGCTGGGCCGCCCCGCCCGAGGGGCACAAGGCCCGTTACCTGCCCTACGGCTTCGGCAGCGCGGCCTGCGTCGGCTCCCGGTTCGTGAACCAGGCGACCGCGAAGGTGCTCGAGTGCGCCGGCGCCCTCGACGACTTCGACCTGCGGATCCTCGAACCCGAGCCGGTGTTCGGCTCCCTGCTCTCCCCGCCGGTGGCGCAGCCCGTCCGGCCCATCTGACCGATTCCCGCTACCCTCACCGCGGGATGACCGGTTCGTCCGGTCAGCGGGGGGTGCGGAAAGAGTGCTCAGCTTCGGGGTGCTGGGACCGTTGCAGGTCCTGCGGGACGGCGAGCCCGTCCCCATCACCGGGCCCAAGGTGCGGGCCCTGCTGGCGGCGTTGCTGATGCGGGCGAACACGACCGTCTCCCTCGAGCGGCTCACCGAGCTGCTCTGGGGCGGCGACCCGCCGGAGACCGCGCGCAAGAGCCTCCAGGTGCACGCGGTCCGGCTGCGGCGGGCCCTCGGCGACGGCGTCATCGAAACCCAGCCGACCGGTTACCTGCTGCGCGTCCGGCCGGCGCAGCACGATCTGCTGCGGTTCCGCGAGCTGGTCGCCGCCGCGCCGGGCGAGCCGGATCCGGAGACCGAACGCGAACTGCTCGCCGCCGCGCTCGCGTGCTGGCGCGGGCCGGTGCTCGCCGACGTCCCGGCCGACGTGCTGAACCGGGAAGGCGTCGAGCAGGAGCGGCTGCGGGCGCAGGAGCGCTACTTCGAGGTCAGCCTCGAGCTGGGTCGGCCCGGCGAGATCACCGACGACCTGGCGCGGGTGACCCGCGAACACCCTTGGCGGGAGGCGTTCTGGGCGCTGTACCTGGAGGCCCTGCACCGCTCGGGCCGCCGCGCCGACGCCCTCGAGGCCTACCGCGAGGTGCACCGGATGCTCACCGCTGAGCTGGGGGTCGGTCCCGGCGAGCGGCTGCGGCGCGCCCACCGGGCCGTCCTCGCCGACGAGACACCCGACGAACCGCCCACCGCGCAGCCGGAGTTCCGGCCGCGGCAGCTGCCCCCGGACGTCGCCACGCTCGTCGGCCGGGCCGCCCTCATGTCCACTTTGGACGAATCGGTGGGCCGGGCGGCCGGCACGCACCCGCCGATCGCGTTGCTCGTCGGGCCGGCCGGCGTGGGCAAGACGACCGCCGCCGTGCACTGGGCGCACCGCGCCGCGCGGCACTTCCCGGACGGCCAGCTCTTCGCCGACCTCCAGGGCTACTCGACCGTCCCGGCGCTGGCCCAGCTGGAGGTGCTGACCCGGTTCTCGCACGCGCTCGGCGTCCGCCCCGGCCAGGTGCCGACCGAGCTCGCCGACGCCGCCGCGCTCTACCGCTCGGTGCTCGCCGACCGGCGGGTGCTGATCGTGCTGGACAACGTGGCCGGGTCGGACCAGGTGCGCGCGCTGCTGCCCGGGAGCCCGGGCTGCGCGGTGCTGATCACCAGCCGCGACCGGCTCTGCGGCCTGGCCGCCACTGTGGACACCCGGCTGGTGGAGCTGGCCGAGCTGCCGCCGGACGACTCGCTCGCGCTGCTCGCCTCGGGCGTCGGCGAGGAGCGCGTCGCGGCCGAGGACGCCGCCGCACGCGAGCTGGTGCGGCTGTGCGCCGGGCTGCCGCTCGCGCTGCGGATCGTCGCGGCGAACCTCGCGCTGTGGCCGGACCGGTCGCTGCACGGCTACCTCGCCGAGCTGGCCGGCCCCGATCTCGAGCAGCTCGGCGTCCGGCGGGCCTTCGACCTGTCCTTCGACGCCGTTTCCCCCGCCGCGGCCCGGTTCTTCCGCCTGCTCGGGCTGGTGCCCGGTGCCGACGTCGGCGTGGCGGGCGCGGCGGCACTGGCCGGAACGGACGAGCCCCACGCCCGCCGGCTGCTGTGGGAACTGGCCGCGAGCCACCTCGTGCAGCCCCGCGGCGGCGACCGGTTCGGCCTGCACGACCTGCTCCGCGTGTACGCCGCCGAGCGGGCCCGCGAGGACCTTCCGGCGGCCGAGCGGACGGCCGCCCTCGACCGGCTCTTCGAGTACTACCTGCGCGGCGCGGCCGGCGCGGCGACCGCGCTCTACCCGGACCTGCAACGGCTGCCCGACGCACCGGAGGGCGGCGAAGCCGTCGAGCCGGCCGAAGCGCGCCGCTGGCTGCTGGCCGAGCACGGCAACGTGCTGTCCGCGATCCGCCGGCCGGCCGAGCAGGGGCCGTTCGCCTGGCGGGCGGCCGACCTGCTGCGCGGTTTCTTCCACTCGCACCGCCTCGACGCCGAGTGGCAGGCGGCCGCGACCGCCGGGCTGGCCGCCGCGCGGCGGGCCGGGGACGAGCGGGCGGCCGGCGCGATGCGGCACAGCCTCGGCGCGCTGGCCTGGAGCCGCGGGGACTACGAGACGGCGCTCGCGGAACTCGAAGCCGCCCAGGCGTCCTACCGCGCCGCCGGTGCCCGCGAAGGCGCCGACTCGGTGCTGCACGCGCTCGGCGTCGTGCACCTGGACCTCGGCCGGCTCGACCGGGCGATCGAGCACTTCACCGCGGCGCTGGCGGGGACGCTGCGCAGCGGCGCGTCGATCCGGGCGGCGAACGGGCTGATCAACCTCGGTGCCGTGCTGATCGAGCACGGCCGGCTCACCGAAGGCATCGAGCACAACGAGCGTGCCCTCGACCTCTGCCGCCGGCTCGGCTCACCGCACGCGGCGGCGATCGCGCAGTGCAACCTCGGGTACGGCTACCGCGTGTCGGGCGACCTCGCCCGCGCCGGGGCGGTGCTGACCGAGGCCCTGTAAGCGTTGCGGGAGCTGGGTTCCCGCGACGACGAGGCGGACGCGCTGGTCCGGCTCGCGGCGGTGCACCGGGTGACCGGCGACCTCGAGCGGGCGTGGCCCGCGGCGCGGCTGGCGGTGACGGTGGCGCGCGAAGCGGGCAACCAGCGGTTCGAGGTGGACGCGCTCGGGGCGCTCGGCGACCTCCACCGCCAGGCGGGCGACCCGGCCGCGGCGCTGGCGGAGTACACCGAAGCCCACCGGCTGGCGGAGAAGATCGGCTACCTGCGCGGCCGGATCGCCACCCTGATCGGTCTGTCCACTGTGGATGTCGCCGACGCGGCCACGCACGCGGAGGCGGCGGTGCGCGAGGCCGAGGAGGGCGGCTTCCGGCTGCTGGCCGAGCAGGCCCGGACCAGCCTGGCGTGGGTGTCCTTCAACGCGGGTGCGCCGGCGGCTGCGGAACGCCTGGCCGAGCAGGCGATCGCCGGGTTCCGGGCGAGCGGGCACCGGCTGGGCCAGGCGTACGCCTTCGTGGTGCTCGGCCGGGCCCGCTCGGCCCTCACCGGCCCCGGCGCGGCCAGGGCGTGCTGGCGGACGGCCGAGGAGATCCTGGCCGCGGCCGGCGAGCGCCCGGTGCTGGCGGCGGTGCGGGCGCTGCTGGCGCAGTGACCTCCGGCCGACCGCGGTGAACGACGCCTTCCCGGCGCCGGACGTCAGGAAGGCGTCTTCACCGCGTCAGCGGCGCGCGGACAGCTCCGCCGGGTGCAGCTCGTAGAGCGCGTACGCCTTCCGGATCACCGGCTGCGCCACGTTCCGCACCCGCACCCCGCCGGGTGTCACGCCCTGCTCGCACCCGAAGTGCGCGTGCCCGTGCAACGCCAGGTCCGCGCCGACCTCGTCGATCGGCTCGCACAGCAGGTACGACCCCAGGAACGGGTGGATCTCGGGTGGCTCGCCGTGCAGCGTGCCGGGGATCGGCGCGTAGTGGGTCAGCGCGACGACAACGTCCGTGTGGAGGGTTTGCAACGCTTTGCGCAACGAATCGGCCGACGCCATCGTGTGCTCGACGAAGTCCTTCATCTCCCGCTCGCCGAACCGGCTGGCGCACTTGCCGGCGAACCCGCCGCCGAAGCCCTTGACGCCCGCGACGCCCAGGGAACCGTCCGGCAGGTCGTACCGGACCGCTTCGCCTTCCAGCACGTCGACGCCGGTCTCCCGGAGCAGGTTCGAGATCATCTCGCCGGCGTCGCTGTGGTGGTCGTGGTTGCCGAGGACTGCGGCGATCGGCACGCCGAGCCCGGCGAGCTCGTCGGCCACCACGCGGGCCTCCTCGACGGTGCCGTGCCGGGTGAGGTCCCCGGCCAGCAGCAGGACGTCGGCGGTGCCCGCCAGGTGTTCCAGGGCCGGCCGGAGCAGGCCGCGGGAGTCCTCGCCCAGGTGCACGTCCCCGACCGCGGCGATCCTCATCGGCCGATCTCCTCCGCGCTCGCCGGTTCGCGGACGTCGGCGACCCGGACGTCGTTGTGCACCAGCTCCCCGGTCAGGTACTCGCCGACGACGGCGTCCACCTCCGCCTTGCGCGCCGGGCAGGTGACTTCGCCGGTGAGGTGGACGTGCTCGCCCCGGACGGTCACGTGCACGCCGAGCTCGGCGGTGCGGGGGTCTTCGGCGAGCGCCCGGCTGAGCCGGGCGACGAGGTACTGCGGTGGTTCGGGCACGAGGGCCTCCTTCGGGTCGATCACGGCCAGGTCGCCGAGCAGCGCCAGGAACGCCCGGGCGTACGGGGACGCCGACACCTGCACGGCGACGTCGGTCCAGTCGACCTGCTCGCGCAGGTCACGGGCGATCCGCAGCAGCGGCGCGAAGTCGCACCGGTGCGCGCTCAGCACGAGCAGCTTGTCCACCAGCAGGTCGGTGCCGGAGACGACCGGCGCCGCGGTGGACCCGATCCGCATCAGCGCGGCGCGGTCGAGCAGCTCGTCGGTCACCGGCCGGTGGTTGGGGCCGTGGATGAGGTCGACGAGGATGTCGCCGTCGTAGACCTTCGTCAGCCAGTCCTCCGGCGGGTGCACGCGGCGCAGGCCCGCGGCGGTGAGCACCTCCGCGGCCCGCTCCGCGTCGCCGGGCTTGAGGAACAGGTCGACGTCGTGGTCCGACGGCGGCCCGCCGCGGGCGTACACGGCGAGGCCGCCCGCGACGGCGAACCGGATGCCGGTGCCGTCGAGCGCGGTCACGACGCGGGTCAGGCTCTGCAGCAGCGCCTCCGCTTCCATGGCGGGGGATTACCCGCGACCGGGCCGGCCCTAACCGCCGTTCGCCGGCCGCTGCCGGATCCACGCGCGGGCACCGTCGACCGTCGGGTGCAGCTCGAGCGTGCCGTCGAGGCGGGTGACCTGCAGGGACCGCAGCACCGGGCGCCCGGTGGCGACCAGCGCGAACGGCAGGTCCGCGGCCGTCGTCTCGCTGACGAGCTCGGCGATCACCTGCAGCCCCGCCGACCCGCAGAAGGTGATCGCGCCGAGGTCCACGATCAGCGCGCCCGGCCGGCCGGCCAGCGCGGCCCTGGCCTGCGCTCGCAGCACCGGCGCGGTGCCCAGGTCCAGATCGCCGGCCGCCGCGACGACGACGGCTTCCGGCACGGTGCGGACTCGCACCGTCAGCGCGGGCGTCCGGTGGTCGGTCACGGGTGCTCCCTTCCGTCGCTGCCGACCCTAGAGTGGTTGCATCGTTTTGTCATCGATTTGCCGGGTATCCGGGGAGCGGACCAGCCGCCCCACAGAGAGAGGACAGCCGGCGATGAGCACCGTCACCGAATCCGTCGACGTCGAGACCGACGTCACCACCGCCTACAACCAGTGGACGCAGTTCGAGTCCTTCCCGCACTTCATGGAGGGTGTCGACGAGATCCGGCAGCTCGACGACACCCACACCCACTGGAGGATCAGCGTCGGCGGGCAGACCCGCGAGTTCGACGCGACGATCACCGAGCAGCACCCGGACGAGCGCGTCGCCTGGAAGTCCGACTCCGGCCCGACGCACGCGGGCGTCGTGACGTTCCACCGCCTCGACGACCGGCACACCCGGGTCACCGCCCAGCTCGACATCGACCCGGAGGGCTTCGTCGAGAACGTCGCCGACAAGCTCGGCATCCTCGACCGCCGCGTCAAGGGCGACCTGGGCCGGTTCAAGACCTTCATCGAGGACCGCGGCGGCCGCGAGACCGGCGCCTGGCGCGGTGACGTGGCCCGCCCCGGCCACTGACCGCCGGTGTCCCGGCGCCCGGCCGCCCCCGCCGTCACCTGGACGGCGGGGGCGGTCGCGCGCATGCTCGGCCTGCCCCCGTCCACGCTGCGCGCGTGGCACCGGCGGTACGACCTCCCGCTGTCGGCGCCGCAGACCGGCAGCCACCGCCACTACGGGCGGGCGGACATCGACGCGCTGCTCCGGATGCAGCACCTGATCGGGCAGGGGCTCGCCGGGGAAACCGCGGCCGCACGGGCCTTCGGCGCGGGCGCGACCGACGTGGGCACGCTGCTGGCCGCCGTCCGGGAGCTGAAGCTCGACACCGCGGCCGCGCTCCTCGACGCGCACCTGGCCGATCGCGGCGTCCCGGACACCTGGGACGAGCTCTGCCGCCCGGCGCTGAAGGCGCTCTGCGGCCCGGACGCCGACCAGTGCATCGACCTGGTGCACGGGCTGTCCTGGGCGATCGCCGCCGCCCTGCACCGGATCCCCACGCCCACCGGCGCCGCGCCCGCGGTACTGCTGGCCTGTGTGGACGGTGAGCGGCACACGCTGCCGCTGGAAGCCCTCCGGGCGGCACTGGCCGAACACGGCCGCGAGGCACTGTTCCTCGGCCCGTCCGTTCCGGAAGCCGCGCTCCGGCACGCGATCGACCGGGTCCGGCCCGCCGCGGTCGTGCTGTGGAGCAGCCGCCCGGTGACTCCCCCGAGCGGGATCCCGCTCGTCCTGGGCGACCCCGGCCGGCCGCGCCCGGACTCCCTCCGCGACGCGGTGGCGCTGCTGACCCGGTTTATCCCCCCGCCGCCCGGGTAGCCAGCCGCCCGACCAGGCCGATGGGTCGCCATCGGCACCCACGAAGGCGCGGAAGTGCCTTTCCCGCAGGAGGTCGCGATGACCCAGGGACCCGGCGGTCAGTCACCGCCGCAGCAGCAGGGCAGCGGATCGCCGTCGACGCCCGAAACCGCCAAGGACGAGGCCCGCGAGGTGGCTGCCACCGCCGCCGACCGGGGCGGTGAAGTGGCGCAAACGGCCGCGGACCAAGCGAAGCACGTGGCCGCGCACGCCCAGCGGGAAGCGCGCGACCTGGTCCGCGAAGGCCGGGAGCAGCTGCAGTCGCAGGCCAGGGACGGCCAGCGGAAGGCGGCCGAGAGCCTCCACCAGCTGGCCGGTCAGCTGGAGCGGATGGCGGAGCAGACCGACTCCCCCGGTCTCGCCGGCGACGTCGCCCGCCAGGTGTCGGACCGGACGCGATCGGTCGCCGACTGGCTCGAGCACCGCGAACCGGGCGACCTCCTGGACGAGGTGCGGCGGTTCGCCCGCCGCCGTCCCGGCACGTTCCTGGTGGGAGCGGCCGTTGCCGGTGCCCTCGTCGGGCGGCTCACCCGGGGCGTCGTCGCGCAGCAGAAGGAGGAAAGCTCCCCGAACGGCCGCACGGACGCCCCACGGCCGCACGCCGGCCCCGCCGCGACACCGCCGGTGCCGGGTGCCGCCGCGCCGGGTGTTGCGCAGCCGGGCGACGGCGGGCACGCGGGCCCCCAGCCGGGACAGGCGCCCCCCGGCGGCAACGCGCCGCACCCGGCAGGCCTCGCACCGCCGGGCACGGCCCCCGGCGGGTACAACGGGCCGCAACCCACGGAAGACCTTCCCCAGCCGAGCGGCCACAACACACCCCACCCAGCAGGCCTCGCGCAGCCCGGCACAGCCCCCGGCGGATACAACGCGCCGCAACCCACGGAAGACCTTCCCCAGCCGAGCGGCCACAACACACCCCACCCAGCAGGCCTCGCGCAGCCCGGCACAGCACCCGGCGGATACAACGCGCCGCAACCGACGGAAGACCTTCCCCAGCCGGGCGGTCAGCCGCAACCCGCAGGCGGGCTCGCGCGGCCGGGCCGGGCTTCCGGCGAGCACGACGTGCCGCAGCCGCCGGATGCGCTGCCGCAGCCGAGCCCCCGGTTCTCCGCGCCCGGGCAGGTGCCGTGATGACGCAGGCACCCGGCCCCCGCACCGGGGAACCCGTCGACGTCGCCGAGGCCTCGGTCGGCGAGCTGATGTCGAACGTCATGAAGGACCTCTCCACCCTGGTGCGGCAGGAAGTGGAGCTGGCCAAGGCCGAGGTGAAGGCCGAGGCGGGCAAGGCCGCGAAGGGCGCGGGCATGCTCGGCGGGGCCGGGTTCGCCGGCTACCTGGTCGTGCTGTTCCTCTCCATCGCCCTGTGGCAGGGCCTGGCGAACGTCATGGATTCCGGCTGGGCGGCGCTGATCGTCGCGGTCGTGTGGGCGATCGCCGGGGCCGTGCTCTACGCGACGGGACGGCGGGAAGTCCGCCGCGTCAACCCGAAACCCGAACGCACCGTCGAGACCCTGCAGCAGGTCCCGGACGCACTGAAAGGCGAACGACCATGACCGAACCGGAGCGGATCCGCCGCGAAATCGAAGGCACGCAACGCAGTCTCAGCACCGACGTGAACGCCCTCACCGAAAAGGTGACCCCGGGCCGGATCGTCGAACGCCGCATCGGCCGGATGCGCACCGTGCTGGGCACCGCGCGGGATCGCGTCATGGGCACGGCGTCCGGCCACGCGTCGACGGCGGGCGACAAGGTCGGCTCGGTCGCCCAGCTGACCCAGGACAAGGTGAGTTCCGCCGCCGACGCCGTCAGCGAAGCCCCGGAGTCGGTCCGGCGCGGCACGCAGGGCAACCCGCTGGCCGCCGGCCTGATCGCCTTCGGCGCCGGCTGGCTCGTGTCGTCGTTGCTGCCGGCGAGCGAGCCGGAGCGCCGGCTCGCCGCCCAGGCGACCGACCTCGCCCGCGAGCACGTGGCCCCGGTGGCCCAGCACGCGGCCGAGGAGCTGAAGGAGAACCTGCGCGAGCCGGCCCAGCGGGCGGCCGGGTCGGTGAAGTCGGAGGCCGCCGACGCGGCGTCCACGGTCAAGGACGAAGCGCGGTCGGCGACCGGCGACGTCACCGAGCGGGCCCAGGAAGCCCGGGAGAACGTGCGCGCGCGGAGCTGACCGGCGGGCCGGGGGCGCGGCCCCGCCCCCGGCCCGCGCGTAGTTCCGGTGACAATTTTTCCGGATACACCCGTGCGGAGCAACCGGCCGCCCCGGCGTTGACCGGCCGTCCCCGGCCCGGGACCGATCGGGCGGCCCGGGATCCGCGCCCTTCCGCCGTTCAGTAACCGTTCAGTCCGGCTGCGTGCCGGAAAACGCTGTCCCGCAACGGTTCCCGGAGATCGGGTTGTGGCCAGGCGCCGGGACGTCCGCGTATGGTCGTCCGGCGCAACCTTGGGAGCGCTCCCAATCCGGCCCCGACGAAGGAGGACAGCGTGGTTCCCCGACGCAAGACCTTGCTTTCCCTGGTGGTGACGGCCGTGACCGCCGTGCTGCTGGGCGGCGTGCTCACCGGCGTCGCCGACGCGCACGGGTCCGCCACCGACCCGCCGTCGCGCAACTACGGCTGCTGGAACCGCTGGGGCAGCGACTTCCAGAACCCGGCCATGGCGACGAAGGACCCGATGTGCTGGCAGGCCTGGCAGGCCGACCCGAACGCGATGTGGAACTGGAACGGGCTCTACCGCGAAGGCGTCAAGGGCAACCACCAGGGGGCGATCCCCGACGGGACGCTGTGCAGCGGCGGCCGCACGCAGGCACCCCGGTACAACGCGCTCGACACGGTCGGCGCGTGGCAGATGGCGAACAAGGACAACCGGTTCACCCTCACCATCACCGACCAGGCCCGGCACGGCGCCGACTACCTGCTGGTGTACATCACCAAGCAGGGCTTCGACCCGGCGACCCAGCGGCTGGGCTGGGGCAACCTCGAGCTGGTCGCCCAGACGGGCAAGCTCGCCCCCGCCGGGCAGTACCAGGTCGCGGTGAACGCGGGGTCCCGGACGGGGCGGCACATCGTCTACACGATCTGGCAGGCGAGCCACCTCGACCAGTCGTACTACTTCTGCAGTGACGTGAACTTCTCCGGACGCTGACCGGGCCCGGGCCGCGGGAGCAGTCCCGCGGCCCGGCTCACCGTCATGCTGCGGGTACGTAACGCTCGAACCAGGCCGCGGCGGCCCGCAGCGGGACGTCGACCGGCGGAATGCCGGGGTACCAGGCTTTTTCCCATTCGAGTGACACCCACCCGGACCACGAACGCAGCAGGTCACCGCACGCGCCGAGCGGAACGGCGCCCTCCCCCGGCGGCACGGGCGTCGGATCCTCCCGGCTGCCGACGTCCTTGACCTGGAAATAGCCCAGGTAGGGGCCCAGCACCTCGTTCGTGACGGCCGGATCTTCACCGGCCCGCCACGGGTGGACGGCATCCCACAGTACGGCGGCCAGGTCCGGAGCGCCGAACCCCTCGACCAGCCGCCGCGCGGCAGCCCCGGTGGGATGCGAGTCGTGGGTCTCGACGAGCAGCCGCACCCGGGCATCCCGGAGATCGTCGAGGACGGCGGCGATGCGGGTGTGGGCGCGGTCGTCCCCGTCGCCGTCGCCGCCGGGGAAGACGCGGATGTGCGGGGCGCCGAGGCGGTGGGCCAGGGAGATCAGGGCTTTGAGCTCGTCGACGACGGGCCGGTCGGCTCCGGGAGCGGCGACTTTGGCGTAGCCGGCCAGACAGGAGATGGCCAGGTCTTCGCTGTCCAGGAGGGACCGGACGGCATCGGTGGCGCGCGCGGTGAGTCCCAAGTGGACGTCTTCATCGGGGTGGACGCGCAGTTCGAGGCCGGTGCACCGGTGGGCTTTGGCGGTGCGCGCCGCGTCGCGGACGGGGATGCCGGGCATGCCCAGCGTGCTCACCGCGAACTGCCAGCCCATCGACGACCTCCCGGCTCGTGTGGTGGCGAGTGTAAGCGCTTTCAGCAGGGGGTGGACGCGGTGGCTGGTGACCGGCCTCGCGAACCTCTCCCCGACCGCCACCCACTCCGGGCACACCGAAGCCCGCGCCCGTGATCACCTCGGGCGCGGGCGTCGGCAGCCGGCTCAGTGGGCCTTGTTCTGCCCGCGGCCCGCGGGCGCGCGGCCGTTCGCACCGTCCGCCGCCTTGGCCGCCTGCTGCGCCGGCTTCTCGGCCGGTGCCGGCGGGGTCGCCGGGGTCGGCTTGGCCGCCGCGGGGGCAGGCTTGGCCGCCGCAGGCTGCGAGGCCGGCGTCGGGGTCGCAGCAGGCGTGGCCGCAGCAGGCGTCGCCGCAGCAGGCGTCGCCTTCTCCGGCGTGGGCTCCGACCCCTGTCCCGAAGCGTTCTTCTCCGCCTCGGCCAGCGGGTTCGGCCTGCGCATCTGCACCACCGCCACGATCGCCGCCGCCACCGCTCCCATGGCCACCAGCCACGGCCAGCGGGCTCGCTTCGTCCGCTCGCCGCGGGCCACGCTCTTGGCCTCCTGGAGCGCCACCGCCAGGTCACGCTTCGCCGTCGCCACGGCCTTCCGGCGCTTCCGGCCGGACTCGCCCGCCGAACTCACCACCGTGGCCACCGCCTGGGCCGCCTTGCGGCCCGGGTCGCGCATCTTCGAGGCGCGGGCCAGCACCTCGTCGCGGGCCGCGCTGGAGTTCGACAGCACGTCGCGGCGGGACGACCGGGTGCTCTTGTCGAGGTCCTTGGTCGCCGCCCGGCCGACCTTCGCTAGTTCGTCCTTGCCTTCGGCCAGCTTCCGATCGGTGATTTCGACCGCCCGCGCGGCAGCCGCCGCCCCCACCCGCGCGGCCTCCGCGGCGAGATCCCGTACGCCGGCCGCCGCCGTCTTCACCGATCGCCCGACCGGGGCGTCGCCCTGGCTCATGTGATCACCTCTCACTCGTCGCAGCAGGCATCACCTGCTCAGCTCACACCTGTGGGCTACCCAGTGAGGAGGCATCCGGAACCTCGACCACCCATCGGCGTCACCGGCGGACGTCCAGGGGCAGGTGCCGCACGCTCACGATGACCGCCGGGTTCTGGAACTCGACCGGAGCGTCCGTGGCGACCGCCAGGTCCCGGTACCGCTCGAACAGCACCTCGAACGCGATCCGGCCCTCCAGCCGCGCCAGCGGGGCGCCGAAGCAGAAGTGGATGCCGTGGCCGAACGTCAGGTGCGGGTTCGGGGTGCGGCCCGGGTCGAACACCTCCGGCCGGTCGAAGAACGCCGGATCACGGTTGGCCGCCGCCAGGTCCGCCATCACGATCGAGTTCTCCGGGATGCGGTGGCCGCCCAGCTCGATCTCGCTCGTCGTGCGGCGGCCCAGCTCCGGGAACGGCGGCAGCATCCGGAGCACCTCCTCCAGCGCCGCCGGCAGGCTCGCCGGAGCGGACCGCAGGGCCGCCGCGGAAGCGGGGTTCCGGTCGAAAGTCACCACCGCATTGCCCAGCAACGCCGTCGTCGTGATGTGCCCCGCGATCAGCAGCAGCGCGACGAACCCGACGATCTCCTGGTCCTCGAGGCGCTCGCCGTGGAACTCCGCCTCGACCAGCCTGCTCGTCAGGCCCGGGCCGGGGTGGGCGCGGTGGTGGCGGATGTGGTCGAGGATGTACGCGTTCATCTCGCGGATCGTCGGCGCGATCGCGTCCAGCGCCCGCTGGATGTCCGCCATGTCCGCCGACTCACCCAGCTGGTCGCCGCTGAAGAGGACCTGGGCCCAGCGGGTGAACAGCGGGCGGTCCGCCACCGGGACGCCGAGCAGCTCCGCGATCACGATGATCGGCAGCGGGTACGCCAGCGCGTCGACGACGTCGAAGCGCGAAGCCCCGCCGACCTCGTCGAGCAGCTCGCCGGCGATGGCCCGGATCCGCGGTTCGAGGCCGGCCACCACGCGCGGGGTGAACGCCTGGCTGACCAGGGTGCGCAGCTTGCGGTGGTCCGGCGGGTCCATCCCGACGAAGTTGCCCTTGCGGAACGTCTCGAAGTCCTCCTGGACCGGCGTGAGCCCGCTGAAGTCCGACGAGAACGCCGCCGGGTCGGACAGCACCCGCGAGACGCCCGGGTGGTCGAGCACCCGCCACAGCCCCCGCTCTTCGTCGTGGTGCACCGGGCCGCGCTCGCGCAGCGCCGCCGAGCGGGCCAGCAGCTCTTCGAAGGCGAACGCGACGCCGGATTCCTGGGTGGTCATGGTGTTTTCTCCTCGGTCGTCGTCGGCTCGGATGCGGGGACGAGGGTGTCGGCGCGGGGAAAGCGGCGCAGCGTGGGACTGACCGTGACGACCAGGGTGACCAGGGCGATCCCCGCGGCGCACAGCACGACGGCGCTCGTGCCGGGGAACGTCTGCACCACCAGGCCGCCGAAGGCGGGCCCGGTCGCCGCGGACACCCCGCCGATCACGCCCATCACGCTGGTCAGGCGGCCGCGCAGCCGGTCGGGGGTGAGCAGCAGCTGGTAGGTCCCGATCGTCGTGTTGGCGGTCGGCGGGAGCAGCGCCATGGCGACGAACAGCGCGCCCAGCAGGTAGCCGTCGTGGATCACGGCCGCGAGCGGGGTCAGCAGCGTCAGCACCCAGAACACGCTCATGATCGACACGTAGGGGCTGAGCCGCCGCTGCAGGGAGGGCGCGATCAGCGACCCCACCACGCCGCCGACGCCGAGCATCGCGGCCATCACGCCGATCTCGCCGGAGGTGACGCCGCGTTCCTTGGCCAGCACGATGATGACGATGTAGTAGGCGCTGAAGAAGAAGTTCAGGCTCACCGCGCACGCCACCGTGACGCGCACGTGCCGTTCGCTCCACACCCAGCGCAGTCCCTCGGCCATCTCCCGGCCGAGGTGCCCGCCTTCGACCGGCGCGGCCTCGCGGCGCGGCGCCCGGACGAAGGTCAGCGCGACCAGCGAGATCAGGTGGACGAGCACGTCGAAGGCGAACGGGACGGCTCGCCCGAGGCCGTAGAGGAACCCGCCGACCGCGGTGCCCGACAGCTGCCCGAGCGCGCCGCGCGCCGAGTTCATCGCCACCGCCGTCGGCAGCTGGGCCGGGGGCACGACGCCGGCCAGCATCGCGCCCTCGGCCGGGCCGAACAGCGACCGGCAGCAGCCCAGCACCGCCGCGACCGCGATGAGGTGGGGCACGCTCACCGCGTCCCACCAGATCGCCGCGGCCAGGCTCCCCACGGCCAGCGCGTACACCGCCTCGCAGCCCAGCAGGATCTTCTTGCGGTCCCACCGGTCGGCCAGGGCGCCCGCGGGCAGCCCGGCGACCAGCTGCGCCATCGCGTCGACGCCGAGGACCAGCCCGGACAGCGCGGGCGAGCCGGTCACCGTCAGCACCAGCAGCGGCAACGCGATCATCGACGCGCTGAACCCGGCCTCCGACAGCGCCTGGCTGCCCCACAGCAGCTGGTAGTTGCGATTCCGGGAGAGCCGCGTGGTCACCGCCGCTCCTTCCGGCGGGCCGGGGCCCGGCTGTCGGCGGCGATCCGCCGCAGCGCCGTCGCGAAGTCGCCGGCCAGCGCTTCGGCGGTCCGCCGGTCGTGGCGGCCCGGCTGGTAGATCAGCGAGAACACGAGCTCGCCGTCCTGGACCGCGCCGACCAGGTCGAGCAGGTGCGGGTGGTGCTCGGCCGGGTCGTGGTCGCGGCCGAGCGAACCGCGGACGGCCGCGTAGAGGCTCTCGGCCGTCGCCGGCCCGGCGGCCCCGTCCCACTGGCCGAGGTAGTTGAACGAGATCTGCGGTGGGTGGCCCGCGAGCCGCTCCCGGACGTCCGGTTCGCCGAGGTGGCGGAGGGCGCCGTAGCCGAAGCCGTTGCCGGGCACGGCCCGCAGCTGCTTGCGGACGGACTTGACGAGCGTCCGCCAGTCGGTTCCCTCGGTGTCCGCGATGGACAGGGCCACCGGGAACAGCGTGGTGAACCAGCCGACCGTCCGGTTGAGGTCGACGCCGTCGAGGACGTCCTCCCGGCCGTGGCCTTCCAGCGCGATCGCCACGTCCGGGCGGCCGGTCCACCGGGCCAGCGCCCAGGCCAGCGCGGTGAGCAGGACGTCGTTGACGCGCGTGCGGTAGGCCGCGGGCGCCGACCGCAGCAGGGCGTCGGTGTCGCCGGCCTCCAGCACCACGGTGACCTCCGCGGTGCCGGTCTCGCCGCCGTCGTGGTCCACCGGCAGCGCGCCCGCGGCGGGCAGGCCGGTCCAGTACGCCAGTTCGCCGTCGAAGCCGCCGGCGCGGACGTGGTCGCGCAGGCGGTGCGCCCAGTCCCGGAACGACGTCGTCCGCGGGCCGAGGTCGATCGGGACGTCCCGGGCGGCCTGGCGGTAGGCGGTGTCGAGGTCGTCGAGCAGGATGCGCCAGGAGACGGCGTCGACCACGACGTGGTGCGCGGCCAGGAACAGCCGCGGCCGCCACGCCGGACCGGCCGTCACCAGGACCGCCGCCAGCAGCGGACCGCGCGCAAGGTCGAACCCGGCGTGGACGGCGTCGGCGATCCGCTCCAGCGCGGCCGGCCGGTCGGCCTCGGGCACGGCGGTGAGGTCCTCGTGGCGCAGCCCCGGCACCGGCTCGACGTCGGCGTTGTGCTGGTGCCAGCCCTCTTCGGTGTGGGTGAAGCGCATCCGGAGGGCGTCGTGGTGGGTCCACACCGCGGTGAGGGCTTGCCGGAGGGCGCCGGCGTCGAAGCCGTCGGCCAGCTCGACCAGCATCGACTGGTTGAAGTGGTGCGGGTTGACGGTGTGGGTGGCGAAGAACCAGTCCTGGATCGGCGTCAGCGGCACCGGCCCGACGACCGGGCCGCCGGCCTCGGTGCTTTCGGCCACCACACCGGCTTCGGGAGCGAGCGCGGCGACGGTCTGGTGCAGGAAGATGTCCTTTGTGGACACCTGCAGCCCGGCCTGCCGCGCCCGCGAGACGACCTGCATGCTGAGGATGGAGTCGCCGCCCAGCTCGAAGAAGTTGTCGGCGGTGCCGACCCGGTCCAGGCCGAGGACCTGCGCCCAGACCGCGCAGAGCGTGCGCTCGGCCGGGGTCACCGGCTCGACGTGCCGGGCGGCGGTCTCGGCCACGGCGGCGACCACGGGCAGCGCGCGGCGGTCGACCTTGCCGCTCGGGTTGAGCGGCAGCGCGGGCAGCTCCAGCAGGGCTGAGGGCACCAGGTGGCCGGGCAGCGACCGGGCGAGGAACTCACGCAGCTCGGCGGGACTGACCGGGCCAGGTTCCGGCGAGGAGTGCCGCCCGTTGTCGGCCGGAGTGCGCGGCGCGGCGTGCGGTGCGGTCTCCGACGAAGTGCGCGGCCCGGTGTCCGGCCCAGCCTCCGGCGAAGTGCGCGGCCCGGTGTGCGGCCCAGCCTCCGGGGAAGTACGCGGCCCGGTGTCCGACTCAGCCTCCGGCGAAGTACGCGGCCCGGTGTCCGACCCGATCCCCGGCCCGGTCTTCGGCTCGGCGACGAAGCAGGCCACCAGGCGTTTGTGGCCCGACTCGTCCTGCTGGACGGCCGCCACGGCGGCGGCCACTCCGGGGTGGCGGGTCAGGGCCGCTTCGACTTCGCCGAGTTCGATGCGGAAGCCGCGGACCTTGACCTGGTCGTCGGCGCGGCCGGAGAACTCCAGGTGCCCGGCGGCGGTCCACCGGACGACGTCGCCGGTGCGGTACATGCGCTCCCCCGGCGCGCCGAAGGGGTTGGCGGTGAACCGGTCGGCGGTCAGGCCGGGCCGGTCGAGGTAGCCGCGGGCCAGGCTCGGTCCGGCCACGTACAGTTCGCCGGCCACGCCGATCGGCACGGGCTGGAGCGCGGCGTCGAGCACGTAGACGCGGGTGTTCGGGATGGGGCGGCCGATGGGCGGTGGCGTGCCCGGTTGCAGCGGTTCGCTCCAGGTCGCGACGATCGTCGACTCGGTGGGGCCGTAGGCGTTGATCATCCGGCGGCCGGGTGCCCACCGGTCGACGAGTTCGGCCGGGCACGCGTCCCCGCCGACGACGAGCGTGCGCAGGTCCGGCAGCTCGGCCGCCGGGACGGTGGCCAGCGCGGCGGGCGGGATCAGGGTGTGGCTGATCCGGTGGCCGGCGAGGAACTCGGCGAGCGGTTCGCCGAGCAGCGGCTCGGGCGGGACGACCACGAGCGCGGCACCGGCGGGCAGGGCCAGGCAGAGCTCGAGGATGGAAGCGTCGAAGCTCGGCGAGGAGTAGGCCAGGACGCGATCGCCCGCGGCGACCCGGAGGTGCTCGGCCTCGGCGGCGGCGAAGGACGCCAGCCCGGCGTGGGTGACGACCACGCCCTTGGGGCGCCCGGTCGAGCCGGAGGTGTAGATGACGTACGCGGGATGCTCGGGGCGCACCGGCACCGCGGCGGCCGAAGCGGCGGGCCGAACCGGACCCCCGCCTCCGAGCTCCGCCGCGGCCTCGAACGACCCCGGGTCGTCGAGCGCCAGCACCGCCACCCCCTCCGGCACCGGCGGCGCCAGCCCCTCCAGCGTCAGCACCAACGCCGGGCGCGCGTCCGCGAGCATGAACGTGATGCGCTCGATCGGGTAAGTCGGATCCACCGGCACGAACGCCCCGCCGGCCTTCCACACCGCCAGCTGCGCCACCACGATCTCCACCGACCGCGGCAACGCCAGCGCCACGAGCCGCTCCGGCCCGATCCCGTACCCGGCCAGCACCGACGCCAACCGCGAAGCGCGGCTCTCCAGCTCGGCGTACGTCAGGGATTCGCCCCCGATCACCGCCATCGCGTCCGGCGTCCGCCGGGCGCGGGCCGAGATCAGCGAAGGCACCGTGAGCGGCTCCACCGGAACAGCCGTGTCGTTCCACGCCCGCAGGACCAGCTCGCGTTCGGCCGCGCCGATCAGCGGCAGCCGGGCCAGCGGCCGGTCCGGGTTTTCCGCAACCCCCGCCAGCAGCACACCCAGGTGCGACGCCAGGCGGTCGATCGTGGCCGCGTCGAACAGGTCCGTGTTGTACGTCAGCGCCGCCCGCAGCACCTCGCCGTCCGGCTGGAACTCCAGCGTCAGGTCGAAGTTCGCCGCCGTCGCCGGTCGCGGGAGTTCCTCGGTCTCCAGGCCGGGCAGCCGCGCTGCCTCGCGAGGACTGTTCTGCAGCACCACCATCACCTGGAACAGCGGTGTCCGGCTCGGGTCGCGGCCCGGCTGGACCGCGTCGACGACCCGGTCGAACGGCAGGTCCTGGTGGTCGAACGCCGCCCGGACCCCCGCCGCGACCTCGTCGAGGAACGCCGTGAACACCGTCTCCGGGCGGACCCGCGCCCGCAGCACGAGCGTGTTGACGAAGAAGCCGACCAGTCCTTCGAGCTCCGGCCGCTCCCGGCCGGACGTCACCGTGCCGACCGCCACGTCGTCCTGGCCGGCCCAGCGGCCCAGCAGGACCTGGCACGCCGCGACGAGCGTCGTGAACAAGGTCGACGACCGTGCCCTGCTCAGCTGCTCGAGCCGGGCGGTCACCGCCGCCGGGACGACGATCTCGTGCGTCGCGCCGCGGGTGGTGCGCACCGGCGGGCGCGGCCGGTCGGTCGGCAGCTCCAGGGGGGTGAGGTCGCGCAGGCGCTCGGCCCAGTAGTCGGTCTGGCCGGCCAGGACCCGCTCGGCGAGGCGGCCGCGCTGCCAGGCCGCGAAATCCGCGTACTGCACCGGCAACGGCGGCAGGTCCGCCGGTTCGCCGCGCAACGCCGCCGCGTAGAACGCGCCGACTTCTTCGGCGATCAGGCCGTTCGACCAGCCGTCGGTGACGATGTGGTGCACCGCCACCGTGAGCACGTGCTCCCGCGGCGCGAGCCGGATCAGTTTCGCCCGCAGCAGCGGCCCTTCGCTCAGGTCGAAGGGTTGCTCGCCGTCGGCGCGCAGGATCTCCGCGAGCTCCTCCTCGCGGGCGTCGACGACCGGCAGCGGCACCGGCGACGGCGGGTGCACCACCTGGACGCCGTGGCCGTCGGCCGAGCCGAACGTCGTGCGCAGCGGCTCGTGCCGGGCGACCAGCGCGGTGAAGGCCGCGGCGAGCGCGTCGACGACCAGTTCGCCGCGCAGGCGCACCGCCGAGCTCGTGACGTACTCGGTGCCGCCCGGCTCGAACTCGTCGAGGAACCACAGCCGCTGCTGGGCGAAGGACTGCGGCAGCTCGCCGTCGCGGGGCACGGCCGGGATCGGGTCCTGCGCCGTGGCCCCGACCGTTTCGATCGCGGCGGCGAGCCGGGACACCGTCGGGTGGGCGAACACCGCCCGCGGCGACAGCGACACGCCGCATTCGGCCAGCAGCCGGGACACCAGCCGGATGCTGAGGATCGAATCGCCGCCGAGCTCGAAGAAGTTGTCCTGCGCCCCGACCCGCTCGACGCCGAGCAGGCGCTGCCAGATCCCGGCGACGGCCCGCTGGGTCGCGGTGGCCGGCTCGGCGTACGGCCGCTGTGAGGTCACCGGGTCGTCCGGTGCGGGCAGCGCCCGGCGGTCGACCTTTCCGTTGCGGTTCAACGGAAGCGCGGCCAGCACCAGCACCACGGCGGGCACCATGTACTCGGGCAGCGTCGCGGCGGCGTGCGCGCGCAGTTCGTCCGGATCCGCGGCGCGCTCGAGGACGACGTGCGCGATCAGCCGGCGGGTACCGGAAGGGTCCGTGTGGACGCTCGCGACCGCCTGGGCGACCGCCGGGTGCGCGGCCAGCACGGCCTCGACCTCGGCGGGCTCGATCCGGAACCCGCGCAGCTTGACCTGGTCGTCGGACCGGCCGAGGAACACGAGTTCGCCGTCGGGACCGCGGCGGACGACGTCGCCGGTGCGGTACATCCGCTCCCCCGGCGCGCCGAACGGGTCGGGGACGAACCGCTCGGCGGTCAGGCCGGGCCGCCCGAGGTAGCCGCGGGCCAGGCCCGCGCCGGCCAGGCACAGCTCGCCGGGGGCGCCGGCGGGCAGCGGGCGCAGCTCGGCGTCCAGCACGTACGCGCGCATGCCGTCCAGGGGACGGCCGATCGGCACCGGCTCCGGCACTGCCTCCCCGGTCATCCGGAACGCGGTGGCGAACGTGGTGGTTTCGGTGGGGCCGTAGCCGTCGACCACGACGAGGCCGGGGCACGCGGCCTGGACCGCCCGCACCACGGCGGGCGGGACGACGTCGCCGCCGGTCCACACCTCGCGCAGGCCGCGCAGGGCGTCCGGGGCGTCCTGGGCGAGCAGCCGGAAGAGCCCGGCGGTCAGCCACGCCGACGTCACCCCGTGCGCGGATACCGCGCGCCGCAACGACAGAGGAGTCAGGTCGGGCCCGTCGGGCAGGACCGTCGCGCCGCCGTTGAGCAGCGGGACCCACAGTTCGTAGGTGGAGGCGTCGAAGGCCAGCGGCGAGTGCGAGAGGACCCGCGTGTGGGCGCCGCCGGCGAACCGGCCGTCCTGGGCGAGCGCGGTGATGTCGCGGTGGCGCACGGCGACGCCCTTGGGGACGCCGGTGGAGCCGGACGTGTACATGACGTAGGCGAGGTTTTCGGGTCCCGCAAACGATTGCGCAGCGGTGGCCGACCGCTGCTCGCCGACCGTCAGCACCGGTCCACCGTGGACGGCTTCGGCGGCGGGCACCCAGGTGTCGCCGGCCACGACGACCGACACCCCGGCCTCGGCGAGCACCGCACGCAGCCGCTCGTGCGGCGCCCGGGTGTCCAGGGGCACGTAGGCCGCCCCCGCCTTCAGCACGGCGAGTTCGGCGACGACGTGCGCGAGCGACGGTTCGAGCAGCAGCCCGATCCGGTCCTCCACGGCGACGCCGAGGTCGGTCAGCCGCCCGGCCAGGTGGTTGGCGCGCCCGTCGAGCTCCGCGTAGGTGAGGGTCCGGTCGCCGGCGAGCACGGCCGGGTCGTCCGGACGCCGCCGCACCTGGTCGGCGAACAGCGCGGGCACCGTGGACGGCGTCCCGGCGGCGCCCGGGCCGTGGGCGTCGGCGAGCACCCGCGCGCGTTCGGCCGCGCCGACCCACGGCACCCGGGCCAGGGGCCGGTCCGGGTCCGCGGCGACCGCGTCGAGCAGCTGGACCAGGCGGTCGGTCATGGCCGTGACGGTGCCGGCGTCGAACAGCGCCGGGTCGTAGGCGAGGTCGAGCGCGAGGCCTTCGTCGAGGGACGCGCGCAGGCACAGCGGGAAGTTCGTGGCGTCGGCCGAGGCGACCTCGACGACCCGGGGCGCGCCCGCGGTGGCGGGCTCGCTGATCGGGTAGTTCTCGAACACGACCATGCTGTCGAACAGGTTCTGCCCCGCGGGGACGTCGCTGAGCGGGCGCAGCCGGGCCAGCGACACGAAGTCGTGGTCGCGGGCCTCGCTCTGGGCGGTCTGCAGCTGCCCGAGCCACCGCGCCACCGGCAGGGTGGTGGCCACGCGGACACGGGTGGGAATCGTGTTGATGAACAGCCCGATCATGGTCTCCACGCCGGCCAGGTCGGCCGGGCGGCCGGACACCGTGGTGCCGAAGACGACGTCCCGGTCCCCCGACAGCATCGCCAGCAGCAGTGCCCAGCCGCCCTGCACGACGGTGTTGACGGTCAGGCCGTGGGTCTTGGCGAACTCCCGCAGCCGCAGCGTCGCGGCCGGCGGCAGCTCGATCCGGACCGAGTCGGTGGAGCGGGACTGGTGGGCTTCGGCCGGCGGGCGGTCGTAGGGCAACGCGGTGGGCGCGTCGAAGCCGGCCAGGGTGTCCCGCCAGAAGCCGTCGGCGGCCGCCTGGTCGCGTTCGGCCAGCCAGCCGAGGTAGTCCCGGTACGGGCGGCGGGTGACCAGGGCGGGCCGGACACCGGCGGACGCGGCGGCGTACTCCTCGCAGGCTTCGGCGAAGACCTGCGCGGAGCTCCAGCCGTCGAACAGGACGTGGTGGGACGTCCAGATCAGGTCGACCTCGTCGCCGGGCAGGGCGGCGATCGCCAGCCGGGTCAGCGGCGCCCGGGTCAGGTCGAACGGGACGGCCCGGTCGGCCGCCAAGGCCTTCTCCAGGGCGGCTTCGCGTTCCGCCGGGCCGAGGTCGCGCCAGTCGTGGTGGGTGACCGGCAGGGTCGCGGCGCGCTCCACCACCTGCACGGGCTCTTCGACGCCCGTCCAGACGAGCCGGGTGCGCAGCACCGGGGTGCGGTCGACGACCCGCTGCCAGGCCGCGGCGAGGGCGGCCGGGTCGGCGACCCCGGCGAGCCGGATGCGGACCTGCTCGAAGTAGGCCGGGGAGCCGTCGTCGACCAGGGTGTGGAACACCATCCCGGCCTGCAGCGGGGTGAGCGGGTAGACGTCCTCGACCGTGCGGCCGTCGCCGGCCACGGTGTCCAGTTCGGCCGCGCTCAGCCGGGCGAGCGGGAAGTCGGACGGCGTGCGGCCGCCGGCGTCCGGGGTGGCGCAGTGCGCGACGATCTCGCGCAGCGCCGTCAGGACCTGCTCGGCGAGCCCGCGCACGGTGTCCTCGCGGTGGACGCCGGGTGCGTAGGTCCAGGCCAGTTCGAGTCCGCCGCCGTCGACGATGCCGACGACGTCGAGCAGCGCGGTGCGCGGCCGCTCGGGGTCGATGTCGCCACCGGCGTCGCCCCAGCCCCGGTACAGCCCGTCGTCGCCGCCCGCGGTCCACTGTCCGTGGTAGTTCAGGGAAATCTGCGGCACCGGACCGTCGCGCAGGGGCGAGTCCGGGGTCAGCCACCGCAGGGCGCCGTAGCCGAGGCCCTTGCCGGGGATGGCCCGCAGCTGCTCCTTGACGGCCTTGAGCGTCGATCCCCAGTCGCCGGCCACCGGGATGGCGAGCGCCACCGGGAATTCGGCGGTGAACCAGCCGACCGTGCGGGAGAGGTCGAGGTCGTCGAAGATCTCTTCCCGGCCGTGGCCTTCCAGGGCGACCAGCACGCGGTCGCGGCCGGTCCAGCGGGCCAGTACCCGGCCGAGGGCGCTGAGCAGGACGTCGTTGATCTGCGTCCGGTAGACCTCGGGCACGTGGTGCAGCAGGGCATCGGTGGTGTCGGTGTCCAGCCGGACGGTGACCGTGCGGGCGGTCCCGGCGGTGTTCTCCCCCGCCGCGTCCACCGGCAGGTCCGGGACGACGCCGTCGAGCGATTCCGTCCAGTACGGCAGTTCGGCGTCGAACGCGTGCCCGGCCAGGCGGTCGGCCCAGCGCAGGGCGCTCACCGGGGCCGGGCCGAGGTCGATCGGCTGCCCGGAGACCACCTGGCGGTAGGCGGTTTCCAGGTCTTCCAGGAGGATGCGCCAGGACACGCCGTCGACCACCAGGTGGTGGATGACCAGCAGCAGCCGCGGCGGCAGTCCGGGAGACGTGAGCAGCACGGCCGCGGCGAGCGGGCCCTCGCCGACCCGCAGGGTGGCACGCGCTTCGGCCGCCACGGTGTCCACATCGGACGCTTCGGGCACTTCGACGTGCCGCAGCGCCGGGAGCTCCGTGTCGGCCCCGGACTCCTGCCGCCACCCGGCTTCGGTGCGGGTGAACCGGGTGCGCAGCGCGTCGTGCCGGGCCAGCACCGCGCCGAGCGCGGTTTCGAGGGCCGGGATCGAGACGTCCGGGTCGAGTTCGGCGAGCGTGGACATGGTGAAGTGGTCGTGGTGGCCGGTTTCGAAGAACCACCGCTGGATCGGCGTGAGGGGTGCCGCACCGGTGAACCCGGTCTCGAGTTCGGCGGATTCGGTGCCGGCCACGAGCGCCAGCTCGGCGATGCTCTGGTGGCGGAAGACGTCCCGGGAGGTCAGCCGCAGGCCGTGCCGCCGGGCCCGGGCGACGACCTGGATGCTGAGGATCGAATCGCCGCCGAGGGCGAAGAAGTTGTCGTCCACCCCGGGTTCGCCGACGCCGAGGACGTCGGCCCAGATCTCGGCCAGTACCCGTTCGGTGTCCGTGCGCGGGGCGGTCCGGCCCTCGGCCGGGGCCGGGTGGAGGGCGGGTGCGGGCAGCGCGCGGCGGTCGACCTTGCCGCTGGTGGCCAGCGGCAGCCGGTCGAGGGGCACGAACACGGACGGCACCAGGTGCTCGGGCAGGGTTTCCTTCAACGCCGTCCGCAGCCGCGCCGGATCCGCCGCGGAACCCGGGACGACGTAGGCGACCAGGCGGGCGTGACCGTCGTCGTGACGGGCGACGACCACCGTGTCGGCGACCTCGGGCAGCGCCCGCAGGGCCGCTTCCACTTCCCCGGGTTCGATCCGGAAGCCGCGGATCTTCACCTGGTCGTCGCCGCGGCCGAGGTATTCCAGGTGGCCTTCGGCGGTCCAGCGGGCGCGGTCGCCGGTGGCGTACATCCGGCTGCCGGGCGGCCCGAAGGGGTCGGCGCGGAAGCGATCCCCGGTCAGCCCGGGGCGGTTGAGGTAGCCGCGGGCCAGCTGGACGCCGGAGAGGTGCAGTTGCCCGGGCACGCCGATCGGGGCCGGGCGCAGCCGGTCGTCGAGGACGTGGGCGCGCACGTTCCCGAGCGGGCGGCCGATCACTTCGCGCGCGGTCTCGCCGATCCGGCAGAGGGTCGCGTCGACCGTGCACTCGGTCGGGCCGTAGAGGTTGAACGCGGTGACGCCGTCGAGGTCGCTCAGGGCACGCCACAGCGTTTCGCCGACGGCTTCCCCGCCGATCAGCAGCACGGACGGGCGGTGGTCCCCGAACCCGGCGTCCAGGAGGTGCCGGACGAACGAGGGCGTCGAGTTGACCAGGTCGATCCGGTGCTCGGTGACGTAGCCGGCGAGCACGGCGGGGTCGAGCCGGGTGTCGGCGTCGATCACGTGCAGTTCGTGCCCGGCCGTGAGCATCAGCAGCACGGTTTCCCAGGACGCGTCGAAGGAGAACGCCGCGGTCAGCGCCACCCGCAACCGGTCCGCCCCGGCCGCGGCGGTGAACTGGCCGGCGTGGTCGACGGCGAAGTTGGCCAGGGCGCGGTGGCCGACGAGCACGCCCTTCGGCGTTCCGGTGGAGCCGGAGGTGTAGATCGCGTAGGCGGCGTGGTCCGGGGTGAGCGGCGCGCGCCGGTCGGCGTCGGTGAGGTCCGTGCCCGGTTCCTCCGCGGGAACCGGTTCGGTGACCACCAGGACCGGCCGGGCGTCGGCCAGCACCGCCTCCCGCCGCCGGGCGGGCAGTTCCGGGTCCAGCGGCAGGTGGACGGCACCGGCCTTGAGCACGGCGAGAATCGTGACGACCGACTCGGCCGAGCGCGGCAGGGCGACCGCGACGAGCCGTTCGGGTCCGGCTCCCCGGGCGACGAGAACACGCGCGACCCGGTTGGCGCGGGCGTTCAGCTCCGCGAAGGTCAGCGTCGTGTCGCCGCAGACGAGCGCGGTCGCGTCCGGGGTGCGGGCGGCCTGCGCCTCGAACAGCTCGACGACGGTGATGTCCGGCACCGGGCGGCCGGTCTTGTTCCACGTCTCGAGGAGGTCGTGTTCGGCCGCGGGCAGCGGCAGGGTGTCAACCGGCCGGTCCGGGTCGGCCGTGACCGCGGTGAGCAGGACCGTGAGCTGCTCGGCGAACCGGCGCACGGTCGCCGCGTCGAACAGGTCGGTGTTGTAGTTGAGCAGACCCCGCAGGCCGTCCGGGCGCTCTTCGAACTCGACGCTCAGGTCGAACCCGGCGGTGGTCATCGGCAGGGTCAGCTCACCGGCGGTGAGCCCGGCGAGGGCGGGCAGGCGGTTGCCCGCGTTCTGCAGGGTGACGAGGACCTCGAACAGCGGGGTGCGGCTGGGATCGCGGTCGGGGCCGAGCTCGTCGACGATCCGCTCGAACGGCACCTCCTGGTGGGCGAAGGCATCCAGGACCGTCCGGCGGACGGCGCCGAGCAGCTCACCGAAGCCCCGGTGTCCGGCCACCCGGGACCGCAGCACGACGGTGTTGACGAAGAGCCCGACGAGATCCTGCACCTCGGGGTGGTCCCGGCCGGAGGTGATCGTGCCGACGGCGACGTCGTCCTGGCCGGACCAGCGGCGCAGCACCAGCTGGCAGGCCGCGACCAGCGCCGTGAACAGCGTCGTGTCGCGGTCGCGGCTCAGCCGCCGCAGCCCGGCGAGGGCCTCGGCACCGAGGGCGAACTCGTGCTCGGCGCCGTTCGACGTCCGGGTGGCCGGCCGCGGGCGGTCGGTCGGCAGGTCGAGGGGGCGCAGGCCGTCGAGCTCCCGGCGCCAGAAGCCGAGCTGCTCGTCGAGGAAGTCGCCGGTGAGCCGGTCCCGCTGCCACGCGGCGAAGTCCGCGTACTGGATCGGCAGCGCGGGCAGTCCGGCCCGCTCGTCGCCGTAGAGGGTGGCCAGCTCGCCGATCAGGACGCCCATCGACCAGCCGTCGGTGATGATGTGGTGCAGAGCCAGGACCAGGGCGTGGTCGTCCGGGGCCAGGCGGACCAGCCGCGCCCGCAGCAGCGGGCCGCGGGCCAGGTCGAACGGCCGGGCGAGGTCCTCGGCCAGCAGCCGACGCAGGTCGTCCTCGCCGGGAACTTCGGTGACCGGCAGCGCGAGCTGCCACGGCTCCCCCACCACCTGGCGCGGGCGCCCGTCGACGGCCGGGAACGTGGTGCGCAGCGACTCGTGCCGCGCGATCAGCGTGGTGAGCGCCCGGGCGAGGGCGTCGGGCCGCAGTTCACCGCGCAGCCGCACGCCGAAGACCGTGACGTGGTCGGTGCTGCCGGGGGCGAAGTCGTCGAGGAACCACAGGCGCTGCTGGGCAAAGGACAGGGGCAGCTCGCCGTCGCGGTCCACCGGGGTGATCGCCGCGGACAACGGCGTCGCGGACGCGGCGGGCAGCGCGGCGGCCAGGCCCGCCACGGTCGGGTGGTCGAACACCGTGCGCGGGGACACGTCGACGCCGAAGGCCTCGCGCAGCGCGGAGGTGAACCGGATGCTGAGGATGGAATCCCCGCCGAGGGTGAAGAAGTTGCCGTCGGCGCCGACGCGCTCCAGGCCGAGGGTCGCGGCCAGGACCGCCGCCACCGTGCGTTCGGTTCCGGTGCGGGGTTCGACGAACTCGGCGGGTTCCGCCGCGGCCGCGGCCGGGGCCGGCAGCGCCCGCTGGTCGAGTTTGCCGTTGCGGGTCAACGGGAGTTCGCCGAGCGTGACGAACGCCGAGGGGACCATGTAGTCCGGCAGTGACCGGCTCAGGTGCTCGCGCAGCCGCGCGGCGGTCGGCGGGGCGTCCGGGGTCGCGGCGACGACGTAGGCGACCAGTCGCTTGCGGCCGGGCTCGTCCTCGCGCGCCAGCACCGCGGCCGAGCCGACCTCGGGCAGGGCGAGCAGGGTGGCCTCGATCTCGCCCGGTTCGATCCGGAAGCCGCGGATCTTGACCTGCTGGTCGGCGCGGCCGTGGTAGCGCAGGGCGCCGTCGTGGGTGCGGGACACGCGGTCGCCGGACCGGTACATGCGGGAGCCGGGCGCGCCGAACGGGTCGGCCACGAACCGGGCCGCGGTCAGCCCGGGCCGGCCGAGGTAGCCGCGGGCCAGGCCGTCACCGGCCACGTAGAGCTCGCCGGGCACCCCGGCCGGGACCGGGTTCAGGTCCGTGTCGAGGACGTACCCGCACAGGTCGGGCAGGACGGTGCCGATGACGCCCGGGGTGTCCACACCGGACACCAGGTCGTGCTGGGTCACGTGCACGGTGGTTTCGGTGATGCCGTACATGTTCACCAGCCGCGGGGCGCGATCGCCGTGGCGGGCGAACCAGCCGGCCAGCCGGCGCGTGTCGAGGGCCTCGCCGCCGAAGACCACGTACCGCAGCGCGAGCCGGGCACCGGGGTCGTCTTCGTCGGCCCGGACGAGCTGGTAGAAGGCCGACGGCGTCTGGTTGAGCACGGTGACGCCTTCGTCGGCCAGCAGGCGCAGGAACTCCCGCGGCGAGCGGGACACCGCGTGCGGCACGACGACGAGCCGGCCGCCGTGCAGCAGCGGGCCCCAGATCTCCCAGACGGAGAAGTCGAACGCGTAGGAGTGGAACAGCGTCCAGACGTCGTCGCGCCCGAACCCGAAGCGGTCGGCCGCGGCGAACAGGCGGGTGACGTTGCGGTGCGGGATCACCACGCCCTTGGGCAGCCCGGTCGAACCGGAGGTGTAGATGACGTAGGCGGGGTGGTCCGGGGTGCAGCGCGGCGGCGGGTCGGTGTCCGGGCCCTCGGCCACGTCGACGTCTTCGGGTGCGAGGACGGCGACGGGATCGGTGTCGGCGAACATCCGCTCGACGCGTTCGGCCGGGGTCGCCGGGTCGATCGGCAGGTAGGCGGCTCCGGCCTTGAGCACGGCGAGGATCGCGACGACCTGCTCCGGCGAGCGCGGCAGGCGCAGCGCGACGAACCGTTCGGGCCCGGCGCCGAGCGCGATCAGCCGGTGCGCCAGGCGGTTCGCCCGCGCGTTCAGCTCGGCGTAGGTGAAGTGGGTGCCGTCGGCGGTGAGCGCGACCGCGTCCGGGTGCACGGCGACCTGGGCGGCGAACAGCTCGGTGATGGTCGGCGCGGGCAGCGACGGGGTTTCGGCCACCACCAGCCGGGCGCGGTCGGCGGCCGGCAGCCACGGCAGCCGGGCGATCGGGCGGTCCGGGTCCTCGGCGATCCCGAGCAGCAGGGTCTCCAGCCGGGCCGCCATCGCCGCGGCCGTTTCGTCGTCGAACAGCGCCGGGTCGGTGCCGAGCTCGAAGCCCAGCTGCCGGTCGGCGTAGGCGCGCAGGGTGACCGGGAACGTCGTGGCGTCGAGCGCAGTCACCTCGCGCAGGGTGACGCCCGCCTGTGCTGCGGCGTTCTCGTCGAAGGGGTAGTTCTCGAACGCGACCATGCTGTCGAAGAGGTTCTCCCCCGGCGGGACGTCGCTGAGGGCGCGCAGTTTCCCGAGCGCGAGGAAGTCGTGGCGGCGGGCCTGGTTCTGCTCGTCCTGCAGCCGCTGCAGCCACGGCAAAACGTGTTCGCCGCTGTCGATCCGCGTGCGCGTCGGGACGGTGTTGATGAACATCCCGATCATGTTCTCCACGCCCGGCAGGTCGTCCGGGCGGCCGGAGACGGTGGTGCCGAACACGACGTCGGATTCGCCGCTCGAGTGGGCCAGCAGCAGCGCCCAGGCGCCCTGCACGAGCGTGTTGACGGTGAGCCCGTGGCGTCGCGCCACCGCCCGGAGCCGGCCGGTGTCCTCTGTGGACAGGGAGGTCCGGACCGTCCGCGACGAGCGCGTCCGGTGCGCACTCGCCGGCGGCCGGTCCCAGGGCAGCGGGGTCGGGGCGGCGAAGCCGGACAGCACGGACCGCCAGTGGTCTTCGGCCGCGCCGGCGTCCTGGGCGGCGAGCCAGCCGAGGTAGTCGCGGAACGGCCGGTGCGCCGGCACGCGCGGGACCCGGTGTTCGGTGATCGCGGCGTACTGCTCGCACACTTCGGTGAAGATCTGGGCGAGGCTCCAGCCGTCGAGCACGATGTGGTGCGAGGTCCACATCAGCAGCACCCGGTCGTGGGTCAGCGCGACGACGGCGAGCCGCATCAGCGGCGCGGTGGTGAGGTCCAGGCCGGTGGCGGCGTCTTCGGCCGAAAGCCGGGCCAGCTGTTCGGCCTGCTCGGCCTCGGACAGCCCGCGCCAGTCGTGGCGGGTGATCGGGACGACCGCCCGGTGCCGCACGAGCTGCAGGGGTTCCTCGACGCCGTCCCAGACCAGTTCGGTCCGCAGGACCGGGGTGCGGTCGGCGACCTGCTGCCAGGCCTGCGCGAACGCGTCGGGTTCGCGGACCCCGTCCAGGAGCATCCGGGCCTGGTCGACGTAGGCGTCGGCGGCCGGCTCGAGGAGGCTGTGGAACAGCATGCCCGCCTGCAGCGGGGTCAGCGGGTAGAGGTCGTCGACGTCATGGCCGTCACCGACCAACCGGTCCACAGTGGATTGGTCGAGGTGGGCCAGTGGGAAGTCCGACGGGGTGCGGCCGCCGCTGCCGGGCCGCGCGCAGTGGGCGACGATCTCCCGCAGCCCGGTCAGCATCGCCTCGGCCAGCTCGCGGACGGTGCCGGAGTCGTTGACCTGGTCGGAGTAGGACCACGTCAGCGACAGCTCGCCGGACTCGACCACGCCGGTCACGTCGAGCTGGTAGGTGCTGGCCTCCTCCGGGGCGATGTCCGGGCCCGGGCTGTCGTGCCGTCCGCGGAACAACCCCTGGTCGCCGGCCTGGGCGTCCCAGCGGCCGTGGTAGTTGAAGCAGACCTGGGGCAGCGGGAACGCCTGCAGGGCGTGGCCCGGCGCGTCCGGCTCGCCGAGGTACCGCAGCGCCTCGTAGCTCAGGCCGCGGCGCGGGACGGCCCGCAGCTGTTCCTTGACCGCCTTGAGGGTGGCACCCCAGTCCCCCGACGGCGGCAGGTCGAGCGCCACCGGGAACTGCGTGGTGAACCAGCCGACCGTGCGGGAGAGGTCGACACCGTCGAGGACGTCCTCGCGGCCGTGTCCCTCCAGGGCGATCAGCACTCCATCTTCGCCGGTGCGGTCGGCGAGGGCCCGGCCGAGCGCGCTCAGCAGCACGTCGTTGACCTGGGTCCGGTAGGTCGCGGGGACGCGGTGCAGCAGCGCGTCGGTGTCTTCGGCGCCGAGGGTCACGGTCAGCGTGCGGGTGGAGCCGGTGGTGCCCGCGCCCGCGTGGTCGGCCGCCAGTTGCGCCGGGACCCGGCGGGCCACGCGCGTCCAGTGCCCGAGGTCGTCGTCGAACCCGCCGGCACGGACGTGCTGGTCCAGCAGGTGCGCCCACTGGGTGAACGGCGTGGCCGTGGCCGCGAGCCGGATCGGCGCTCCGGCGACGACCTGGCCGTAGGCGGTTTCGAGGTCGCCGAGCAGCAGCCGCAGCGACACCCCGTCGGTCACGACGTGGTGCACGGCCAGGAACAACAGCGGCGGCCGGGTGCCGCGCGACCGCACCGGCGAAGATGGAGTGCTGATCGCCCTGGAGGGACACGGCCGCGAGGACGTCCTCGACGGTGTCGACCTCTCCCGCACGGTCGGCTGGTTCACCACGCAGTTCCCGGTGGCGCTCGACCTGCCGCCGTCGGGGGACTGGGGTGCCACCCTCAAGGCGGTCAAGGAACAGCTGCGGGCCGTCCCGCGCCGCGGCCTGAGCTACGAGGCGCTGCG
>NZ_MUMI01000281.1 GCF_002155975.1 Amycolatopsis kentuckyensis
CGCCGGACCTGCGCGAGTTCCTGCTGCGGACGCTGCCGGACTACCTCGTCCCGGCCGTGTTCGTGCCGCTCGACGCCTTGCCGCTCAACGAAAACGGGAAGGTCGACCGCCGGGCGCTGCCCGCACCCGACTTCGTGTCCGGGCTCGGGTACCGCGCACCCGCGACCGACGCCGAGCGGCTGCTCGCCGGCATCTGGGCCGAGGTGCTGCGGGTGGACCGCGTCGGCGCCGACGACAACTTCTTCGAGCTCGGCGGCGACTCGATCCTGAGCATCCAGGTGGTCTCCCGGGCCCGCCGGGCCGGCCTCGACCTGATGCCCGGCCAGGTGTTCGACCACCCGACCGTCGCCGCGCTCGCCCTCGCCGCCACCCCGGCCGCCGCCGTGGTCGCCGACACCGGACCGGTGACCGGTGACCTGCCGCTGACGCCGGTGCAGCACTGGTACCTCGACCCGCGGCCAGTACACCCGGAGCAGTTCGTCCAGTCCGTGTCGGTGGCGGTGCCGGACTCCGCGGCGCTGCCCCGCGCGCTACGCGAGCTGCAGCTGCACCACGACGCCCTGCGGCTGCGGTTCACCGCCGACGGCCAGTACCACGCGGCCGACGCCCACGACGTCCTCGGTGCCACCATCGACCTCGAGCACGGGCCGCTGCTGAGCGCCGAGCTCTCCGGCACGACGCTGACCCTCACCGCACACCACCTGGTCGTCGACGGCGTCTCGTGGCGGATCCTCCTGGACGACCTGGAAACCCTCCTGCACGGCGGCGAGCTCCCGGCCAGGACGACGTCCTTCCGCGACTGGGCGCGCACCCTCGCCCAGCGCACGGCCGACGGCTTCTTCGACGACGAATCCGCCCACTGGGCGGTGCTCGACGCCGACCCGGCCCTGCCGGTCGACGCGACCGGCGAAAACACCTACGGCTCGGCCCGCTCGGTGGTCGTGCGGCTGCCCGCGGAACAGACCCGGGCCGTGCTGCACGACGTGCCGGGGGCGTACCGGACGCAGGTCAACGACGTCCTGCTGACCGCGCTCGGCCGCGTCCTGCGCGACTGGACCGGCCGCGACCGCGTCCTCGTCGATCTCGAAGGCCACGGGCGGGAAGACCTGTTCGAAGGCATCGACCTGTCCCGCACGGTCGGCTGGTTCACCACGATCTTCCCGGTCGAACTGACCTCGTCGGGCGAGGACTGGGGCGAAGCCCTGAAGACCACGAAGGAGCAGCTCCGCGCGATTCCCCGCCGCGGCCTCGGCTACGGCGCCCTGCGCTACCTCGCCGGCACCGCCCCGCGCCTCGAACCGCGGATCAGCTTCAACTACCTGGGCCGCTTCGACCACGGCGGCGGCCTGGGCGGCGCGGCGCACCCCGAACAGACCCGGGCGCACCAGCTCGACGTCGTCGGCGCGGTCGTCGGCGACGAGCTGGAACTGACCTGGCACTACTCGGAAAGCGTGCACACCGAGGCCACCGTGCGCCGGCTGGCCGGCGCCCTCCTCGAAGCGCTCACCGGGATCGTCGGGCACTGCGCCCGGCCGGACGCCGGCGGCCGCACGCCGTCGGACTTCCCCCTCGCCCGGCTCGACCAGGCCGCGGTGGACCGCCTCGCCGGCACCGGCCGGACGGTCGAAGACATCTACCCGCTCACCCCGATGCAGTCGGGCATGGTCTTCCACAGCCTCGTCGACGGCGCGGCCGGGACCTACCTCAACCAGGTGCGCCTGCGGCTGACCGGCATCACCGACCCCGAGCGCCTCGCCCGGGCGTGGCAGCACGTCGTCGCGGACACGCCGGTGTTGCGCACCCGGATCGTCTGGGAGGGCCTCGACGAGCCGGTGCAGGTCGTCGAGCGGTCGGTCACGGTCCCGGTCGTCCACCTCGACTGGACCGCACTGGACGACGACGCGCGTGCCGCCGAGCAGGAGCGGTTCCTCGAAGCGGACCGGGCCGAGGGTTTCGACCTGACGGCCGCCCCGCTGCTGCGGCTGGCGTTCGCGCGGCTGCCCGGCGGCGACGTGCTGCTGGTGTGGACGTTCCACCACGTGCTGCTGGACGGCTGGAGCGCCGCACAGGTGTTCGGCGAAGTGTGCGCCCGGTACGCGGGCGCCGCCGCACCGGGGCACCGCCCGCCGTTCCGCGAGTACCTGCGCTGGCTCGGTGAGCAGGACACCACGGCCGCCGAAATCCACTGGCGCGAGCAGCTCGTGGGCTTCCGCACGCCGACGCCGTTGCCCTACGACCACCGTCCGGTGGAAGCGCACCGCGCGCGGTCCGCCGCGTCGGTCCGGGTGTCGGCGCCCGCCGACGGGCTGCGGGAGCTGGCGCGGCGCGCCGGCCTGACGCTCAACACGATCGTCCAAGGCGCGTGGGGGCTCGTGCTTTCCCGCTCCAGCGGGGAATCCGGCGTCGTCTTCGGCACCACGGTGTCGGGTCGGCCGGCCGACCTGCCGGGCGTCGAAGCGATGGCCGGGCTGTTCATCAACACCCTGCCCGCGCCGGTGACCGTCCACGACGGGCTCACCGTGACCGAGTGGCTGCGCGACCTGCAGGCGGCCCAGGCGCGTTCGCGCCGGTTCGACTTCGTGTCCCTGGCCCAGCTGCAGACCTGGGCGGGCGGCAGCACGCTGTTCGACAGCATCCTGGTGTTCGAGAACTACCCGTTCGACGCCGAAGCCGTGGCCGCGCACGGGATCGGCCTGCACGAGGACGGCGAGCTGCAGCCGACCAACTACCCGCTCAGCGTCGTCGTCACGCCGGGGGAGCACCTGGAGGTGTCGTTCGACCACGACCCGGACCTGTTCGACCGGGCCACCGTCGACCGGCTGGCCGGCCGGCTGCTGCTGGCCCTGGACCGCATCGCCGCGAACCCGGAAACGCGGGTCGGCGAGCTCGACCTGCTCACCGGTGACGACCGCGAGCGCGTGCTGCGGACGTTCAACGACACGGCGCACCCGGTACCCGAAGCCACCGTGGTGAGCCGGTTCGCCGACCAGGTCCGCCGGACCCCGGACGCGCCGGCGGTCGACGACCTGACCTACGCGCAGCTGGACGCCCGCGCCGGCCGGCTCGCGTCCCGGCTGGCCGAACTGGGGGTCGGGGTGGAGGACCGGGTGGGGCTGCTGCTGGAGCGGTCGCCCGACCTCGTCGTCGCCGAGCTCGCGGTGCTCAAGGCGGGTGCCGCGTACGTGCCGGTCGACCTGCGTGCACCGGCGAGCCGGATGCGGCTGGTCCTGGCCGAGGCGGGCGTTTCCGTGGTCATCGCGGCGGAGTCCTACCAGGACATCCACAGTGGACCGGTGGCCCGGGTGGACGAAACCGGGCCGGACGGCGCCCCGGACGTCCCGGTCCAGCCCGGAAACCTGGCGTACGTCATGTACACCTCCGGGTCGACGGGCAAGCCGAAGGGGGTCGCGGTGACCCACCGCGACGTCGTGGCCCTGGCCTCGGACCGCTCGTTCGCGGGCGAGGCGCACCGGACCGTGCTGCTGCACTCGCCGCAGGCGTTCGACGCGTCCACCTACGAGGTGTGGGTACCGCTGCTCAACGGCGGCCGGGTGGTCGTCGCCCCGCCCGGCGACGTCGACGCCGAGGTCCTGCGGGACGTCGTCACCGGCCAGGGGGTCAGTGCGCTGTGGCTGACCGCCGGGCTGTTCCGGCTGCTGGCGCAGGAGGATCCCGGCTGCCTGCGGGGGGCCGGCGAGGTGTGGACCGGCGGTGACGTCGTGCCCGCCGCCGCCGTCCGCCAGGTGCGGGACGCCTGCCCGGGGCTGACCGTCGTCGACGGCTACGGCCCCACCGAGACGACCACCTTCGCCAGCCGGCACTTCCTGGCGCCCGAAGACACGGTGCCGGACGCGATGCCGATCGGGCGGCCGCTGGACAACATGGCCGCCTACGTCCTGGACGAGGGGTTCCGGCCGGTCCCGCCGGGCGTGCCGGGCGAGCTGTTCATCGCCGGTGCCGGTGTTTCCCGCGGGTACCTCGGCCGGTCCGGGCTCACCGCGGAACGGTTCGTGGCCAGCCCGTTCGGCGCGCCGGGAGAACGCATGTACCGCACCGGGGACGTCGTCCGCTGGACCGGGGACGGCGTGCTGGAGTTCGTCGGCCGCGCCGACGACCAGGTGAAGATCCGCGGCTTCCGGATCGAGCCGGGCGAGATCGAGACGGCCTTGGCCGCGCACCCGGACGTCGCCGAAGCCGTCGTCGTCACGCGGGACCGGCGGCTGGTCGCCTACGTCGTCGCGGCCGGGAAGCCGGACCTGCGGGCGTGGCTGCAGCGGGACCTGCCCGACTACATGGTCCCGTCGGCGATCGTCACGCTCGAGGCGCTTCCCCTGAGCGCCAACGGGAAGGTCGACCGCCAGGCGCTCCCGGAACCCGCCGCGGAACCGGTGGGCGGGTACGTGCCGCCGCGCACGGAGACCGAACGCGTGCTCGCCGAAGTCTGGGCCGACGTCCTCGGCGTGCCCGGCGTCGGTGTCGAGGACAACTTCTTCGAACTCGGCGGCGACTCGATCCTGAGCATCCAGGTCGTCTCCCGGGCCCGGCGGCACGGCCTCGCGCTCACCCCGCGGGACCTGTTCGCCCACCAGACCGTCGCCGCGCTGGCCGTCGCGGCGGGCTCGGCCGCGGTGACCGCGGCCGAGCAGGGGCCGGTCACCGGCTTCGCCGCCCTGACCCCGATCCAGCTCTGGTTCTTCGCCGGCGACTTCGGTGATCCGAACGGGTTCACCCAGTCGGTCCGGATCGAGCGGGCCGAGCCGTTCGACGTCGAAACCCTCCGCGCGGCGCTGGCGACCCTCACCGGACACCACGACGCGCTGCGGATGCGGTTCACCGTCAGCGGCCAGGAGAACGCCCCGGCCGGACCGGCCGAGCTCTTCGGCGCCGGGATCGACGTGACCCGCGGGCCGCTGCTCACCGCCGAACTCCTGGAGCCCACGGTCCTGCGGCTGACGGTCAACCACCTCGTCGTCGACGGCGTCTCGTGGCGGATCCTCCTGGAGGACCTGGAAACCGCCTACCGCGGCGGCCCGCTGCCGCCGAAGACGACGTCGTTCCGCGACTGGGCCAACCGGCTCGCCGCGCACGCCGAGGCCGGCGGCTTCGACGACGAACTGCCGTACTGGCGGACCGCGCTCGCCGTCGACGCGTCGCTGCCGGTCGATCACGACGCCGCCGGGGCGGGCACCGGCACGGTCACCACGCGCTTGGACGACGAGCTGACGCGGGCGCTGCTGCAGGACGTCCCGGGTGTCTACCGGACGCAGGTCAACGACGTGCTGCTGGCCGCGCTCGGCCGGGTGCTGGCCCGCTGGACCGGCCGTGACGGGGTGCTGGTCGACCTGGAGGGCCACGGCCGCGAGGACCTGTTCGACGACGTCGACCTGTCCCGCACGGTCGGCTGGTTCACCTCGCTGTACCCGGTCGCGCTGCGGGTCGGCGACGAGTGGGGCGCCCTGCTCAAGTCGGTGAAGGAGCAGCTGCGGGCCGTGCCCCGCCGCGGCGTCGGCTTCGGTGCGCTGCGGTACCTGACCGGGACCGCGCCCGCGCTGGAGCCCGAGATCAGCTTCAACTACCTGGGCCGCCTCGACGGCGCGGCCGGCAGCCTCGACTCCTCGGCCGGCGAGGGCGCGGGCCGGGCGCACCTGCTCGACGTCGTCGGCCGGGTGGACCGGGAAACCCTGGAACTGACCTGGTACTACTCGCGCGACACGCACACCGCCGCCACGGTGGAGCGGCTGGCCGCGGACCTGGTGGCCGCGCTGGGCGAAGCCGTCGCGCACTGCGCCGGGCCCGGCGCCGGCGGCCGCACGCCGAGCGACTTCCCGCTGGCCGCACTGGACCAGCGGCAGGTGGACCGGATCGCCGGCGACGGCCGCGGGGTCGCCGACCTCCACCCGCTGACGCCGATGCAGGCCGGCATGGTCTTCCACGGGCTTTCCCAGGAATCCCAAGGCGTCTACTTCGAGCAGGTCACCGCCGTGCTCGACGGGGTCGCCGAGCCGCGGCTGCTGGCCGAAGCCTGGCAGCACGTCGTCGACCGGACGCCGGTCCTGCGCGGCAGCGTCGTGTGGGAGGACGTCCCCGAGCCGCTGCTCGTGGTCCACCGCGACGCGCGGGTACCGGTCACCGAGCTCGACTGGCGGGACCGCGACCGCGAGGACGCCCTGCGCGAGCTGCTCGCGAGTGACCGCGCCCGACCGTTCGACCTGGCGGCGGCGCCGCTGCTGCGGGTCGCCCTGGCCCGGCTGCCGGACGAGGCCGTCCAGCTCGTCTGGACGTTCCACCACGTCCTGCTGGACGGCTGGAGCGTCTTCCAGGTGCTCTCCGACGTCTGCACCGCCTACGCGGCCCTGCGCGACGGCACCGCGCCCGCCCTGTCGCACCGCCGTCCGTTCGGGGACTACGTCACCTGGCTCAGCGGCCAGACCGCCGACGGCGCCGAGGAGTACTGGCGCCGCGAGCTCGCCGGCGTCACCGAGCCGACGCCGCTGCCCTACGACCGGATCCCCGCGGCCACCCACGAATCGAGCTCGTCGACCTGGGTCGGCCGCGAGCTCGACGAGGCGGCGACCGGCCGGCTGGCGAAGTTCGCCCGGCGCGAGCGGCTCACCGTCAACGCCGTCGTGCAGGGCGCCTGGGCGCTCCTGCTGGCCCGGCACAGCGGCGAGGACGACGTCTGCTTCGGCGCCACCGTGTCCGGCCGCCCGGCCGGGCTGGCCGGCGTCGACGACATCACCGGCATCTTCATCAACACCCTGCCCGTGCGGGTCACCGCCGACCCGGCGGCCCCGGTCGCCGGCTGGCTGCGCGGCCTGCAGACCGCCCAGGCCGAATCGCGCCGGTTCGAGCACGTGCCGCTGACCGCGGTGCAGGCCTGGAGCGGCGTCGAGGGCGGCCGGAACCTGTTCGACAGCCTCGTGGTGTTCGAGAACTACCCGGTCACCGCCGACGACGTCGCCGCGCACGGCGTGCGGCTGCGCGAGCTGCAGGCGATGGAGACGACCAACTACCCGCTCAGCGTCGTGGCCGCTCCCGGCCCACGCCTGTCGCTCGGCCTGGGCTACGACAGCGCGCTGTTCGACGAGGCGACGATCGAACGGCTGGCCGGGCAGCTCGGACACCTCCTGGAGGCGATCGCCGAAGACCCGGCCCGGCCGTTGCGGGAGCTGGATGTCCTCGGGGCCGCCGAACGCGACCAGGTTCTCGTGGCGTTCAACGACACCGGCCACGAGGTCCCGGCGGTCACCCTCACCGAGCTGATCGAAGCTCAGGCGGCCCGCACACCCGACGCCATCGCGGTGGTGTCGCGGGACGAACGGCTCACCTTCGCCGAACTCGACGCGCGGGCCGACCGGCTGGCCCGGCTGCTGGCCGCGCGCGGGGCCGGCCCGGAACGGATCGTCGCGCTCGCCTTGGGGCGCTCGGTGGAGATCGTCGTCGCGCAGCTGGCCGTGCTCAAGACCGGGGCCGCCTACCTGCCGGTCGACCCGGACTACCCGGCGGAGCGGATCGCGTTCATGCTCGCCGACGCGAAGCCGGTCGTCGTGGTGACCAAGCCGGGGACGCCGCTGCCGGTCGACGGCGCGCTCGTCCTCGACGGCTCGGAAGCCCACGGACTGTGCTCGACCGGGGCTCCGCCCCGGGCCGGGGGCTCCGCCACCCGGAACCCCCGAAAAGCAGGTCCGGCCACCCCGCTAAGCCGATCCGTGCCGCTCACCGCACCGGCGTACGTCATCTACACCTCCGGCTCGACCGGCACGCCCAAGGGCGTCGTTGTCACGCACGCCGGCCTGGCGAGCTTCGCGAGCGCCGAGATCGCCCACTTCGACGTCCGGCCCGGCGATCGCGTGCTGCAGTTCTCCTCGCCCAGTTTCGACGCTTCGGTGCTGGAACTGTGCATGGCGCTGCCCGCGGGAGCGGCGCTGGTCGTGCCGCCGCCCGGGCCGCTGCTCGGCGACCACCTGGCCGCCGTGCTGCGCGAGGAAGGCGTCACCCACGCGCTGATCCCGCCGGTGGCCATGGCGAGCGTGCCGGACGTCGAGCTGCCCGCGTTCCGCACGCTGGTGGTCGGTGGCGAGGCCTGCCCGGCCGACCTGGTCGCCCGCTGGGCGCCGGGCCGCCGGATGATCAACGCCTACGGGCCCACCGAAACCACGGTGGTGGCGACCTGGAGCGACCCCCTCGAACCCGGGGCCACCCCGCCGATCGGCCGCCCGAT
>NZ_MUMI01000282.1:0-14715 GCF_002155975.1 Amycolatopsis kentuckyensis
CCGTAGATGCCGAGGCGGCCGCCTTCGGGCAGCTCCGCCCGCAGGAGCGCGCGGTACCCGATCAGCCCGGCGCAGAGCAGCGGCGCCAGTTCCTCGTCGGTGTAGCCGTCCGGCAACGGCAGGGCGTACGCCGCCGGGACGACCGCGAACTCCGCGTACCCGCCGTCGGCGTCCCAGCCGGTGTACCGCGACTCCGGGCACAGGTTCTCCCGTCCCCGCACGCAGTACCGGCACCGCCCGCAGGTCGCGCGCAGCCACGCGATCCCGACCCGGTCGCCGGTCGCGAAGCCCGGGACGTCCGCGCCGAGCGCGACCACCTCGCCGACGACCTCGTGCCCCGGCGTCACCCCCGGCCGGTGCACCGGCAGGTCGCCCTCGGCGACGTGCAGGTCGGTCCGGCACACCCCGCACACCAGCACCCGCACCAGCAGCTCGCCCGGTTCCGGCCGCGGCACCGGCGCCCGCACCAGGTCCAGCGGCTTCGCCGCCATCGGACCCGGCCGCAGGACGCGCCAGGCGTGCATGGCCGACGGCAGCTGCACCACGGTTGACCTCCTCGTTCGCCGGACGTCCCCAGCATGGCCGCATCGAGGCGGCGGCGCGAGCGGCGGCAAGCCGTTGACCTCTAACGGGATTGAGCTGTTCGTGCATTTTTCTTGCGTCGGCGTAACAACTTTCGGACGCCACGCGCCATACCGGACGGCGTCCGCGCCAGTCCGGTCCCCGCCGCAGGAGGAGTTCGTGATGGGTCCACGTCGTTCCCTGGTTCCGCGAAGATCAAGACGCGCACTGGCCGCGGGGGTGGTCGTGCCCCTCGCGGTGGCCCTCGCCGCCGCGGCACCCGCCGCCGCGGCGGTGCCCGCCGGCTTCACCGACACGGTCGCCATCGGCGGCCTCAGCTCACCGACCGCCGCCGCGTTCGCCCCCGACGGGCGGGTGTTCGTCGCGGAGAAGAGCGGCCTGGTCAAGGTGTTCGACAACCTGGCCGATCCGACCGCGACCGTGTTCGCCGACCTGCGCACGCCGACCCAGGACTTCTGGGACCGCGGCCTGCTCGGCCTCGCGGTCGACCCGGCCTTCCCCGCCCGGCCGTACGTCTACGTCTCCTACACCCTCGACGCCCTCCCGGGCGGCACCGCACCGAAGTGGGGCGACACCTGCCCGACCCCGCCGGGCGCGACCGACTCCGGCTGCGTCGTGACCGGCCGCGTCTCCCAGCTCACGATGGGCCCGGACGGGACGGCGGTCAGCGAGAAACCCCTGGTCACCGGCTGGTGCCAGCAGTACCCGAGCCACTCGGTCGGCGCACTCGCCTTCGGCCCGGACGGTGCCCTGTACGCGGGCGGCGGCGACGGCGCCAGCTTCAACTTCGCCGACTACGGCCAGGTCGGCAACCCCTGCGCCGACCCGCCCTCGCCGGCCGGCACGAACCTCAGCCCGCCGACGGCCGAAGGCGGCGCGCTGCGGTCGCAGTCCCCGCGCCGCGCCTCCGGACAGCCCGTGCTGCTCAACGGCGCGCTGCTGCGGATCGACCCCGACACCGGCGACGGCCTGCCCGGCAACCCGTTCGCGAGCAGTTCCGACGCCAACGCCCGGCGCGTCATCGCCTACGGCTCGCGCAACCAGTTCCGGTTCGGGTTCCGGCCCGGCACCGGCGAGCTGTGGGCCGGTGACGTCGGCTGGAACACCTGGGAAGAGATCAACCGCGTGGCGAACGCCGGCGACGCCGTGGCCGAGAACTTCGGCTGGCCCTGTTTCGAGGGCACCGCCCGCCAGGCCGGTTACGACGGCGCGAACCTCGACCGCTGCGAATCGCTGTACTCGGCCGGCGGCCAGACCGCGCCGTTCTACGCCTACAACCACAGCGCCAAGGTGGTGGCCACCGACCCGTGTCCCACCGGCGGCTCCTCGATCAGCGGGATCGCCTTCGAGTCGGGCAGCAACTACCCGGCCGAGTACGCCGGCGCGCTGTTCTTCGCCGACTCCTCCCGCGGCTGCATCTGGGCGATGCAGACCGTCGCCGGCCAGCCCAGTCCGAGCAAGCTGGTGCCGTTCGTGACCGGTGTCAGCACGCCGGTGCAGGTGCTCACCGGTCCCGGCGGCGATCTCTTCTACGTCGCGCTGGGTGCCGGGGAACTGCGCCGGGTGAGCTACGCCGGCGGCACCAACCGGCCGCCGGTGGCCGTGGCCACCGCGACGCCGTCCAGCGGCCCGGCGCCGCTGACCGTCCAGTTCGACGGCACCGGCTCCACCGACCCGGACGCCGGCGACACCCTGTCCTACGCGTGGGACCTCGACGCGGACGGCGCCTACGACGACTCCGCGGTCGCCCGGCCCACCTGGACCTACACGACCGCGGCGGCGGTCGACGCGGGCCTGCGGGTGACCGACTCCCACGGCGCCGCGGCGACCACGACCGTGCGGGTGACCGTCGGGACCCCGGCCGGGCTCGATCCGGTGCCGGTCATCGACACGCCGAGCCCCGCGCTGACCTGGTCGGTCGGGCAGACGGTGCCGTTCTCCGGCCGCGCCGTCGACGCCCAGGACGGCGACCTGCCGCCCTCGGCGCTGTCCTGGCGGCTGGCCATCCGGCACTGCGCGGCCAACGGCACCTGCCACACGCACAACGTCCAGGACTTCCCGGGCGTCGCCGCGGGGTCGTTCGTCGCGCCGGACCACGAATACCCGTCGTACCTGCAGCTGACGCTGACCGCGACGGACTCGACGGGCCGCACCGGGTCCAAGACGATCGACCTGCAGCCGAAGACGGTGACGCTGAACTTCACCTCGAACCCCAGCCAGGCGATGCTCACCGTCGGCGGGACCCAGCAGCGGACGCCGTTCTCCCGGACGGTGATCGCCGGCTCGACCAACTCGATCAGCGCGAACAGCCCGCAGAACCTGCCCCCGCTGAACATGAAGTACGCCTTCACCAGCTGGGCGCACGGCGGGCCGCGGACGCAGAACGTCGTCGCACCGGCGACGGGCGCCACCTATCAAGCGAACTACCGGCTCTGCTGGCTGCTGCAGCCCTGCTGAGCGGGGTG
Source organism: Amycolatopsis kentuckyensis (assembly GCF_002155975.1). Taxonomy (GTDB): domain Bacteria; phylum Actinomycetota; class Actinomycetes; order Mycobacteriales; family Pseudonocardiaceae; genus Amycolatopsis; species Amycolatopsis kentuckyensis. The sequence goes on from NZ_MUMI01000282.1 coordinate 3,048, forward strand.
ACCCGGCGCCGCGCGGCGCCGGGTCACTCCCCGGGGGTCGCCGTCTTCTCGGCCTTCTTCGAGGCCTTCGAGGATTCCTTCGCCGCCTTCGAAGACTCCTTGGCGGCCTTCTTGGACTCCTTCGCGGCCGGGTCGTTTCCGAGACCGTTGCCGTTGTTCCCGGTCCCGTTCCCGTTGTTGCCGTTGCCGTTGCCGTTGTTCCCGTTGCCGTTTCCGGCGCCCGTCACCGCCGGCGCCCCGGATTCCGCGGCCCCCGCCGACTCGCCCGCCGGCTGCACGCCCGTCGGTGCCACCCCCGAGGCGCCGGGCGTCCCCGCAGCGTCCGAGGTCGGCACGACGCCGCCCGGCGGGATCCCGGCGCGGGAGCCGTCCTGCGGCCCGGTCCGCACGGGCTGGCTCGTCGTGCCCTCGCTGCCGGACAGCGGCGGCGGAGCGTCACTGGACGTGCTCGCACCGATCGTCACCGTGGTGACCAGCGCCGCACCCGCGACGGCCACCTTCGCCGCCGTCGCCCACGACAGGGCCGACACACCCGTGCCGGTGGCCGTGGCGGCCGCGCCGGAGGTGGCGACCGAGCCGGTGGTGGACAGCCACTGGGACACGATCGGGATGCCCAGGATGAGCGGGGCCACCGCGGCGGGCAGTTCCTCGTTGAGCTGGCGGAGCCCGGCGGCCAGCTCCCGGCACTCCGGGCAGCGGTCGAGGTGGGCGGCGATCCGGTGGGCCTTGTGGTCGGAGATGCCGTCGCGCACGAACTTGGCGAGCTGGCCGGAGACGTTCTTGCAGTTGCGCCGCCGCGCTTCGGGGACGTGCTGGTCCAGGTAGGCCTGGCGCAGGCCCTCGCGGGCGCGGTAGGCCAGCGCCGCTACTCCGTTCGGGGTCATCCCGAGGTCTTCGGCGATCTTCGCGGGCGACTCGCCGTCGATCTCGGTCCGCCACAGCACCGTCCGCCACCGCTCGGGCAGGCTCGCGAACGCGTCCACGGCGACCGTGGCGTGCAGCCGGCTGCCGACCGGCTCGTCACTCCCCGCACCCGGCGTCACTTCCGGGACCTCGGCGACCACGGAGACGGCCGAGTCGCGGCGGCGCCAGCTGATCATCGTGTTCCGGATGGTCGTCAGCAGGTAGGGCCGGAAATCCTCGTCCGGGCCTTCGCCGGCGCGCAGAATCCGCAGTACCCGGGTGAATCCTTCGGCGATCAGATCGTCCCGCTCCGCCGGATCGGCCGCGATCGCGGCCGCCACCCGGCGGGCGGCGGCGAGGTGCCGGTCGTAGAGCTCGCCGTAGGCCGCGATGTCGCCACCACGGACCGCTGCGATCAAAGCCGCGTCGCTCGGGACGTCCGTCGTCCCGGCCACCGCCGGCGCCACTTCGGTCACCACACCCCCTTGCCGTGCGCATGCACGTGCAGAACGTCCCGAGATAGTCGCGCAACGAGTGACACCTGCGCAAGGTTGCGGCGCCGAAAGCACTTTCCCGGATTCGTTTCCGGCCGAGTGCCGGGGCCGTTGACTTGTCACATCCGTGAGCGATCCCGGGTGGGTTCCCCCCGCTTCGCGGACCGGTCGTTGCCCGGACCATTACCGGCGAGTAAAGACAACGGCGGTGACCGGGCCGGTCACCGCCTCAGTGTCCGATGTGGACGGTACGCGAGCCGGGAGCCGCTGCGCGGGCCGTCGACCACCAGAAGGGTTTACCCATGCGCAGAGCCCTGCTCGTGCTGCTGACCGTGCTCCTGCCATCCGTCCTGCTCACCGGAACCGGCACCGCCCAGGCCGCGCCTTCCGCCGCCCCCACCGTATCGGCGGTGCCGGCGGACGCCGGGCGCGGGTGGCCGGTGAGCGGCGCCCGAGGCGTTCTCGACCTCGCCGCTCGCGGGTACGTCGAGGAGGAATACCTGCTTTCCGGCCAAGCCGACACGTTCGACCAGGTGGGACTGTGGACCGACGACGGCCGTTGGGCCACGCGCGTGGCCTCCACCGGCAACCCGTACACCACCCGGCTGGTCGTGGTGCGGCCGCGCGACGCCGCCCGGTTCACCGGCACGGTCGTGGTCGAATGGCTCAACGTCAGCTTCGGCGTCGACATCCCGGTGGACTTCTCGCAGTCCTACGAGCACTTCATCCGCGAAGGCTACGCCTACGTCGGCGTGACGACCCAGAAAGCCGGTGCCGACAAGCTCAAGAGCCTCGACCCCGCCCGGTACGCCGCGGTGAACCTCAGCGGTGACGCGCTTTCCTACGACGTCTTTTCGCAGGCCGCGCAGGCGGTCCGGGCGAACCCGCAGCTGCTGGGCGGGCGGACGCCGACCGTCGTGCTGGGCAGCGGGCACTCGCAGTCCGCACTGCGGCTGACCACCTTCGCCAATGCGATCCAGCCGGTGCGGCGCAGCTACAACGGCTTCCTGATCCACGGCCGGGCCGCGCTCGCGGCCCCGATCGGCGACGGCGTCGTCGGGCCGCTGTCGGCGAAGATCCGCACCGATCTCGGTGTCCCGGTGTTCGTCCTGCAGTCGGAGACCGACGTCATCGCGTCGGCCTCGGTCCGGCAGGACACCGCGCAGGTGCGGACCTGGGAGGTCGCCGGCACCGCACATGCCGACCAGTACGGGCTGAACCTGTACAACGCGGCCAACGCCCGGGACAGGTCGATCAACGACGGCGCCCCGACCACCTGCGACAAGCCGGTCAACAGCATGACGTTCCGCTACGCGGAGAACGCGGCGTTCCGCTACCTGGACCGCTGGGCGCGCGGCGGCGCGGCCCCGCCCACGGCGGCGCCGATTTCGATGCTGCTCAACCTCATCATCCTGCGCGACGGCGACCAGAACGCCCTCGGCGGCGTCCGGCTGCCCGACCTGGACGTCCCGGTGGCGTCCTACGCGCCCAACAACAGCGGCGGCAACGTGCCGGGCGCGTGCCTGCTGCTGGGCACGACCACGCCGCTGACGCCGGACCGGATCCGGCAGCTGTACCCGGACCACGCCACGTACGTCGCGAAGTTCACCGCGGCGGCGGACCGGGCCCTGCGGGCGGGCTACCTGCTGCAACCCGACCGCGACGAGGCCGTGGCCAGGGCCCAGGCCGCACCGGTGCCGTAACCGTCCACAAAGGAATATCAACGGTGCGCCCGTCCCGGTCCGGGGCGGGCTCACCGGCGAAACCGCCGAAACACCCCCTCGCCACCACCGTTCTCGCTACCCTGGCCCCGCCGATTCCGAACGATTGAGTTTTCCGAACGAAAGAGGAGGTGGCGATGCGGTTCAAGGCTTTGCGCGTCGCGGTCGCGGCGGTGGTGGCACTGTCGCTGGCCGTGCCCGCCCAAGCCAGCCCGCGGTCCGATCAACCGGTTTCGCTGGGGGGCAAAAAGGTTCTGCTGGTCAACGACGACTCGGTGCAGGCGGCGAAGCCCGACGGGTCGGACGGGCGGGGCATCTACGTGCTCCGGCAGGCGCTGTGCCGGGCCGGAGCCGACGTGGCGATCGTCGGCCCGTGGGCGGTACAGGGCGGGAAGGGCCGGTCCACGGCGGTGTCCTTCACGTCGTCGGTCGCGCCGCCGGCAGCGGTGCCGGCCGAGTTCGCCGCCGACTGCGCGGGCGCGCCGGGGCACGGGCTGGTGCTGGGCGCCTGCCAGGGCGCCACCCCGTGCGGACCCGGCAGCGCGTCGCTGACCCCGGCGGACGTGACCGAGCTGGCGCTGACCGGCATCCTGCCGCAGCGGCTCGGCTGGACCACGGGACCGGATCTGGTCCTTTCCGGGGTCAACGCGGGCCAGAACACCGGCATCCCGATCAGCATGTCCGGCACGGTCGGCGCGGCCTCCGTGGCGATCGAGCGGGGCGTGCCCGCACTGGCGGTCAGCGCGGGTTCGAGCGCGACGCCGCCGTCGACGGAAACCTACGCGGCCGCGGCCGACGTCGTCATCCGGCTCCTCGCCTCGCCCCGGACCTGGAAGTTCGTGCAGGACATGGCGCTGGTCAACGTCAACCAGCCGGACGTCGCACCGGGCTCCGGGCCGTCGCCGGTGCGCTGGACGAAGGTCAGCCGGGTGGCGTCGGGCTGGGTGAAGTACGTGCCGGCGGCCGACGGGACGTACCAGCTGTCGTACGACGTGGTGCCCGCACCGGCGTACGAGGCCGACAGTGACGCGAAGGCCCTGCTCGACGGGTACGTGAGCGTGTCGGCGGTCGCCGTCGACCGCGGTTACCTCGGCCGCCTGCGCGGCTGAGCCGGCTCCGGAGGGCGCGCCGCGACCCGGCACGCCCTCCGGAGTCCATTGAAACCTGTTCCACCACATCGCCGAGCTGACAAACCCGGCGCATTCGCCGTATCTTGTCGAGAACAGTAACGTGTTCTAGTCTGGCGCCGTGGAAGGGACCGGGATGGACGAGCAGGCGATGCGGTATCCGAACCACCTCGGCCACCTGGTCGTCTCCGCCCTGAAACGCCACCGGGACAAGCCGGTCATGGTGCTGGGCGAGACCACGATGACCGGGGGCCGGACCGCCGAGCAGGTCAGCCAGTACGCCCAGGCCTTCGAGGCGCTCGGCGCGGGCACCGGCGCGCCGGTCGCGCTGCTGTCGCTGAACCGGCCCGAAGTCCTGCTCATCATCGCCGCCGGGCAGCTCCAAGGCTCGCGGCGCACCGCGCTGCACCCGCTCGGGTCGCTCGACGACCACGCCTACATCCTCGACGACGCCGGCATCACCACGCTGATCATCGACCCCGTGCCCGCCTTCGTCGACCGCGCGCTCGGCCTCCTGGACAAGGTCCCCGGCCTCACCCAGGTGCTCACCATCGGGCCGGTGCCGGACCGGCTGGCCCACGTCGGCAAGGACCTCACCGCGGCCGCCGCGACGTTCGAGCCCGGGCCGTTGCGGCCCGCGGTGCTGCCGCCGGACCAGGTCGTCTCGATCACCTACACCGGCGGGACCACCGGCAAGCCCAAGGGTGTCATGGGCACCGCGCAGGCGATGACCACGATGACGCAGATCCAGCTGGCCGAATGGGAGTGGCCCGAAGCGCCGAAGTTCCTGATCTGCACCCCGCTGTCGCACGCCGGTGCCGCGTTCTTCGCCCCGACGCTGCTCAAGGGCGGCTCGCTGATCGTCGTGCCGAAGTTCGACCCCGCCGAAACCCTGCGGATCATCGAAGAGCAGCGGATCACCGCGACCATGCTGGTGCCCACGATGCTCTACGCGCTGATGGACCACCCGGACTCGCGCACGCGCGACCTGTCCTCGCTGCAGACGGTCTACTACGGAGCCGCGTCGATCAACCCGGTCCGGCTGCGCGAGGCGATCGACCGGTTCGGCCCGATCTTCGCCCAGTACTACGGCCAGTCCGAGGCCCCGATGGCGATCAGCTACCTCGCCAAGGGCGACCACGACGACGCCCGGCTGGCGTCCTGCGGCCGCCCGTCGGCCTTCCTGCGCACCGCGCTGCTCGGCCCGGACGGCGAGCCGGTGGCCCCCGGCGAGCCGGGCGAGATCTGCGTGGCCGGGCCGCTGCTCGCCGGCGGGTACTGGAACCTGCCGGAGATCACCGCCGAAACCTTCCGCGACGGCTGGCTGCACACCGGCGACGTCGCCCGCGAGGACGAAGACGGCTTCTGGTTCATCGTCGACCGGGTCAAGGACATGATCGTCACCGGCGGGTTCAACGTGTTCCCCCGCGAGGTGGAGGACGTGGTGGCCGAGCACCCGGCGGTCGCCCAGGTCGGCGTGATCGGCACCCCGGACGAGAAGTGGGGCGAGGCGGTGACGGCGGTCGTGGTCCTGCGCGCGGACGCCGACCACGACCTCGAGCGGCTCACCGCCGAGATCCAGGCCGCGGTGCGCGAGCGCAAGGGCCCGGTGCACGTGCCCAAGCAGGTGATCGTGGCCGAGTCCCTGCCGATGACCGGCCTGGGCAAGCCGGACAAGAAGGCCCTGCGCGCCCAGTACGAGCCACGCCGGGCCGGCGTGTAGGGCGTTATACCGCGCTCATCCGTTCGAGCGAAACCGCCTGCGCTGTCACGGACCGGCGCGCAATCTCGTCCCCGGGATGCGCAGCCGGCCGGGGCCACCGGGCGGCGCCGGACGGAGGGAACGGACTCATGAAGGTCGTCGTCATCGGCGGGACCGGTCTGATCGGCAGGAACCTGGTGACCTGGCTGGCCGGGCACGGCCACGAAGCGGTGCCCGCGGCGCCCAGCACCGGCGTGGACACGATCACCGGCGAGGGGCTGAAGGAGGTGCTGCAGGGCGCCGACGTCGTGGTGGACGTCTCGAACTCGCCGTCGTTCGCCGACGACGACGTGCTGGCCTTCTTCCGCACCTCGACCGGCAATCTGGTCGACGCGGCGCAGGAAGCGGGCGCCCGGCACTACGTCGCGTTGTCCGTGGTGGGCACGGACCGGCAGCCGGACGTCGGGTACTTCCGGGCCAAGGTCGCGCAGGAGGAGCTGATCGCGGGGTCGGGGCTGCCGTTCTCGATCGTGCGCGCCACCCAGTTCTTCGAGTTCGCCGGCGGGATCGCGGACGGCTCGACCACCGACGGCGTCGTGCGGCTGCCCGGCGCCGGCGTGCAGCCGATGGCCGCCGCCGAGGTGTCCGCCGCGGTGGGCCGGGTCGCCGCCGGGTCGCCGGCCGGGGGTGTCACCGAGATCGCCGGGCCGGAGGTCTTCGGCCTCGACGAGTGGGTGCGCACCGTGCTGACCGCGCGCTCCGATCCGCGGCAGGTGGTCACCGACCCGCGGGCGCCGTACTTCGGGGCGGTGCCGGGGCCGGAAGACCTCCTGCCGGGACCGGGCGCGCGGCTCGCGGAGACGACGCTCGCCGAGTGGCTCGCCCGGGCGTGAGGCGTTACGCGCCGTCGTGGTCCGGGTCGGCGTTGAGGACGATGCAGCCCACGTACCCGTCGCGGGCCCGGGTCACTTTCAGCAGCATGCTCGGCCGGTAGATCGAGTCGTCGTCGTTGAAGGTGTCGCGGCCGGTGCGCTGGGCGTACGGCTGGGTGGCCAGCACCTGCGCGTTCAGGGCTTCGTCGAACATCAGCTGCGTGGTGAGCGTCTTCTCGGTGCCGACGTGCACCATCACGTGGACGTGGACGGTCCGGCCGCGGTACCAGCCGGGCCAGATCGTGGTGAACTCGACGACGCCGCGCTGGTTGGTGACCTGGGCGCCGCGCAGGTACCGCTTGTCGTCGGTGGGGATGAGATCGCTGTCCCCACCGCCGGGCGGCGGCGAGCCGGTGGGCGGGGTCCCGGTGGGCGGCGTCCCGGTCGGCGGGGTCCCGCCGCCACCGCCGGACGCCGCCTCCGCGCCGGAATACAGGCCGCCCGCGTCGCAGTGCCAGATCTCGACCACCGCGTGCGGGATCGGCTGGCACGTCTCGCTGTCCTGCACCTGCAGGGCGAGCCGCAGCTTCGTGCCCTGCTTGTCCTCGCGGATGTCACTGCGGATCTTGTCGGCGTCGAAGTAGTACGGCCCCTGCGTGGTGGACGCGGTGAGGGTGCACGTCCGCGCGCCGGCGAACAGGGCGGTGAGGTCCGCGTCGGTGACCGCCTGCAGCGCGACCGTCTCGCCGGTGGACGTCGTCACGGCACTCTTGCCCGCGCACGCCGTGACGAGCGCGCCCAAGCCGACCGAGCTCACGCCGGCGAGCACTCGGCGCCGGCTGACCCGCTGGCCCTCGTGATCGTTTCCCATTCCTGTCCCTTCGTGGTGGGTAATGGCCGGTTGACTTCCGCCTGACCCGGCCTTGGGCCAGCGTGGCGAGGGCAGCTGTGGCAGGCCTGTGCGGAAGCTGTGCGTCGTCGAGCGGTCACCGAAGGCAACGAGGTACGCTGCCTCTTGATAGTCAACAAATTGAGTAGGCGAGGTGCGCATGAACAGCTTCCGCAAGGCCGTCGAGGCACGCGATCCCGACGCCATGGCCGCGACGCTGGCGGAGAACGTCGTGTTCCGCAGCCCGGTCGCGTTCAAGCCGTACCCCGGCAAGGCGATCACCGCCGCGATCCTGCGCGGCGTGCTGCGGGTGTTCGAGGACTTCCGGTACGTGCGCGAGCTGACCGGCGGCGAAGGCCGGGACCACGCGCTCGTCTTCGAAGCCCGGATCGGGGACGTGCGGGTCGAGGGCTGCGACTTCCTGCACCTCGACGACGACGGCCTGATCGACGAGTTCACCGTCATGGTCCGGCCGCTCTCGGCGGCACAGGCCCTCGCGGAGGCGATGGCGGCGCAGTTCGACCGCATCCAGCGCGAAGCAGTCAACTAGTTGAGTATGGCGCTGCGCCACGCGCTGATGGCGGCGCTGCTCGAAGGCGAGGCGTCGGGCTACGACCTGGCGAAGGGGTTCGACGCCTCGGTGGCGAACTTCTGGGCGGCCACCCCGCAGCAGCTGTACCGGGAGCTCGACCGCATGGCGGCCGACGGCCTGGTGCGGGCCCGGGTGGTCCACCAGGAGCGCCGCCCGGACAAGCGGCTGTTCTCGCTCACCGAAGCCGGGTACCGGGCGCTGCACGGGTTCACCGCGCGCCCGCCCCGGCCCGGCGTGATCCGCGACGAGCTCCTGGTGCAGGTGCAGGCCGTGGACGTCGGCGACGAGCAGGCGGTCCGGCGGGCGCTGGCCGAGCGGATGGCCCGGGCGGAAACCAAGATCGCGGGCTACGAACGGCTTCGCGCGCGCCTGCTGGACGGCCGCTTCGAAGACGACTACCTCGCCGAAGCCGAGCGGATCGGCCCGTACCTGACGCTGATGCGGGGCTTGTCGTTCGAGCGCGAAAACCTGCGGTGGTGCGAGCAGTCCCTCAAGGTGCTCGACCGGCGGCGCGGGCCGGCTTCGCCCTGAGGCGTCCGATGTGGACTTCGCGGACCACCCGCTCGCCGGCACCGTCCCGATAGGACATCGGAAGTTCCGGCGGCACGGGATAGGCGGAAAGTGTTCACCCGCGGTTGTACGACTCTTGTACGGCCGCGTCCGACGATGGCTCCCATGTCACTCCACCGTCTGGCCAAGGCCGCACTGGCCGCCGGCGTGCTGGCGGGTCTGGCGGCCGCGCCGGCGTCCGCCGCCGCGGCCGCGCCGTCGACCTTGCCCGCCGACCAATACACCCTGACCGCCAACTACAACCAGTTCGACGCGGTGAACAGCGCCCTGGTGTCGAAGCTGGGCACCGCGGCCGTCCACACCGTGATGGAGAACGCGAACCACGACCGCACCGCGCTGCCGTCGTCGTTCTCCGTCGCCGGGCTCGAGACCGGATTCCGGTTCGACAGCGGCGACAACTCCGACTGCGCCAGCTACCCGCAGGGCATCACCACCAGCCGCGACGCCGTCGGGACGGCCAACGGCGGCAACTACGACGGGCACCAGCTCATCGCCGTCAGCTGGTACACCAAGGACGGCTGCGACGGCGGCCAGCAGCGCAGCCGGATCACCCTGGTCGACTGGGACGCCGACTACCCGAACGCCTACCGCAAGATCCTGCTGGTCGAGCCGACCGGCACCGCGGACGCCCCGAACTTCAAGGACATCCCGATCCACGCCGGCGGCATGTCCTGGTACGGCGACTACCTCTACGTCGCCGACACCGGGAAGGGCATGCGCGTGTTCGACATGCGCAAGATCCTCAAGACGAACACCGGCGGCACCGCCGACCAGGTCGGCCAGAGCGGCAGCACCTACTACGCCCACAACTACGCCTACGTCCTGCCGCAGGTCGGCACGATCTCCTCGAAGACGACGTCGGGGACGAACCTCGCGTGGTCGTCGATCTCCCTCGACCGGGTCAGCAAGTCGATCGTGATGACCGAGTACACCTGCTCGTCCGGCTGCACCGACTACCCGAACCGCGCGCCGCGGGCGATCCGCTACCCGTTCGCCTCCACCGGCACGTTCGCCGCGACGACGACGGCGAGCCAGGCGCTGCAGCTGCCCTGGTACAAGCTCAACGGCGTGGCTTCGCACAACGGCCGCTGGTGGTTCCAGTCGTCCGGCCAGAAGCAGCTCTACTACTGGAAGCCGGCGGCCGCCTCGCAGACCTTCGCCTGGGTCAGCAGTGGCGAGAGCATCTCGTACTGGGAGGACGACACCGCCGCCGACCTGTTGTGGTCGCTGCAGGAAGGCGCGGGCAACCGCAACGTCTTCGCGGTCACCCAGGCCACCTACGGCGGTGGCTGAGCCGGCCTGACCGGAAAACGGCCCGTCCGGGACATCCCGGGCGGGCCGTTCGCCGACGGGGTGAGATCCGGATCACGTCGGCGTGGCTCGACGCGCTCCCGGGGTCGCTGCCTGCCATCCTGTGCCGTCAAGAGGTAGCGGACGAGAGGACAACCCCGTGGGCATCATCGCCTGGATCGTGCTGGGTCTCATCGCCGGGGTGATCGCGAAAGCCCTCATGCCGGGCAAGGACCCGGGCGGCTGCATCATCACGATCCTGCTCGGCATCGCGGGGGCCTTCGTCGGCGGCTGGGTGGGCAAGACGCTGTTCCACACCCAGCTCGGCACGTTCTTCGACCTGCGCACCTGGGGCCTGGCCATCCTGGGCGCCCTGATCATCCTGGCCGGCTACCGGCTCGTCTTCAACCGGCGCGACTGACGCACCGGCGGGGGCACCCGGGTGGTGCCCCCGCCGGTCCCGGTTCAGTTCAGGGTGACGCCGTACGCGCTCAGCGCCTCGCCGACCGGCTGGAAGTAGGAGCTCCCGCCGCCCTTGCCGGAGGTGATGCCCAGGCCGACGCTGCCGGCGAACAGGCAGCCCCCGGAGTCGCCGGGGTTCACCAGCGCGTTGGTCTGGATCAGCTGGTATACCGAGCCTTCGGCGTAGTTCACCGTCACGTTGGTCCGCTGCACCGACCCCGAGGTGAGGTGCGTGGTGCTGCCGCTCTTGCTGATCCGCTGCCCGACGGTCGCGGTGCCGGCGGAGCTGATCCGCTGGGTGGAGCCGTTCCACAGGGTGACGGCGCCGGGCGCGCTGCCGGTGGTGTTGCGGATGAGCCCGTAGTCGTTGGTCGGGAAGCTCGATCCCTGCGACGGGCCGACGTTCCACTGCGACACCGCGCGGGTGCAGTGGCCGGCGTCGATGAGGTAGTTCTGGCCGCCGCGGTTGGTGTTGAACCCCGCCGAGCAGCGGGTGCCGCCGCCGGTGATGGCTTCGCCGTTGTAGATGGCGGTGTGCATCTCCCCGGCGACCCGCTCCACGCGCACCCGGTCACCGAGTGAGGCGGCCGCCTTCAGCAGGGCTTCGGTGCCCTTGGCCGCGTCGGCCACGGTGAGCACGACCTGGTTGGTCTTCGGGTCGAGCCCGATGGCGGTGTGCGTCACCGCGGGCAGCGCCTGCAGGGCATCCTGCGCGCTCGCCAGGGCGGCACTGGAGTGCTTGACCAGCCGGGCCTGCGCCCCGGCTTCCGTGGCTCGGTCGGCGGCGGCCTGGTCCAGCACGTTGACGACGGGCCGGGCGGCGGAGTCGAGGTAACCATCGGCGGCGCGGGACCCGAGGGAAGCGGTGACGCGCTGCAGGGTGCCGACGCTGGCCGCTTGGGTCCGCAACAGCGCAACGGCGGCGGATTCACTGATCCCGGCCTCGGCGGCGAGGGAAGCGACGGCATCCTGCTGCACGGTGGCGGAGTAGCCATCGATGGTGGCGGCGCCGGCGGGCGTGAAGAAGCCGATGGCCGCGGCGGCGG
>NZ_MUMI01000282.1:14760-15157 GCF_002155975.1 Amycolatopsis kentuckyensis
GCGCCGGACGAGCCGGCTTGCGTGCCGGCATCGGTGGCTCCGAGGGTGATCCCGCGGCGGGGCGGGCGGTACCGACTTTCGTCGGACGGGACAAAAGATAGGTACCGGGCAATTCGCCCAGGGGTTGTGCGCGCAGAGCAACCGGACAGTGGGGTGGGTTCGGCCGGGTTCGCCGGGGTGCTCGCCTATGTTGGTTGTGATTTTGCGCTCGCCTTGGGCAGCTTGGTTCGGCAGCTTGGTTCGGGCAGCTTGGTTCGGCACGGCTCGCCCGCGAACGGCCCGGCTCGCTCGGCTCCGCCACTCGCCCTTGCCCTCGCCCGCAACAGCCCAGTTCGCCCCGGCCCCGCCACCTCGCCCACGAACAGCCCGGCTCGAGCCCGCCCGTTCGCTCGCTACC
>NZ_MUMI01000283.1 GCF_002155975.1 Amycolatopsis kentuckyensis
GCGGGCTGGCCGAGGTCGGCATCGACGACACCGTCCGCCGCTACCTGACCCGGATCGTCGACCTCGAGTTCCTGCCGCCGGTCTTCGCCGTGCCCGGCCGCCGGTTCCACCGGTTCGTGACCACCGGGTTCCTCCCGCAGCGCTTCCGCGACGAGATGCGGCTGCCCTGGACCGCCGCCGACCAGCGCCGCTTCGACGCGCTCCTCGCCGCGCTCGGCCGGGTCGTCCGCGTCCTGCCCGGGCCGCTGCGGCGGTTCCCGTTCAACCTCTGCCTCCGGGATCTGCGGTGGCGGCTGCGGACCGGGCGTGCACTGATCGGGAGTTGACCGCCTCCCGCGGGGACGCGAGGGTGGGCGGATGAGCGGTGATGAGGTGCGGCACGGCGTCAAGCTGAGCAGTCTCGACCAGGAGGTCTTCCCGGAGGCGGGGGTCACCAAGCGCGAACTGCTCGACTACCTCGAAGCGGTGTCCGGCCGGATGCTGCCGGAGCTGCACGACCGGCTGCTGAGCGTGGTGCGGGTGCTGCGTGGCCAAGGGCCGTTCATGCAGAAGAACCTGCCGAAGTACACGCCGGAGTGGGTGGAGCGGCGAGCCTTGTGGGCCGACCGCTCGCGGCGCGAAGTCACCTACGCGCTCTGCAACGACCTGCGCACGCTGCTGTGGTTCGGCAACCAGCGCGCGATCGAGTACCACACGTCGTTGTTCCGCGGCGAGCCCGCGAGCGGGCCGACGCACCTGATCCTCGACCTCGACCCGCCCGCGGACGCGCCGTTCTCGCTGGCCGTGGGCGCCGCGAAGCTGGTGCGGGAGGCGTTGCGCAAGGACGGTCTCGACGGCGCGGTGAAGACCAGCGGTTCCAAGGGTGTCCACGTCTTCGTGCCGCTCGCGCCCGGGCAGCCGACGGAGGACATCGCCGCGGCGACCCGCGCGGTGGCGGCCCGCGCCGAGCGCATCGACCCGGCGCTGGGCACGACGGAGTTCGTGGTCGAACGCCGCGAAGGCAAGGTGTTCCTGGACTCGACGCGGGCCGGTGGCGCCACGGTCGTCTCGGTCTACAGCCCGCGCCACCGCCCGGGCGCGCCGGTCTCGTTCCCGGTCCGCTGGGCCGACGTCGACGGCGTCGAGCCGGCCGACTTCACCGTGCACACGGTCCCGGACCTGCTGGACGGCGGCGACCCGTGGACGGAGGAGATGCCGGAGCCGTTCGTGCTGCCGGCGGACCTGGTCGAGGAGGGGCACACGATCCCGATCGCCCGGGTGGTCGCGATGCACGAGGGCAAACGCCGGGCCCGCGCGGCCCGCGAGGCCGGCTCCTGACCCCGCCACTTCCAGAGGGAAAGTTGCGCCTCAGGCGGCCTGGTTGTGGCCGTAGCCGAGGGGGCGGCGCAGGGACGCGCGGGTGAGCGCGACGATCTTGGCCGGCCGGCGCTCGACGCGGTGCCGGGCCAGCCAGACGACGTCGCGGCCGAACGACCACGCCAGTGACGCGAGGGCGAGCGCGACCGCCGCGAACGTCACCGAGGCCGGCAGCAGGCTCGAGACCGCGACCACCAGGACGACACCCTGGACGGCCGCGACCGTCTTGCGCGCCATGCTCGGGTACAGCGGCGCGGTCAGCCAGGAGACGGTCCACGAGGCGGCGACGAACACGTACCGCATCAGGCCGATCGCCAGCACCCACAGCCCGAGCGTGCGGGACACCTGGATGCACAGCAGCAAGATCAAGAACGCGTCGACCTCCATGTCGAAGCGCGCGCCGAACTCGGACGCCGTCCCGGTGCGCCGGGCCACCTGGCCGTCGAGGCCGTCCAGCAGCAACGCGACGCCGACCAGGGCGACCAGCCAGCCGAGGGAAAAATCACCCTCGGCGACCAGCTCCGCGGCGCAGCCGACGAGCAGCGCGCGGGCGAACGTGATCCAGTCCGCCGGCCCGAAGGCGGGCCGGCCGCTGCGGCGCAGCCCCCACTCGGTGAGCAGCACCAGCGCCAGGCCGTAGACGACTCCGGTCGCCCAGGCCAGCGGGGTGAAACCGCCCGCGAAGACCCCCGCGGCGAGCACCGGCGCCGGGATCACCGCACGCAGGAGAAGGTCCTGTTTGATCATCGTCGACTCCGCGAATTGCTCATAGGGTGGCGACACCAGCCTCCGGTCGCCTGCTGAGGAGAAACACGTGGAACAGGCTTTCTGGGTTCAAAGTCCCGGCTCGGGACAGCTGCGCGAGGAGCGGCTGCCGGAGCCCGGACCGGACGACGTGCTCGTCCGCACGCTGTGCTCCGGCGTCAGCCGCGGCACCGAAACCCTCGTCTTCCGCGGCGGGGTCCCGGCGAGCCAGCACGACGTCATGCGCGCCCCCTTCCAGGAAGGTGCGTTCCCCGGTCCGGTCAAGTACGGCTACCTCAACGTCGGCGTCGTCGAACAAGGCCCCGCACACCTCACGGGCAAGACAGTCTTCTGCCTCTACCCGCACCAGACCGCGTACGTCGTCCCGGCGACGGCGGTGACGCCGGTGCCGGACTCCGTCCCACCCGGACGCGCGATCCTCGCCGGCACGGTCGAGACCGCCGTGAACGCCGTGTGGGACGCGCGCCCGCGCCTCGGCGACCGGATCGCCGTCATCGGTGCCGGGATGGTCGGCGCGAGCGTCGCCAAGCTGCTCACGGACTTCCCGGCGACCCGGGTGCAGCTGGTCGACGTCGATCCGGCCAAAGCGGACATCGCCGCCGCGCTCGGCGTCGACTTCGCGACCCCCGAGAAGGCGCTCGGCGACTGCGACCTCGTCGTGCACGCGAGCGCGTCCGAAGAAGGCCTCGCCAAAGCCCTGGAACTGCTCGCGCCGGAGGGGGAAGTCGTCGAGCTGTCGTGGTACGGCGACCGCCGGATCAGCGTCCCGCTCGGCGAGAACTTCCATTCGCGGCGCCTGGTGATCCGCAGCAGCCAGGTCGGGACGGTCGCGCGGCCGGACCGCAGCTACGCCCAGCGCCTCGCCGTCGCGCTGGATCTGCTGGCCGATCCGGTGTTCGAAGCGCTGGTCAGTGGCGAGTGCATGTTTGAAGATCTTCCTTCCGTGCTACCCCGGCTCGCGGCAAATGAACTTTCCGCCCTGTGCCTCCGTGTCATGTATCAGCCGCAGTGACCACGTCCACCCGAACGCATCGGAGGTCTTGGTGTTCAGCATCACCGTCCGTGACCACGTGATGGTCGCCCACAGCTTCCGCGGGGAAGTCTTCGGACCCGCGCAACGCCTGCACGGCGCGACTTTCCTGGTGGATGCCACTTTCCGCCGCACCGACCTCGACGAGGACAACATCGTCGTCGACATCGGCAAGGCCACGGAAGAGCTCAAGGCGGTGCTGAGCGACCTGAACTACCGCAACCTCGACGACGAGCCGGAGTTCAAGGGGACCAACACCTCGACCGAGTTCCTCGCGAAGGTCATCGCCGACCGCCTGGCCGACGCCGTCCACGCCGGACGCCTCGGCGAAGGCGCGCGTGGGCTCGAAGGGATCACCGTCTCGCTCCACGAGTCGCACGTCGCGTGGGCGAGTTACGAGCGTGCACTGTGAACTCCCTCTACGTGATCCTCCCGGGGGACGTCGACGACGCGTCCGTCCCCAGTGGCGGCAACACCTACGACCGGCGGATGTGCGACCGGCTCGCCGACGCCGGCTTCGACGTGCACGAGATCGCCGTCTCCGGCAGCTGGCCGCGGCCGGACACCGAGGCCCGCGCGGTCCTCGGCCACCTCCTCTCCGCGCTGCCGACCGGCTCGGCGGTGCTGCTCGACGGCCTGGTCGCCTGCGGCGTGCCCGAGGTCGTCGTCCCGCAGGCGCGCCGGCTGTCGGTGTCGGTGCTGGTGCACCTGCCGCTGGCCGACGAGACGGGCCTGCCGCCCGCGCTCGCCGCCGAGCTCGACGCGCTGGAGCGCGAGACGTTGCGGGCGGTCGGCTCGGTCGTCGCGACCAGCGAGTGGGCCGCGCGCCGGCTGATCAACCACCACGGCCTGGCCCCGCACCGCGTGCACTCGGTGACGCCGGGGGTCGACCCGGCACCGCTGGCCGTCGGCACGGACGGCGTGTCGCGGCTGGTCTGCGTGGCCAACGTGACCCCGCGCAAGGGCCAGGGCGTGCTCGCCCAGGCCCTCGAAACCGTCGCCGACCTGCGCTGGACCTGCGAATGCGTGGGCGGGATCCGGCGCGAGACCAAGTACGTCGAGCGGCTGCGCGAGCACCGGCTCGGCGCCCGCTTCACCCTCACCGGTCCCCGCACCGGCGCGGCGCTCGAGGCGACCTACCACACCGCCGACCTGCTCGTGCTGCCCTCGCGCGCCGAGACCTTCGGCATGGTCGTCACCGAGGCCCTCGCCCGCGGCGTGCCGGTGCTGACCACCGACGTCGACGCGCTGCCGGACACGGTCGGCGTCGCGCCGGACGGCTCGGTGCCCGGGATGCTCGTCCCCGGCGACGACGTCGCGGCGCTCGGTGCCGCCCTGCGCCGCTGGCTCACCGAGCCGGCGCTGCGGACGCGGCTGCGTACTTCGGCGCGGCTGCGCCGCGAGACCCTGACCGGCTGGGACGACACCGCCCGCCGGATCGCCGACATCCTCCTGCGGCAGGAGGCGGCGGCATGACCGCGTTCGCACCGGACTGGCTCTACCTGCGCGAGCCCGCGGACGCCGCGGCCCGCGCCACCGGACTCCTCGACCCGCTGCAGGACCACCTGCCGACCGGCGAGGAGGTCGTCATCCGCGACCTCGGCTGCGGCACCGGCTCGCTCGGCCGCTGGCTGGCCGCCCGCCTGCCCGGCACCCAGCGCTGGATCCTGCACGACCACGACACCGAGCTGCTCACCCGCGCGCAGGAGAGCCTCCCGGAGGCCGCGCTCGACGGCAGCCCGGTCACCGTCGTCGCCGAGCAGCGCGACATCACCGCGCTGCGGGCCGACGACCTCGCCGGGACGTCGCTGGTCACCGCGTCCGCCCTGCTCGACCTGCTGACCAGGGCCGAGATCACGGCGCTGGCCACCGCGATCGTCGAGGCCGGCTGCGCGGCGCTGCTGATGCTTTCGGTCACCGGCCGGGTGGAGCTCTCGCCCGCCGACCCGCTCGACCCGGCGATGGCCACAGCGTTCAATGCCCACCAGCGCCGGGTCACCGACGACGGCCGGCGGCTGCTCGGCCCGAACGCGGTGGACGTCGCCGCGACCGCGTTCCGCCGGCTCGGCGCCACGGTCCGCCGCGCCGACACCGCCTGGCGGCTCGGCCCGGACCAGGCGGAACTGCAGCGGCAGTGGCTCGAAGGCTGGGTCGGCGCCGCCGTCGAGCAGCTGCCGGAACTGCGCCCGGTCGCCGACGTCTACCTGGAGCGGCGGCTCGAGCAGGCTCGCCACGGGGAACTGCGCGCGGTGATCCACCACGCCGACCTGCTGGTCCTGCCGCCGAGCCTGGAGGTGGCGGCGTGAAGCGCGCACTGGCCTGGCTGCGGATCCTCGGCGCGGTCGGCATCCTCGCCGTCCTCGTCTGGCAGCTCGGCAGCGCCGCCTTCCTCGACGGGCTCGGCCGGATCAGCGTGCCCGGCGTGCTGGCCGCGCTGGTCATCGGCTTCGCGACGACGGTGTTCAGCGCGGGCCGCTGGCAGATCGTCGCCACCCGGCTCGGCCTGCGGCTTTCGCTGCGCGCCGCGGTCGGCGACTACTACCGCGCGCTGTTCCTCAACGGTGTGCTGCCCGCCGGCGTCCTCGGTGACGTCCACCGCGCGGTGCAGCACGGCCGCGACAGCGGTGACGTGCCGCGCGGCGTGCGGGCCGTCGTCCTGGAACGCACCGCGGGCCAGGTCGTGCTGATCGCCTCCGCGGTCACTGTGGTGCTCGCGTCACCGGGGGTGGTGCCCGCGGCGTTCCGCGAGGTCGTCGTGGTGGCCGGGGTGGTCGTCGTGCTGGCCGCCGTCACCGCGCTGGTCGTGGGCCGCCTGCTGGGCGGGCGCTGGATCCACAGCGCGTCGAAGTGGCGTCGCGGCTTCGCCGTCACCCTCGCCGACGTCCGGCTCGGCCTGCTGACCCGGGAGACGTGGCCCAGCGTGGGCTTCCTGTCGGTCGCGACCCTGGCCGGACACCTGGCGCTGTTCGTCGTCGCCGCCCGCGTCGCCGGGGTGGCCGCGCCGGTGTGGCAGCTCGTGCCCCTGATGGTCCTCGCGCTGCTCGCGATGGGCCTTCCCCTCAACGTCGGCGGCTTCGGCCCGCGCGAGGGCGTCTGCGCCCTGCTCTTCGGCGCGGCCGGTCTGGGGGCCGCCCAAGGTGTCACCGTCGCTGTCGTCTACGGCGTGCTCTCGCTGGTCGCGAGCCTGCCCGGCGCCGGTGTCCTGCTCGTCCGGAGCGTCGCCGGGTTCCGCGTGACCCGCGCTCCGCACACCGGTGCCGTGCCCGCTCCGCGCGTTGCGGCCGGCTCCGGGATCGAAACGGAAGTGGGGTTGTCATGACCGCAAGTGAGGTCGTCGGGGATCTGCCGCGCCGGGCCGTGGTCGAGCGGGTGGTCGAGACCCGGCTGCCGACCCGGCACGGGACGTTCCGCGCGGTCGGGTACCTCGACCGCACCGGCACCGAACAGGTCGCGCTGGTCTTCGGCGACGTGTCCCCGCTCGGCGCCCTGACCCGGGTGCACAGCGAGTGCCTGACCGGCGACGTCTTCGGCTCGACGCACTGCGAGTGCGGCGACCAGCTGGCGGCGGCGCTGGACCGGATCGTCGAAGAGGGCTCGGGCGTGCTGGTCTACGTCCAGGGCCACGAGGGCCGCGGGATCGGCCTGCTCGCGAAGCTCGAGGCGATGCGGCTGCAGCAGGACGAGGGCCTCGACACGGTCGACGCGAACGTGGCGCAGGGCCTGCCGGTCGACGCCCGCGACTACCACGCGGCGGCGGGCATCCTGACCGACCTCGGCATCCGCTCGGTGCGGCTGCTGTCGAACAACCCGCAGAAGGTCGAACAGCTCACGCGCTACGGAATCCGGATCAGTGAGCAGGTTCCGTTGCTGGTTCCGCCGAATCCGGAGAACCTGCGCTACCTCCGGACGAAGGCCGAGCGGATGGCCCACCTGCTGCCGCACCTGGATCAGGCCTTCTCAGGCGCCTAGCACCTCGAGCACCGCGGCGAACCGCCGGACCAGCGTGTCCAGCACGACGTGCCCCTTGGCCGCACTCGCCAGCGAAGGACGGCCGACCACGCCCGATTCCGTGTACGCCCGCAGGCCCAGCGTCAGCAGGTGTTCCCGGTCGGTGACGTGGTCGGCCGATTCGTGTCCCGGGCGGACCAGGTGCGGGTGGGCGTGCAGCAGGATCGACGTCTCCAGTTCGCCCGCGTGCATGTCGTCGTCCAGGGACGTCCGCAGGCCGGCCGCGGTGTGCGCCGCCTGCCAGTCCGCGACGCCGGGGAACAGCGCCATCGCGCCGGCCGCCTCCTGGACCACATTGGACAGTACGTAGTTGCCGCCGTGCCCGTTGACCAGCACGAGCCGGTCCACCCCGGACGCGTGCAGTGACGCGGCGACGTCGGTGACCACCGCGTGCAGCGTGCGCGCCGAAATGCTCACCGTGCCCGCCCACCCCGCGTGCTCGTGCGAGCACGAGATCGTGATCGGTGGCAGGTGGAGGACCGGGTACGCCTCGGCGACCGCACGGGCGAGAGTGGCCGCGATCACCGTGTCGGTCGCCAGCGGCAGGTGCGCGCCGTGCTGCTCGAAGCTGCCGACCGGCAGCACCGCGACCGATGCCCGCCGCTCCTGCTCGTCGGCGGTGGTGGCGAGCGGGAACAGATCGGTCATCTCCGCGGCCCTTCTCTAGATTGGTGGCATGACCGAGCATGCCGCACTACTGGACGTCGCGCGCGAGGCCGTGGCGAAGGCGACGGAGATCGTCAGGTCGCGCCCGAGTTTTTCCGTTTCCGCGAAAGGCGATCGCGACCTGGTGACCGACGTCGACACCGCGGTCGAGGACGCGCTGCGGGAGTTCCTCGCCGCCGAGACGCCGGAGATCGGGATCCTCGGCGAGGAGCGTGGCCGCAGCGGGGACGGCGGCGGCCGCTGGTGGGCGCTCGACCCCATCGACGGGACCGCCAACTTCGCCCGCGGAATTCCGCTCTGCGGGATTTCCCTGGCCCTGGTGGACGGGCAACACAGCACGGTCGCCGCGATCACGCTGCCGTACCTCGGCGTCACGTACACCGCCGCGCGCGGCGAAGGTGCCTTCGCGAACGGAGAGCGCGTCGGTGCTTCCACCGCCACGGAAATGTCCGATGCGATGATCGCCGTCGGGGACTTCGCGATCGGCGAGCTCGCCGACGAGAAGAACCGCGCGCGGCTGCTGCTCCTTTCGGACCTCGGTGCGCGGGCGCAGAAGATCCGGATGCTCGGCACGGCGGCCATCGACCTCGCCTGGGTGGCGGACGGAAAGCTCGACGCCGCACTGATCCTGTCCAACAACCCGTGGGACACCATGGCGGGCGTGCTGCTCGTGCGCGAGGCCGGCGGGGTCGTCGTCGACCGCGACGGCCGCGAGCACACGGTCGGTTCCGAGGCGACGATCGCCGTCGGCGCCGGGCTGCGCAAGGAGATCGTGGACGCACTTGATCGTGCGTACGGGGTTGTTCGTTAGGATTCCCGGGTACACCGTGGGCGGCGCCACAGCGCTCGTTTGCGCTGTCCGCGCAAGGTTTTCGGTTACGTTGGTACCGGTCGGCCGCCCAGCCTGGCATGCTGACCGGATCTCGTCGGCCACTTCGGAGAATGGTGGATGCTCGTGGAAAGTCGCCGGATCCGCGATCGGTACCGGCTGCTCGAGCCGATCGGCGGCGGCGCGATGGGCACGGTGTGGCGGGCCCAGGACGAAAAGCTCGACCGCACCGTGGCGATCAAGGAACTCCTGCTGCCGCACGACCACGACGAGCAACGCACCCAGGAGGCGAAGAACCGCGCGATGCGCGAGGCGCGGATCGCCGCCCGGTTGCAGCATTCCCACGCGATCACCGTGTTCGCCGTCCTCGAGGAGGAGGACCGGCCGTGGCTGGTGATGGAGTACCTGCCGTCGAAGAGCTTGGCCCTCGTGCTCGGCGAGGAGCCGGCCACGGTGGACGACGCCATCCGCGTCGGCGTGCAGATCAGCTCGGCGCTGGCCGGCGCGCACCGCGCCGGGGTCGTGCACCGCGACGTGAAGCCGGCCAACATCCTGGTCTCCGAGGACGGCACGGCGAAGATCACCGACTTCGGCATCTCGCGCGCGATCGGTGACGTCAAGCTGACGGCGACGGGGGAGATCGCCGGCACGCCCGCGTACCTCGCGCCCGAAGTGGCCCGCGGCGAGGACGCGGACTTCGCCGCCGACGTCTTCTCGCTCGGCGCCACGCTGTACGCCGCCGTCGAGGGGCAGTCACCCTACGGCACCGCCGACAACCCGATCGCTTTGCTCTACAAGGCCTCCAGCGGCGAGATCGTGCCGCCGGAAAAGGCGGGCCGGCTGACCCCGCTGCTGCTGCGGATGCTCGCCTCCGAGCCGGCCGAGCGTCCCTCGATGGACGAGGTCGAGCAGGAGCTGCTGGCGCTGCTGCCGGATCCGGAGCCCGGCGAGTCGGTGCTCGCGGCGACGGTGCCCGAGACCGAACCGCCCGCGGTCCCGACCGTGCCCGCCGCGGTCGCCGTGCCCGCGGGCGAGGTCACCGCGGTGTCGCCGGGCGCGCGGAAGGGCCTGATCGCCGTCGGGGCGGGCGCGGCGCTGCTGTGCGTGGCCGTCGTCGTGGCGATTCTGCTGGTCGTGCGGCAGAAGGCGCCGGACGGCAATGTCGCCGCCCCGCCGCCGTCGCCGACACCGTCCACCTCGGCGTCCGCGACGCCCACGGCGCAGTCGTCGACGCCTGCTCCCTCTTCGCCGCCGACCTCCGCGACCTCGACTGCGCCGACTTCGCCGACCGTCTCGACGGTGTCCTCGTCGAAGACGGCGGCCCAGGCACTGCAGGACTACTACCTGCTGCTCCCGGGCAATCCGCAGGCGGCGTGGAACCTGCTCACGGACAAGTTCAGAGCCTCGCGCAACCAGACCTACGAGAAGTACAAGAACTTCTGGAGCCAATACCGGGTGGTGAACGCGGCCAACGTCAAGGAGGTCGGGAACAACCGGGTCACGGCGTTCGTCACCTACGACGGGGCCAAGGGCGAGAACGACACCTTCACCATGGTCCAGGTGGACGGCGTCTGGAAGATTGACGCGCAGAACTGAACCTTCCCGGCTTGGGGTGCGTGTGACGTATGAGCCGTCACCGCCGTCGACCCACGCTGGAGGTAGCCGTGTCTGTTTCCGAACCCGACCTGCTCCGGCGCGCGCGATGAGGCCCGCCGACCCGATGGTGTTCATCCTCCCGGCCGCGCCGCCGGGCAGCGACACCTACGACAAGCGGATGTGCCAGAACCTGCCCGCCGTCGGGCAGCCGGTGCTGGAGCTGCCGATCGCCGGTGACTGGCCGGAGCCGGACGCGACGTCGAGACGGAGATTGGCGCGGTCCCTCGCCGCGCTGCCGGACCGGACGGTCGTGCTGCTCGACGGCATGATCGCCTCCGGCGTGCCGGAGATCGTCGTCCCGCACGCCCGGCGGCTGCGCCTGGCCGTACTGGTGCACCAGGCCCTCGCCGACGAGCCGGGCCTCGCCCCGGCGCACGCCGCGGAGCTGGACGCCTGCGAACGCGAGACGCTGCGGATGGCCGGCATGGTCGTCGCGACCAGCCCGTGGCTCGCCCGCCTGCTGATCGACCGCCACGACCTGGACCCCGGCCGCGTCTACGTGGCCAAGCCAGGCACCGACGCGGCCCCGCTCGCGGCAGGCGCGGACGGCGTGTCCCGGCTGCTCTGTGTGGGGGACGTGAGCCGCCGCAACGGCCACGACGTGCTGATCCAGGCCCTCGGCGAGGTCGACCACCTGGCGCTGTCGTGCGTGTTCGCCGGCTCGCTGACGGCGGACCCGGCGTACGTCGACGAGCTCGGCTGGACGATCGAGCGCCTCGGCCTCGGCAACCGCATCACCCTCGCCGGCGACGAGGTAGACCTCGGCGCGGCCTACAACGCGGCGGACCTGCTGGTCATCCCGGCCCGCGCGGCGACGTCCGGCATGTTCGTGGCCCAGGCGCTGGCCCGGGGCATCCCGGTCCTGGCCACCGAGGTGGGCGGGGTGTACGACGCACTGGGCGTCGACGCCGACGGCGAGATGCCAGGCCTGCTGGTGGCACCGGACGACCCGTTCGCGCTGGCGGACGCGTTGCACCGCTGGTACGCGGACCCGGAGCTGCGCCGCTCGTTGCGCACGGCGGCCCTGGGCCGGGGAAGCGCGCTGGAGGAGTGGGACGTAGCGGCGAGGCGGCTGACCCACGTGCTGTCGCGGCTGGCGTCCGAGCCCCGGATCGTCGCTTGACGGTGCTCGGCGGGGTGGAGACGTTCTTCACCTGGAGCTCGCGCTGGGGCTGGGCCGGCCGCCACCGGAGCTCCGTACCTGACTCCTGACCTGGCGGAACGGTTCGCCGGGAAGCGGGCTCCCCGGCGAACCGGACTCCTCACGCCAGGGTGAGCGCGTAGATCTCCACCCGCGGATCGTTCGGCAGGCTCACCGACTGCACGGTCTTCCCGCCGTCCAGTCCCGCCGAAAGCCCGAACAGCCGAACCGGTGGCCCGTCGACCCCGCTGCCCGCCTTGATCCGGTGCGGCATCTCCAGCACCACCGGGCTCCCGGACCCCGCCCAGTCACCGAAGGTCAACGCCAGATCCGCGCTGGTCCCGTCGGTGTAGTGCGCCGTCACCGTCGTCGACACCGGGCCGTTGTGCGACGCCCCGACAATGCGAAGCGCCGCGTGCTGACCGGCCGGGAGCAGCAGCGACTGCCCGCGGGCCTCCACGAAGTTCGGCGCAGTCCCCGAAGCGTCCGGCGCCGCGTACGTGACGCCGTCCCAGGCCACCGGGCCCGCCGCGGGAAGCAGCGCAGCGTCGTAGCTCCAGCCGCCGCCGTCGAAGTTGCCTTCGGTCGACGCCGACACCGTGGCCGTGCCGTCGTGGTTGCGGTCGCGGGTCAGGTCGACCGCGCACTGCGGGCCGGAAGAAACGCACGCCGACGGTGTCCGGACCTCGATCGTCGCCGAGCGGGTCACCGTGTTCGGCCCCGACACCCTGACCTGCACCGGGTACGTCCCGACGGCCGCGCCCGACGGCACGTTCACCGTGATCGGCACCGTCTGCTGCACCGGCAGCCGTCCGGACCAGACCAGGAGCAACGGCTGGGACCGCGTCTTCCACGGCGAGGTGACCGAAACCGTCACCGGCTGCAGGCCCGGGTTCTGGGCCACCACGTCCAGGTCGAGGTGCACCTGCTGCGCCGCGCCGGACGGGATCACCACCGACGTCTGCCGCAGCGACGCGTCGACGTGCCGCCGCTGGTCGCCCGCGGCGTTGTTCACCGACGGCGGCGCCGCGGACGGCGACGTTCCCCACGAGGACGGCCGCGAGCCGAGCTTGTGCGACAGCGTCCCGCCGTGGGCCAGCGCGGCCCAGTCCAGGGACGTCTTCCGGACGTCCCGGCCGTTGAGCGACACGCTCTGGATGTACCGGTTCGCGTCGCTCGCACCCGGCGCCGACACCGTGAGCGTCCCGCCCTGCGCGGAGCCGTACTGTCCGATGCGGACGGTCGCCGACTCGAACTGCGGGCTCGACAGCGCGAGGAAGTTCGCGCCGCTCATCGTCGGGTACAGGCCGAGCGACGAGAAGACGTACCAGGCCGACATGGTGCCGAGGTCGTCGTTGCCGGTCATGCCGTCGGGGCCGGTGGTGAACAGCGTCATCGCCGCGCGGACGACGGTCGCGGTCTTCGCCGGCGCGCCGACCCAGTTGTACATGTAGGGCGCGAGCAGGTCGGGCTCGTTGTTCGGGTTGTAGGTCGCCTTGCCGTAGTAGTCGTACGGGCTGGCGATCCAGTCCTTCCGCGCGGTGCCCGCCGGGTCCTTCAGAAGATTGCCGTAGGAGAAGAAGGAGTCCAGGCGCTTCTCGGTCGAGGTCCGGCCGCCCATCAGCGAGACGAGCCCGGCCGGGTCCTGCGGCACGAGCCACTGGTACTGGTAGGCGCCGCCTTCGTGGAACTGGTGGGCGGCGTCGACCGGATTGTACGGCGTGAGGAACGTGCCCTCGGCGGTGCGCGGGCGGAACTGGCCGATCGAGGAGTCCCACAGGTTGCGGTACCACTGGCCGCGGTCGGCGAACATCCGCGCGTCCGCCTGGTGGCCGAGGCCGCGGGCCATCAGCGCGAGCGACGCGTCCGCGGCGGCGTACTCCATGGTCGCCGACGCCGGGTGCTCGCAGTCGTTGTCGCCGCCCTTGGCCGCGCAGTCCTTGCCGAGTTCCAGTCCGCTCGGGACGTACCCGCGCTCGTTGTAGTAGTCGACGCCGGAGCGGCCGTTGTACGGCGAGTCGGCGGGCGGCGTGCTCGTCGCGTTCTTCTTGAGCAGCGCGTACGCCTCTTCTTCGTGCCCGGCGAGCAGGCCCTTCGACCACGCTTCGACGAGGAACGGCGTCACCGGGTCGCCGGTCATGATGTTCGTTTCGCTCTCGGCCAGCGCCCAGCGCGGCAGCCACCCGCCGTCCCGTCCGATGGCGACGACCGACAGCGCGACGTCCCGCGCGACCTGCGGTTCCAGCATTTCGAGCAGCTGGTTCTGCGGCCGGTAGGTGTCCCACAGCGAGAAGTTCTGGTACGGCGTGTAGCCGCTCGCGGTGTGCACCTTGCCGTCGAAGCCGGTGTACGCGCCGTCGGTGTCGCCGGCCAGGTTCGGGTGCAGCTGCGCGTGGTAGAGCGCGGTGTAGAACGCCGTCTGCCGCTCGGTCGTGCCGCCGGCGATCTTGATCGCGCCCAGCCGGTCGGCCCACTGCTGGTGCAGCGCGGCGCGCGTCGCGTCGAAGTCGTGGTTCGACGTCTCCGCCGCGAGGTTCTTCCGCGCGCCCTCGAGCCCGGTGTAGGACAGGCCGACCTTGAGCACGACGTCGTGGTCGGTGGTCGCGTCGAAACTCGCCCAGGCGCCGTTGCTCCCGGTGCCCGCGGCGTCGCGGCTGCCCTCGCTGCGTGTCGAACCGCGCCAGGTGCCGAACGAGCTGAACGGCCGGTCGAAGGTCGCGGTGAAGTAGACGGTGTGCTCGTCGTGGCCGGCGCAGAACCCGCCGGCCTTGACCCGCCCTTCGAGCGTCCGGTCACCGACGACGTGGATCTCCGAATCCTTGACGGACTGGTTGGCCTGACCGGTGTTGAACAGGACGTTCGCCTGCCCGGTCGACGGGAACGTGTAGCGCTGCCAGCCGGTGCGCGCGGTCGCCGTCAGTTCGGCGTTGATCCCGTACTTCTTGAGGCCGACGCGGTAGTAGCCCGGCTCGGCGTGCTCGTCGTCGTGGCTGTACTCGGACCGGTAGGCGTTCTTGTCAACGTTGTCCACCGCCCCGGTCGTCGGCATGATCGGCAGCTCGCCCATCACGCCGCAGCCGACGCCGGACAGGTGTGTCTGGCTGAAGCCGTAGATCGCGTTCTGCAGGTAGTCGTAGCCACCCTGGCCGCCAGTGTCCGGGCTGACCTGCACCATCCCGAACGGCGCGCTGGCGCCGGGGAAGGTGTTCCCGAAGTTCTGCGTGCCGACGAACGGGTTGACCAGGCTCACCGGATCGACTTCCGCGGCGGCGTGTGCGGTGGCCTGGGTCGTGGCGGCGGCCACGAGTCCCACGACCGCCGCGGCGATCAGTTGTCTGCTTGGCGACCCCATGGGGCGCGCACCTCCCAGGTGACAACGTTGTCAGAAGCGGACTGTCCAGCAGCTTTTCACATCGGCGGGCATTTGAGAAGGCGGCAACCAGGTCAAGCCGTTGTCATCGCCTGCCGGAGCAGCCGGGCGGCGGCTTCGACGCCGGTGTCGGCCAGGTTGCCGTAGCCGAGGACGAGCGCGGGGTCGCCCGGCGTCGTCCGGTAGCCGTCGAGGTCGGTCACCTTGACCCCGAGCGCCCTCGCCTTCCGGACGACGGCCGCGGCGTCCTGGTCGAGGTGGAGCACCAGGTGCAGCCCGGCCGCGACCCCGGAGAGCGGCGCCGGCCCGAGCGCCTCGACGAGCTTGTCGCGCCGCGCGCGGTAGCGCAGCCGCGCCGCCCGCAGGTGCCGGTCGTAGCCGCCGCTCGTGATGAAGCCCGCCAGCGCGAGCTGGTCGAGCACGGGCGGCGGGTGCGCCTGCACTGTCCACTGTGGAGGCAGGACGACCCAGCCGAGCCCGAGTGCGGGACTGAGCGTCTTGCTGACCGACCCGAAGAGCACGACCCGCCCCGGGTCGGTGCCCTGGACGGTGCCGACGGGCCGCCGGTCGTAGCGGAACTCGGCGTCGTAGTCGTCCTCGAGGACCAGGCCGTCGACGTCCCGCGCCCAGGCCAGCAGCTCGGCGCGCCGCCGCGGCGAGAGGACCGAGCCGGTGGGGAACTGGTGCGCGGGCGAGACGAGCACGGCGCGGACGCCCGCCGGAATCCGCCCGACGTCGAGGCCTTCGCCGTCGACCGGCACCGGGTGGACGGTCATCCCGGCGCCTTCGGCCGTCCGCCGCAACCGCGTCCACCCGGGATCCTCGACGGCGAGCTTGGTCTGTCCGCGCTCGACCAGGGCGCGGCAGACGCCGGCCACCCCGTCGGTGACGCCGCCGCAGACCAGCACGGTGCCGGGCGCGGCGCCGCGGACGCGCCGGAGGTACTCGCCCAGAACCCGCCGCAACCGGGGGTGGCCGCCCGGCTCGGGCAGCCCGAAGTCCGTGTGCGGCGTGTTCGCGAGCACCTCGCGGACCGCTTCCGCCCACGGCCGGCGGGGAAAGTTCCGCAGGTCGGGCAGGCCCGGAGCGAGGTCGTACCGCGGTGCCGCCGCCCGCGCCGGCTCGTTCGCCGCCACCGCGTCACCCACCGGCCGGACCCGGGTGGCCGACCCGGTGCGCCCGGCCAGGTACCCCTCGGCGACGAGCTGCGCGTAGGCCTGCGTGACGACCCACCGCGAGCACCCGAGGTCGGTGGCGAGCCGGCGGCTCGGGGGGACGGTGCCGGTCAGGACGCCGGCGCGGATCGTCTTGCGCAAGGCCCTGGCCAGCTGTTCGTGCTTCGGGCCCGGCCCGGTCAGTTCGAGCAGCACGCCCCAATCGGTCTGTGATCCTGCCACGGTATTGGACTGTAGTGCCGGACCGATCCGGGCTTAGCGTGATCGGTATGAAGAAGGTGGAACTGGGCGTGACCGGCCAGTACGTGAGCCAGGTGTCGCTGGGCTGCATGACGATGGGCACGTCGACGGACGAACCGACGTCGAAGCGGATCCTGGACGCCTACCTCGACGCGGGCGGCGACTTCCTGGACACGGCGAACTGCTACGCGTGGTGGGCGCCGGACGCCACCGGCGGCGAAAGCGAGTCCTTGCTCGGCCGCCTGCTGAAGGGCCGCCGTGACCGGGTCTTCCTGGCGACGAAGGTGTCGGCGGGCATCACCGACCTCCCGGCGGCGCGCGCCGGCCGGCATCCGGACGGCACGGTGGACTGGGCCGGGGTGGAGCGGACGTTCGAGGGCGCGGGCGCGACGGTGATCGAGCGCGAGGTGGAGCTCAGCCTGCGGCGGCTGGGCACCGACCACATCGACCTCTACTACGTCCACGTCGACGACCGCCGCGTGCCGCTGGAAGAGACACTGTCCGCATTGGACTCCCTGGTCCGGGCGGGCAAGGTGCGGTACATCGGCTGGAGCAACGTCCGGACGTGGCGCCTGGAGCGCATCCGGTCCCTGGCGCTGGCCAACGGCTGGGCGTCCCCGGTGGCAGTCCAGGTCCAGCACTCGTACCTGCGTCCCACCGGCGCCGACGTCCCCTCGATCGCGGGCGCCGAGCTGCTGGACTGGCTGTCGCTGCACCCGGACGTCTCACTGGCCGCGTATTCCTCGCTGCTGCGCGGAATCTACGACGACGCCGCGTACCGGGAGTCCACTCCGGTCTGGCAGTCCTACGCGGGCCCGGACTCGGAAGCGCGCCTGGCCGCGGTCGCGAAGGTGGCGTCGTCGCTGGGTGCGTCGGGCAACCAGGTGGCGTTGGCGTGGCTGCTGCACCACGGCGTCATCCCGCTGATCGGCCCGCGCACGTGGGAGCACTACGAGTCGATTGCCCCGGCCTTCACCCTGGAGCTGCCGGACGAGCTGCTTTCCGTGCTGGACAACGCGTAGGCGGTGGCGAGCAGCGCGGCGACGCTCGGCTTGTGCTCGTCGCGCCGCCGCCACGTCATGGTGACGTCGGTGGCCGCCCCGGCCAGGGGAACGGCGCTCACTCCATCGCCGGCGACGAGGGCGGGCACGAGCCCGCACCCCAGGCCGGCGGCCACGCACCGCACGAGGGCGGCGAGGCTGCCGACCTCCGCCTCGACGACGGGACCGTCGATCCGGTCCAGCATCTCCCGGAAGCCGCAGCCTTGCGGCGTCGCGAGGAAGCCGACGTCGTCGAGGTCGCCGGGCCGGAGTTCTTCCTTCCGGGCCAGGGAATGCCCCGGCGGGACGATGACGACGAGTGGCTCGGTGCCCAGCGACGCACTGGCGAGCGCCGGGTCGGCGGGCGCGTCGCCGAAGGTGAAGCAAACGTCCATTTCGGACCGTTGCACGGCCTGGTAGAGCTCCCCTCGGCTGCCCTCCCG
Source organism: Amycolatopsis kentuckyensis (assembly GCF_002155975.1). Lineage (GTDB taxonomy): Bacteria > Actinomycetota > Actinomycetes > Mycobacteriales > Pseudonocardiaceae > Amycolatopsis > Amycolatopsis kentuckyensis. The sequence goes on from NZ_MUMI01000283.1 coordinate 17,720, forward strand.
GAGCGTGACCCGCACGCGCGGCCACCGCGTCCGGTATTCGCCGAAGAGGGCCGGAATCCGGTGCGCACACAGGGTTTCCAGCGCGCCGATGGTCAGGTCGCCTTCGGGTTCGCCGCGCTCCTCGTCGACCGCGGCCCGGGCTTCCTCGACGAGCTCGAGCACTTGGTCCGCGTAGCCGACGAGCCGTTCCCCGGCGCCGGTGAGCCGCAGCCGCCGCCCGCGTTCGAACAGCTTCGAGCCGAGCTCCGCTTCCAGGGCCTGGATCTGCTCGGTGACACTGGACTGCGCGTAGTGCAGCTCGGCCGCGGCGCGGGTGAAGTTGAGCGTCCGCGCGACGACGCGGAAGGTGCGCAGGTGGCGCAGTTCCATGGCATCCCCCATCGGTCTTCCCGATACCCGCCATCGTAACTCCCTGCTTCCGCCGGTGTCACCGAGCGTCCAGGCTTCCGGTGTGGCAAGACTTCTCACCGGCCTTTCCCTTGGCTACTTCCTGGTCATGCTGGACACGACGATCGTGACGGTCGCGCTTCCGGCCCTTTCGCCGTCTTTGTCGGCACAGCAATGGATTTCGAACGGCTACACGCTGACGTTCGCGGCGTTCCTCCTCACCGCGGGGGCGTGGTCGGACCGCTTCGGCGCCCGTCGGGTGTTCACCGTCGGTCTCACCGCGTTCGCGGTGCTGTCCGGTTTGTCGGCGCTGTCGGTCTCGACGCCGATGCTGATCGCACTCCGGGCTTTGCTCGGCGTGGCCGGTGCGCTGCTGGTCCCTTCGTCGTTGTCGCTGATCGCGGCGGCCTGCCCGGTGCCGTCCGCGCGGGCGAAGGCGATGGGCGTGTGGGCCGCGGTGAGCGGGACCGGCCTGGTGGCGGGCCCGGTGCTGGGCGGCCTCCTGACCGAGGCGTTCGGCTGGCGGGCGATCTTCCTGGTCAACGTCCCGGTGGCCCTGGTCGCGCTGGTCCTGTCCCGCTCGGCGCCGTCGACCCCGGCGAGGCCGGGCCGGTTCGACCTCGTGGGCCAGGCGTCGGCCGTGGTCGCTTTGTCGACACTGACGTACGCGCTGATCGAGCGGTCCTGGGCTGCCCTGCTGCTCGCCGTCGCCGCGGCCGCGGTGTTCGTGCGGTCCCAGCGGCACCCGGAGGCGATGCTCCCGGCGCGCCTGTTCCGCGGCCGCGCGTTCCCGCTCGGGCTGGCGGCCGGCGCGATGGTGAACTTCGGGTTGTCCGGGGTGCTGTTCGTGCTGTCGCTGTATTTCCAGGAAAGCCGCGGTTATCCGCCGTCGGCGACCGGCCTGGCATTCCTGCCGCTGACGATCCCGACGGCGTTCAACCCGATTTTCACCGGCCGGCTGGTGGCTCGTACCGGCCCGCGAATTCCGGCGGTTTCGGGCTTCGCGCTGATGTCCGGGGGCACCCTGCTCCAGGCGTGCACGACGCCGGCGGCCCTGTCGGTGGTCGCGCTGGCCGTGCTGGGTTTCGGAGTTTCGCTGGCCATCCCGTCGCTGCTGGCGATGGTGGTCGCCGCGGCTCCCCCGGAGCTGACCGGCGTCGCGGGCGGCGCGTTGAACGCGTCCCGCCAGGCGGGTGCGGCCCTCGGGGTGGCCATCCTGGGTGCCCTGCTGACCGCGACGACGACCTCGATCGCGCTGGGCACGGCCGCGGGCGTGCTCCTGGCCGGAGCGCTGACTGTTTCCTATTCGTTTATGAAACAGGAAACCCCTTGTCGCTGAATGCAGTGACGCGAATCCTCGGTGGTGGGCGCCGAATTATCCGAAGCGCCTGGATCAAATCACCATTCCCGAGGAGGGATTCGCCATGTTCAAGAAGCTGGCCAAAATCGGTGGTCCGGTGTTCGCGATCTGCGCGCTGGCCGCGCTGCCGGTGATCGGCTCCACCACCGCGTCCGCGGACGACGGCGGGGCGCCGGCCGCCGCGGTCGTCACGCCGACCCCGACGCCCACCACCGACGGCAACCCCTGGCACGGTTGAGGGATCCGGGCCGTGAGTGGCGCCGCCACTCACGGCTCACCGCGGGCCGCAGGCGCAGCTCAGCGCTGAACGTGCTTCGCGCACTTCGCCGGCTTCCGGCAGTTCGAGCTCGGTGAACTCGTCCTCGGCCGCGGTCCAGTGCGGGACAGCGCTTTTGTGGTCGCCCATCGCGTGCAGCGTCTCGGCGACGCCGAGGTGGGCGCGGGCCCGGTAGGCGCGGTTGCCGCTGCCGTCGGCCAGGTCCAGGGCGGACTTGCCGGCGGTGAGCGCTTCCTGGCGGGCGCCCCGGGCCAGCGCCGTCGCGCCGCGGTCGAGGTACAGCTGGGTGCGCAGGTCCGCGTCCGGCACGTTCGCCGCCACTTCCCGGGCTTTGTCGTGGTAGCGGACGGCTTCGGCGTACCGGCCGCGTTGCCGGTGCACGTTCCCGAGGTTGTTCAGCGCGTAGGCCTCGACGCAGCGATCGCCGACTTCGGCGGCGTGCCCGTGCGCCTCCGTGTAGCTGGCCAGCGCTTCGGTGAGCAAGCCGAGCCGCTCCTGCACGGAGCCGAGGTTGTTGAGCGTGTGCGCCAGGCCTTGGACGTGGCCGATCTCCCGCAGCATCCGCGCGGCGGAATCGTGCTGCCGCAACGCGACCTGGAGGTTGCCGTGGAGTTCGTTGAGGTAGCCGAGCATGCCCAGCGCGTGGGCCTCGCCCCGGCGGTCCTCGGTCTGCTCGTACTTGGCCAGCGCGGCCTCGAGGTGGGCGATCGCCTGGTCGTGCCGGCCCAGTTCCATGGTGGGGATGGCGAGCGCGCACAGCGTCGCCGCTTCGCCGCGCGGGTCGCCGAGGCGGCGCCACTTGGGCAGCGCCCGGGCGGCGAGTTCCAGTGCCTCGGCGAGCTGCCCGCGCCGGTCGTGCGCGGTGGCCAGCCGCAGCAGCACGTGTGCCTGGCCGTAGTCGTTGCCCGCGTCCGCGGCGACGATCCGCCAGGCGAGCTCGAGCGTGCCGATCCAGTCCTCGAACTGGTTGGTCGTGTTGAAGTAGCGCCAAAGCAGCACGGCGAGGCGCCAGGTGTGCTCGGGCAGCGCGTGCGAGGCGGCGTAGCGGATGGCGGCCACGAGGTTGTCGCGTTCGGCGACGATCCACCGCAGCCCGGCGTCGGCGTCGGCGAAGCGCGGCGTCACCGCGCAGGACCGGTCCGTCGTCGACGGCAGCTGGGCCCGGTCGAAGGGGTACGCGGCGCGGACCGCGTTGGCCAGCGTGACCAGGTAGTAGTCGAGCAGCCGCACCAGCGCGGGTTCGGGCGCCGGCTCGCTCGCGGCGAACTCCTTGAGCGGGTCGAGCATCTGGTACCGCTCGGGCGCGGCCTCCTCCAGCAGGCTCACCTCGTGGAGGTCGTCGAGCAGCTCCCGGGCCTCGGCGATGTCGCAGCCGGCCAGGGCCGCCCCGCCGACGACGTCGACGTCCGGGCCGGGCAGGCTGCCGAGCAGCCGGAACAGGGCGCGCTGCGGCTCCCCGAGCTGCCGGTAGGACACCCGGACCGCGGCGCCGCCGTCGTCCTCGCCCCACGGCCCGTTCTCTTCGAGCAGGCGCAGCAGGTGCTCCAGCGGCCACCGGTCGTGCCGCCGGAACAGCGCGGCCGCCACCCGGATCGGCATCGGCAGGTGGCCGCACCGCCGGACCACCGCGTCGACGTCGGCGGCCCGGCCGCGCAGCCGCGCCGGCCCGGCGAGCACCCGGAACAGCTCGGCCGCCTCCTCGGGCGGCAGCGGGGAGAGCCGGAGGGGCTCGCCGGTGTCGGCGTCGCCCATCCGCCGGCTGGTGATGACGGCCAGGCAGCCGTCCGCTTCGGGCAGCAGCGGCCGGATCTGCTCCGGCGAGGCGGCGTTGTCCAGCACGACGAGCGTGCGCGTGCCCCAGAGCGTCGCCTGGTAGAGCGTGACTTTGCGGCCGACGGTGGCCGGGATCTGCTCGGCGGGCACGCCGAGTTCGACCAGCAGCTCGGTGAGGGCGTCGCCGACGTCGGCCGGCTCGACGCCGGGCGTGAACCCGTTCAGCCGGGCGAGCAGCTGGCCGTCGGGGAACCGGCCGCGGAGCCGGTGGGCCGCCTCGACGACCAGTCCGGTCTTGCCGACGCCGGGCGCACCGCTGACCCAGACCGCGCGCCGTCCGGCCGCGGCGGCCGCCTCGATCACGGCGATTTCCCCGGCCCGGCCGGTGAACCCGCCGGGCCGCGACGGCAGCGAACTGGGCGGATCGCCCTGTTCGGCGCGCGCGGCGAGCTTGCGCAACACCGGCCCGGGCGCCATCCGCAGCGCGCCGAGGGCGTCGCGGGTGCCGTGGAAGACGCGCAGGGCAGCCACCCGGTCGCCGCCGGCGAGCAGCGCGCGGATCAGCAGTTCGGCGTGCTTCTGGCTGGCCGGGTCGGCCTGGACGAGCGGCCGCAGCCGGTCGCGCGCCGAGCGGTGGTCGCCGGTCTCGAGCTCGAGTTCGGCCAGGTCACCGACGAGGTCGGGGTAGCTCTCGTCCGGCGAGATCACCTCGGGCCCGCCGACGCGGTCGATGTCGATGTCTTCGAGGAACTTCCCGCGCCACAACCCGGCGGCCTCCCGCAGCAGCGCGATCGCCCGGCGCGGGTCCTCGGCGCGGACGTCCGCGGCCTCGGCGCGCAGCCGGGTGAAGCGCATGGTGTCCAGCTGGTCCTCGCCGATCCGCAGCAGGTAGCCGGTCGGGGTGGTTTCGATGGTGGCGTCCCCGACGACGTCCCGCAGCCGCTTGATGTAGCTGCGCACCAGGGTGGGCTTGGCTTCGCGGTCGGCCCAGACGATTTCGGCGAGCCGGGCGGGCGTCACCGGCTTGTTGGCGTGCAGGAGCAGCACGACGAGGACGAACCGCTGCTGCTGGTCGCCCAGCGGCACCGGCACGCCGTCGTGCCAGGCCTCCAGCGGGCCGAGCATCCGAAACTCCACGCGGCCTCCCCGGCGTCAGCTTGCTGTCCTCTTTTGATGTCGCGCAATCGGCCGTCCGGGTTTCGGAAATCCGCATTTCTTCCACGTTCGGTGCACACGGCGTTGGCACACTCCGCCGGTCGATCAGGGGTGAAGGAGAAACCGGTATGGGGACCGACGTGTTGCCGTGTTACGTGGCCTGCGATGTTTCGCTGTCGATGACCGACCACATCGACGAGCTGAAGCGGGGGCTGCGCGAGTTCCGCGGCGCCGTCCACGCGGACGCCTCGCTGGCCGGCCGCGTGTTCTGCAGCGTGGTGGGCTTCGGCGAGCGGCCGCAGGAGGTCCAGTCCCTCCTCCCGATGGACGACCTCGCCGAGCTCCCCGAGCCGGGCCCCTGCGCGGGAACGAACTTCGGCCCGCTGTTCACGTTCCTGCGCGCGGTGATCGATCGGGACGTCGCGATCCTGCAGCGCCACCGCCTGCGGGTCCACCGCCCACTGGTGTTCTTCCTGTCCGACGGCCAGCCGACGGACCCGGTGACCTGGCCTTCGGCGTTCGCGACGCTGACGGACCCCGCGTGGCCGCGCTGTCCCCGGGTGGTGACGTTCGGCCTGGGCGACGCGGACGAGGAGGCACTGGGCCGCATCGGAACGTTCCGCAGGTACTTGAGCCGCGACGGCGTCCGCATGGGGACGGCGTTGATCGCCTCGGTGATGCACGTTCTGTCCACTTCCCGTCCACCGGCCGACCGCACCCTGTCCAAAAGGGGGTTGCCATGGAGACTCACTGAAGGAGAAGCCGGTGGAGCGCGCTGAGCTGGTAGCGGAGCTGAAGGCGTTGCGAAAGGGCCGCGGCCTGCAGGCGAGCAGGCTTTCGGACCGGGTCGGCCCTTCGCTGCGTTCGGCGTGCGGGGTGTCGGAGTCGGACGGAATGGTGGTGATCCGCGCGAAGGTGTCCGGCCGGCTGTCGGAGCTGTCCGCCCACCTCCCGGACGACTTGCGGGCGGCGGTCTTGGCGGCCTTCGCGATCACCGCGGAGGCCCGCCTGCCGCTGTACCAGGACCGGGTCAAGTGGGCGGCCCTCCGCGTCGACCGCGATCCCCGCACGGTCCGGCGTCGCGTGGACGAGGCCATCGATCTGCTGGCGGAGCTGGCGCTGGCCCCGTCGGCCGGCGCATTGCCCGGCAACTGGCACACGGCGGCGCTGGTAGTGGCCCTGGTGATCGGGGAGTCGCGCGTGTTCGAGCAACGCCGGGTGGTCGCCGACGAGGACGGGCTGCGTTCGCTGGAACTCCCGCTTCCCCTTTCCGCCGCGCTTGACGGGTCGGTGCTGTACGGGGGGACGCTGACGGACCCGCCCGACGGCGGCGGCTTCGTAATGGAACTGCCGCGCGCACTGTCCCGCGGCGAGTCGTGGGAGTACGCGGTGCTGTTCGACGTGGGCTCGGTCGTGAGCCCGCACCTGGTGTGCGTCCCGCAGCACCGGTGCGAGGCGTTCGACCTGAGAGTGCGGTTCGGCAAGGCGGGACCGGAGGAGGTGCTCACCCTCGACGGGGCGTTCGAGAAGGACATCGCGGACCCGGCCTACCGCGGCCGGCCACAGCCAGTGGATGCGGCGGGGGAAGTGCACCTGCGGTTCCAGCACCTCACGTCCGGCTTGGCCTATGGACTCAGGTGGGTCGACCGGAACGCCGACGATCGTTCGAGCTCATCGAACACCAGGAAGTGGTAGGCCCCCGTCGGTGCCGGAGGCAGCGCAAGTCCGTGCGCCTCGCCGATCACTGCCTCGACGAACTCCCGCTTGACTGCAGGTAGTCCTGCAGCTCCTGGTGACGGAACTGGAACCCCGCTCCCGAGGTGCGAAAGACGCCGGACTGCCGGCCCCATTCCAGGAAGCGTGGAAGAACCAGCGGTAATCCATATCGAGCCCACCCGTACACGGTCGCGATGAAGTACCGAGCGTATGCCGAGCAGCAAAAGCGTCCCAAGACGCACATCTCGGCGTAGATCAACGCGATGGAAATACCGTACAGTTTGAGGTAGTACAGCCCGGCGCACGCGCCGATCAGGAAACCGCTGAGCAAGGCGACTCGCCGGTCGTTCTGCAGCATCTCCAGGGGGCTGCTTGCCTGGCTCGGGTGAGGTTGGGCCGAGGCTACCGCAAACACGGTGGTGATGGCGGCGGTCAATCCCGACAGGGCGCCGAAAACGGGCCCATAAGCCAAGCCGTACGTTATTCCGATGATGCCGCCGGTGATTGCCGTGAACAGTGCTGACATGGCAAGTATTCTTATGTCTTTGAAGGGGTTGAACGTCAGCCGCGTCGGCTCGCGATCTCGAACGCACCGCCACATGGAGATGAACATGATCGTCAAGTAGTTGGACATGATGGCTATGTAGGTAAGAAAGCCGTGCTCTTCACCTGAAGGTGTGGAAATGCCGAAAGATCCGTTGATGGCGAACGGCAGGTGCAGGACGGTGAAGGTGAAAAAGAGATGCCCTACTCGAACCTTGCGTTCGTCCAGCAGTCGCCACCAATCGTGAAGGACGATCTCGTTCGACTGACCCCCGTGGGCTGACATTCGCTTGGCGATGAGATGCAACCAGGATATGGTTTTGGCTGGTCGCAGTCTTTTTGTTTGGAATATCCTGACCCTGGATTCCAGGAAATACTCCATCAGAAGTGTGTGTACTCGCTCCAGGTAGGCATCCGACCTGCCCTTCTTCTCTGCGCTGGTGGGTAGAAGATCGGCTGGTTCTCCGCCGTATTTGTGGAATATCACGGCGGCCGACAGTCGCCACGGCGTTCCCAGTGCCGATACGACTGTCCTGGAGCCTGCTCCACGTAGTCCTTCGAAAACGCATTGCCAGGCATCCAGTTCGTGCTCTTCGGCGCAGTGGGTGCGAATGTGATCGATGATCTGTGTCGCGGTGAGCTGCTGGATGACGACGGTCTGCGTTGCTCGCACTTTGCGGGCAACGCGTTCGTAGTACTGCGGTCCGGATCTCGATATGACCAGTATCCGACAGTCCGCTGTCGAAGCCGTGAAGTCGTTGATGCGCTCCACGGCGCGCGTCGATCGATGTTTTGCTGCGTCCTGCTGGTCCATCTCGTCGAGGCCGTCGAGTATGGGTACTATCAAGCCGTGTTCCACTAGTTTTCGGGCAACTTTTTCCTCCAGGGCAAATCTGATCGACAACTGCGATGTGAGCCACTCTTCGAGGTCGCTTTTAGTCGGGTTCCAGGACGCCAGGGCGAATATTACGGGAACCGAGACGTTTTCCGTGGTTCGGCGCGAGACCAGTTGAAGAAGCAATTGAATGGCGAGTACCGTTTTGCCCGAGCCGGGCCCGCCGAGCAGGACCATCCTGCCTTTTGCTTCGTCGAGGAAGAAGTCTGCGAGCTTGCTCGGATCGACTCGGCGCGTGGCGGACTTCTTGGACTTCGCCGCTCTTCCTTGCAGGGAAATCCGGAAATCGGCCGGCCGGGAATCGAGGCTGTCCGTGCTGAGCAATCGGGCCAGCGTCCGGTTTTCCTGGCGTCGCACTTCGACGACCAATTGTTCGGCTATTTCAGCCAGCTCCGTGCGTGAATAGCTGCGAAACGTGCCCATTTTCTCGGCGATCACCACGACGACGCCGATCACGCCGACGGTCAGGGCCAGAATGTTCGCCCAGCCGACATATTGATTGAACGCAGATTCATCACTCTTGTTCAACCACGCGGAGGTGGGGATCGTGACCGCAGGGACGCTGAGGCCGATGATGGCCAGAATCCGGCCGCCGAGCTTCGCTTTTCGCAAAAACCTTCGACTGGATGAATGCAACTCCCGGCCCCCGCCTCTGACTTCGTGCGCAACGCCGATCCTCGACGCCATGACGGTTCAGTATCTACCACAGACGACTGTATCGTGAATAGGATTCGGTTCATCGAAACCCGATAGGTCTAGTCGACATCGTGAGGCGGTGGCGAGCTATTGGGGCAACGAGCCGGCCCGGTGTGATTAGCCGGCACATCGATCCGTGAACCGGCATTGGTGCCGGCCGATCGAGACGATGGTGAGCCTGGTGACCGAGCTTCGGCCCAGCGGTCCCTCCGAAGGCGACGCCCACGCCTCTCGAATTCGGCGCGGCGCCCGCTCCTGGCTGCCGAGTGTGTTGTGCCCCCGGCAGGATTCGAACCTGCGACACCCGCTTTAGGAGAGCGGTGCTCTATCCCCTGAGCTACGAGGGCCTGCTACTGCCGGGTCAGCTTAGCCTGCCGGGACCGTTCGCAGCAGCTGGGGCACGGATGGAGCAACCCGACGGTCGTCGTCACCCAGGTGAGTGGTTCTCGCTCGCCGCTGACCGTGTGGATACACCCCGCGGTGCCGCCCACCCGACCTGACCTGGACGGACCAGTGCCTCACCTGGTCGTGTCTGGTTTCGAACTGCTGAACAACAGTAGGTAACCTTCGTTAACGGGACGCGGGGAGCCGCTCCCACCGGCTGTTGCGGAGGGCTTCGTTGATCAAGCTCATGTTCGCCGACGACGAGGAACTGGTGCGCTCGGGGTTGCGCGCGATGATGTCCGGGGCCCAGGACATCGAGATCGTGGGCGAGGCGAGCGATGGCAGATCCGCCGTGGAGGTTGCCCGGCGCTACCACCCCGATGTTGCCCTGCTCGACATCAAGATGCGAGCCCCTGACGACGGCATTCGCGCGCTCCGGGCCATCCTCGCCCTGCCCGATCCGCCCACCGTGGCCATGCTGACCACCTTCGACATCGATGAATACGTCAGCCTCGCGCTCCGGCTCGGGGCCAACGGGTTCCTCCTCAAGGACATCGATCCCGCCGCGCTGCTCAGGGCCGTCCGGGACCTTGCGCGCGGGGGCGCCGTGCTGGATCCGGGTGTCGCCGCGCGGATGGTGCAGTCGCACCGGGACGAACAACGCGCCGCTCAGCCCGCCCGGAAGCTGCTCGCCTCTCTGTCCGAACGGGAACGCGAGGTCGTCGCGCTCATCGGGCAGGGCCTGTCCAACGCCGAGATCGGGGGGCGGCTGCACCTCTCCGAGGCCACCGTCAAGGGGTACGTCTCCGCCGTGCTCTCGAAGATCGGGGCCGCGAACCGGGTGCAGGCCGCTCTGCTGGCCTACCGCGGTGGGCTGCTCGACCAGTAGATGCTGCTCACGGCGCTGGAGTTCGTCGGGCTCGTCGCCTTCGCCGCGTCCGGCGCGCTCGCCGCGGTGCGGGCGCGGCTCGATGTCTTCGGCGTCGTCGTGGTCGGGCTCACCACCGCTCTCGGCGGTGGGGTCATCCGGGACGTCCTGCTCGGCATCCACCCGCCCACGACCCTGCGGAACTGGCCCTACCTCGCCGTCTGTGCCGGGACCGCCCTGGGTGTCTTCGTCTTCCACCCGCAGGTCGCGCGGCTGCGGCGTGGCGTTCTCCTGGCGGACGCGCTCGGGCTCGGCGTCTTCGCCACCGCCGGGACGACCACCGCGCTCAACGCCGGCGCCACCGTCTACGCCGCGTGTCTGATCGGGATGACCACCGGCATCGGCGGCGGGGCCGTGCGGGATCTGCTGCTCCGGGAAATCCCGCTCGTCCTGCGGAAGGAGATCTACGCCGTGGCCGCGCTGGCCGGCTCGGCGCTCGTCGCCGTCGGTCACGCTGCGCGACTGCCCGAAGGTCCGGTGACCGTCGTCGCGGCCGCCGTCGTCGTTTCCGTCAGGATGGTTGCGCTCTGGCGGCACTGGAACGCGCCGGTCGCGCGTGGTCCGGAGTGAGAAATCCTTTGTTAGTTCTGTGTGTGTTCTTAGGCGGGTCTCAGCACGCTGCGTAAAACTAGCGCCATGCGCATCCTTGTGGTGGACGACGACCGCGCCGTCCGTGAGTCGCTCCGGCGGTCCCTGGAGTTCAACGGCTACCAGGTCCAGCTGGCCAGTGACGGTGCGCAGGCCCTGGAGGCGATCATCGCCGACCGGCCGGACGCGATGGTCCTGGACGTCATGATGCCCCGGCTCGACGGCCTGGAGGTCGCCCGCCGCCTGCGCAGCACCGGTGACGACCTGCCGATCCTCGTGCTGACCGCGCGCGACACCGTCTCCGACCGGGTGTCCGGGCTGGACGCCGGCGCCGACGACTACCTGCCGAAGCCCTTCGCGCTCGAGGAGCTGCTCGCCCGGCTGCGGGCGCTGCTGCGCCGGGCCATGCCGGAGGGGCAGAACGGCCAGGCTTCGGAGGCCCTGTCCTTCGCGGACCTGACCCTCGACCCCGGCACGCGGGAGGTCCGCCGCGGTGGCCGCGAGATCAGCCTGACCCGGACCGAATTCGCCCTGCTGGAACTGTTCCTTTCCTACCCGAAGCACGTCCTCACGCGTGGCCGGATCCTGGAGGAAGTATGGGGTTACGACTTCCCGACGTCGGGCAACGCGCTGGAGGTCTACGTCGGTTACTTGCGCCGCAAGACGGAGGCGGAGGGGGAGCCGAGGCTGATCCACACGGTGCGGGGGGTGGGGTACGTCCTGAGGGAAACCCCGCCGTGACCGAACCCGGCGATCCCCGCGGCACGCGCTGGGGAGCCCGCCGGTTCTCCCTGCGCGGCCGGGTGACGCTGCTCGCCGCCGCCTGTGTGGCCGGCGCCGTCGCGCTGGTGTCCATCGGCGCGTACATGGTCGTGCGCAGCAACCTCTACCAGCAGCTCGACGACAGCCTGCTGGCCCGCGCGCAGGCGGCCGCCAACTCGCCGCAGGTGCAGACCGAGCTGCGGCAGGTCCCCGGCGCGTTCCTGGCCAGCGCCGACCTCCAGATCGGGCAGCTCAACGCGGCGCCCGACGTCCAGCACGCGGTGATGACCTACCCGCTGTCGAGCTCGCCGCCGCCGTTCGGGCAGGACGAGCTGGCCGTCGCGAACGGCGATTCGGCGGAGTCGCTGCGGACGGACTTCCGCTCCGACAGTCGCGTCGTCGCCCTGCCGACCGGGCACGGCGAGGCCATCGTGCTGGCCCAGTCGATGGCCCCGACCAAGCGCACGCTGAACGAGCTCGCGCTGGTGCTCTTCCTGATCGGCGGTGCCGGCATCCTGGTCGCCGCCGCGGCGGGCACCGCGGTGGCGCGCACCGGCCTGCGCCCGGTCGACCGGCTGACGTCGGCCGCGGAACGCGTCGCCAGGACCGGCGACCTGCGGCCCATCCCGGTCAGCGGCGACGACGAGCTCGCGCGCCTCACCCAGACGTTCAACACGATGCTCGGCACGGTGGCGGACTCGCAGGAACGCCAGCGCCAGCTGGTCGCGGACGCCGGCCACGAGCTCCGGACGCCGCTGACGTCGCTGCGCACCAACCTCGAGCTGCTGCTCGCCGCGAGCAAGCCGGGCGCGCCGCCGCTGCCGGACGAGGACCGCATCGAAATCGTCGCGGACATCAGCGGCCAGCTCGACGAGCTGACGCAGCTGATCGGCGACCTGGTCGAGCTCGCGCGCCAGGACGAGCCGCGCGAGCGCTTCGAGCGCGTCGAGCTGCTGGAGGTCGTCGAGCGGGCGCTCGACCGGGCGCGGCGCCGGGCGGGCGAGATCAACTTCGACGTCTCGCTGCAGCCGTGGGTGCTCACCGGCGACAACAGCTCGCTCGAGCGGGCGGTGCTGAACCTGCTCGACAACGCGGTGAAGTTCTCGCCGCCCGGCGCGACGGTCTGGGTGCGGCTGTACCCGCTCGGCGACGGCACCGCCGTGGTCGAGGTCGCCGACGCCGGGCCGGGCATCGCCGAAGAGGACCTGCCCAAGGTGTTCGACCGCTTCTACCGCTCGTCGGAGGCGCGGACGCTGCCGGGCTCGGGCCTCGGGCTGGCGATCGTGAAGCACGCGGCCGAGCGGCACGGCGGGGCGGTGTACGCCGCCCAGGCGCCCGAGGGCGGCGCGTTGATGACGATCCGGCTGCCGGGGGCGCCCGGCTGACCCGTTCGCGAGACGCCGGCGGCGGAATCGGCCAGTATCGGCGGATGCCCTGCCGTGAGCTGGTCCGCCGTTGCCTCGTCGCGGCGGTGAGCGGGCTGGTCGCGACGCTCGTCTTGTGGGCGTTGCCGTACCGGGAGCTGTGCACCGGCCCGGCGTGCCTCGTCATCGCGATGTTCGTCGTGCCGCTCGCGGTGATGGGTGTGGCGCTGATCGCGTACGTCCTGCTGGCGCTGGCCCGCGTCCGCCCGGCGTGGCCCGTCGCGCTGGGCGGGCCGCTCGTCGTGCTCTCGCTGGTCACCACCGTGCTCGACGTCGTGGCTTGCCCCTTCCCGCTGTTCTGCGTGGTGGTCGCCGGCTGTTACGCGTTCGCGGTGCTCGTCGCCACGGACGCATTGCCGCTCGCGTGGCGCATTGCGCTCGTCTCGCCCGTGGTGGTGTTGTTCGGCTGGGGAGTGGTGCTGCCGATCGTGCTGTGACCTGGTCGTTCGAAAGTTCACCCGCGTCGGCTCTGCGGATCTCGTGTTGAATCGTGTAGGATTTTGTGTGGTTGGGGCCCGACGGACGGAGTGAACGGTGCTGGCGCGTCAGCGACAGGCGGTGATCCTGGAAGAGGCACGCCGGACCGGCGCGGTCCGCGTGAGCGACCTCGTGACCAGGCTGGGCGTGTCCGACATGACGGTGCGCCGCGACCTCGACGTCCTCGCCGGGCGCGGGCTCGTGGAGAAGGTCTACGGCGGCGCCACTTCGGTCGTCGGCAAGAGCACCGACGAACCCGGCTTCGAGGCCAAGTCCGTGCGCCAGCGGGCGCAGAAGGAAGCCATCGCCGAGCTCGCTGCGACGCTCGTCCGGCCCGGCACCGCGATCGGCATCTCCGCCGGCACCACGACGTGGACGCTGGCGCGGGCGCTCGACGCCATCCCCGGGCTCACCATCGTCACCAACTCGATCCAGGTCGCCGACGTGCTCCGCGGGTCGACGCAGCCGGACCGCACCGTCGTGCTCACCGGCGGGGTGCGGACGCCGTCGGACGCGCTGGTCGGGCCGGTCGCCGTGCACAGCCTGCGGTCGCTGCACCTGGACGCCGTCTTCCTCGGCGTGCACGGGATGGCCGACGGGCCGGGGTTCACGACCCCGAACCTCACCGAGAGCGAGACCGACCGCGCGCTGGTCGAGGCCGGGCGCAAGCTGGTCGTGCTCGCCGACCACACGAAGTGGGGCACCGTCGGGATCTCGACGATCGCCGACCTGGACGAGGCCGACGTCGTCGTCACCGATGATGGGATTCCCGACGAGGCCAAGGAAATTCTCGCCGAACGGGCGGGAGAACTGATGATCGCCGAGACGGCGGAGACGGACGAGGCCCGAGAAGCGTGAAGCGCACTGTACGACACCTGGCCGACGGCCGGGAGATCATCTACTTCGACCAGCCCGGGGCGCCCGACCGCGTCGCGGAGGACACCCGCGACCTGCCGCCGGTTTCGGCCGCGTCGGAGATCCGGCTGGACCCGCTGACCGGTGAGTGGGTCGCGATGGCGGCGCACCGCCAGACGCGGACCTACAAGCCGCCGGCCGACCTCTGCCCGCTGTGCCCGAGCAAGCCCGGCAAGCCGAGCGAGATCCCGGAAAGCGATTACGACGTCGTCGTCTTCGAGAACCGGTTCCCGTCCTTCGCCGAGGACGTGATCGGTGAGCCGTCCACTGTGGATGGTCTCGGGCTGGTGCCGGTGCGGCCCGGGCGTGGCCGCTGCGAGGTCGTCTGCTTCACCAGCAACCACGACGGTTCCTTCGCGCAGTTGAGCGCGAAGCAGGTGCGGGCCGTGGTGGACGCCTGGGCTGATCGCACGGCCGGGCTGTCCGCGGTGCCCGGCGTCGAGCAGGTCTTCCCGTTCGAGAACCGCGGTGAGGAAATCGGCGTCACGCTGTCGCACCCGCACGGGCAGATCTACGGCTACCCGTTCGTCACCCCGAAGACCGAGCGGATGCTCGACGTCGCCCGCGCCTACCAGGCCGAACACGGCCGCCCCGTGCTCGGCGACGTGCTCGCCGCCGAACGCAAGTCCGGCGCGCGCGTGGTGACCTCCGGCGAGTACTGGACGGCGTACGTGCCGCCGGCGGCGCGCTGGCCGGTCCAGGTCCAGATCGTGCCGCACCGGCAGGTCCCGGACATCCCCGCACTGACCGACGCCGAGCGCGACGACTTCGCCGACGTCTACCTCGACGTGCTGCGTCGCTGCGACGCGCTGTACGACCGGCCGCTGCCCTACATCGCGGCGTGGCACCAGGCGCCGGTGCGCCGGGACCGCGAGCTCGGCTGGCTCCACCTGGAACTGTTCTCCGTGCTGCGCGCGAAGGACAAGCTGAAGTATCTGGCGGGGTCCGAGTCGGGGATGGCGGTGTGGATCAACGACGCGACGCCGGAGCAGATCGCGGAACGGCTCCGCGCGGCGGGCTGAGGCGGCCATACTCATCTCCGATGCACAGGTTCGGCTCAGGAACCTCTCAGGACCATCGCGCAAGGTGAGGACATGACCGAGAACGACCCCAGCGCACACGAACCCGCGGCGCCGAGGCACCCCGAGACCGGCCAGCAGCCGGCCCAGGGCGGTTGGGCGGGAAACCCGTACGGTGAGCAGGCCCAGCCCGAGTCCGGCGGTGCGCCGCAGTATTCGGAGCCGTCCTACCACGCGGTGACCGGGGCCGATCCGGCGTACGGCGGCCAGTCCGCGAACCCGTGGTCGGCCCCGGGCGCGCAGCTGCCCTCCGGCCAGACGCAGCAGAGCGTCTACCCGCCGCCGAACCCGTACGGGCAGCCCCCCACGGGCGGCTACCCGGTGGCCGCCGCGCCGGAGCCCAAGCGGTCCGGCGGGAAGCTGCTCGCCGGCGTCGCGCTGGTCGCGCTGCTGGTCGGCGGCGTCGCGGGCGGGACGGTCGGGTACTTCACCGGCGGGTCGTCCGGCCCGGCCAGCAACGCGCTCGACGCGCCGAAGCCGGCCCAGCAGACGGGCAACGCGCCCGCCGGCTCGATCGAGGCCGTCGCGCAGAAGCTGTCGCCGAGCGTGGTCGAGCTGCAGGTCAGCGGCCAGCAGGGGGCCGGCGAAGGCTCCGGGTTCGTGATCAGCACCGACGGCTACATCCTGACGAACAACCACGTCGTCGAGGTCGGCGCGAACGGCGGTCAGATCCAGGCGGTGTTCCAGGACGGCAAGAAGGCCGCCGCCAAGGTCGTCGGCCGCGACCCGACGACCGACATCGCGGTCGTCAAGGTCACCGGCGTCGGCAACCTGACCCCGGTGGAGCTCGGCCGGTCCGACGACCTGCGCGTCGGCCAGTCGGTGGTGGCCATCGGCTCGCCGTTCGAGCTGGCCGGCACGGTGACGTCCGGCATCGTCAGCTCGCTGCACCGGCCGGTGCGTGCGGGCGGCAGCAGCGGCGACCAGACGACGGTGATGGACGCGGTCCAGACCGACGCGGCGATCAACCCGGGCAACTCGGGTGGCCCGCTGGCGAACATGTCCGGCCAGGTCATCGGCATCAACTCGGCGATCTACAGCCCGCAGTCGGCGTCGGGCGGCCAGGGCCAGGGCGCGTCCGAAGGCGGCAACGTCGGCATCGGCTTCGCCATCCCGATCGACCAGGCCCGCCGCACCGCGGACACGATCATCAAGACCGGCCAGGCGGTGCAGACCTACATCGGCGCGGAGGTCAAGGACGCCCCGCAGGGCGGCGCCGAGCTCGGCGCGATCAAGGCCGGCAGCCCGGCGGAGAAGGCCGGCCTGAAGGCGGGCGACGTCGTCACCAAGATCGACGACCGCCCGATCGACTCGGCCGACACCCTGGTCGCGGCGGTCCGCACCCGCGCCCCGGACGAGAAGGCGACCTTCACGCTCGCCGGCGGCCGCACGGTCGAGGTGACCTTCGGCGGCCAGCCCGTCCAGCCCAACTGATCCAGACGCTCGGCCGCCCTGGCGCGGCCGAGACCAACTTCGGCTCGACCCCCGTTTTCCGGGGCCGGACCCACAAGGCCACGCGCGACCAGGCACTCGATGCCGGTCGCGCGTGGCCGCATTTGTGCCCGGGTCAGGTGCGGGGGCGGTCGGCTGGTGGGTGGGAACCGGAATCTTGCGTGTCTGGAGGCGTATCTCGCGTGATTGGGGACGTGTCTGGCGTGATTGGGGGCGTATCTCGCGTGATTGGAGGTGTATCTCGCGTGATTGGGGGGACGACACGGCGGCGGAGGGCGGTCAGGACCACCGTGAGCCAGACTGCTGCCAGGGTGACGGCCAGGGCCGGGACCGGGTTGGTGTCGTGGAGGCCTGGCATGGGTGGGGTTCCGTACGGGCGCCAGAGCAGCGGGAACGCCAGGATGGCCAGCGCGGCGGTGATGACCGCGCCCGCGATGACGGGGGTTCGCCAGCGGGGCGGGAGGAGTCGGGACAGGGCGAAGCCGAGCAGTGCCGTCAGCGGGGCGATGACCGCGTCGTTGAGGATCGGGCCACCGACGACCCAGGCCAGGGTGCCGAAGACGTCGGGACGCAGGGGGAGCGCGTACTCGGCGAACAGCACCACGCCCCACACCAGTGCGGCGAGGCCGGGCAGCGCGAGGAGCGCGCGGGCGGTCTTCACAGCACCTCCAGTTTCGTGACCCACTTCGTCTGCAGCACGCCGGGCCGGTTCGGGGCGATGATCCGGCAGGGGAAGCCGTGGTCGGGGGCGAGGACCTCGCCGTTCAACTCCAAAGCCAGCAACGTCAGTTCGTCGGCCGTGTGCTCGCCGGGCAGGACGCTGACGCCGTACAGCCCGGAGCGCTCCAAAGAGGACACCCGGACCGCCGTGCCCGGTGCCGCGCCGACGGCTTTCAGCAGCGCGGGCAGGGAAATCCCGCGCCAGGTGGCCGACTGGCTCCAGCCCTCCACGCACGCGATCGGGAGCTCGGCCGTCGTCTGCGGCAGGGCGCGCAGCTCGTCGAGCGAGAACTTCGTCGTGCCGCGCGGGGTCACCACCGAGAGGCGCCAGGCCGGCGACCACGTGATGCCCGCGGCCGCCGCCGTGCGGTTCACCGGGAGGCCCTGCGTGCCGTTGCCGGTCTTCCAGGAGAGGGCGGAGACACCGCGCAGGAACGGAACCGTCGCGCCCGCGGTGGCCACGACCGCGACGCCGGTCGCCAGCCCGGTGGTCACCAGGAACTCCCGTCGCGACAGCCCTTCGGCCGGCGGCTCCTCGACGGTGGCCCGGCTCAGGCCGCGGCGGATGATCGGCAGCTTCACCGCGACGTGCACCAGGATCGAGCCGATGGCCAGCCACGCGACCGCGTAGTGCACTTGCGGGAAGTAGAAGCCCCACGGGTAGTTCTGCGCCACGTTCAGCAGCCCGGTGGTCAGCTCGAAGAACGCCGCGCCGGACAGCACCAGGATCGACAGCCGCTCCAGGGCGTGCGGCAGCGAGCGGACGAGCGGCCGGCCGAACAGTTTCGGGTAGACGCTCCACAGCTTCGCCAGCAGCAACGGGATCGACGCGACGCCCGAGACCACGTGCAGCCCCTGCGTGACGCGGTAGAGGCCGACCGGCCGGCTGGGCCAGAAGAACCAGCTCGGCGGGTGCTGGATGAGGTGGCTGAGCAAGCCCGTCACGAAGCACGTCGTGAACGTGATGGCGAGGGCCAAGCCGATCTTCGACGTCACGCGCTCGTGGTGCGCCGCGGCCCGGAACTGCTCTTCCGCCGGGATCGGGAGTTTCACGATCGCTCCAATCGTGCGAACCAGCGGTGCCCGCGCCGGGTGGTCCGGTCGACGCGCAACCCGGCGCGCGCGGCGACTTCGGCGATTGCGTCGACCCCGACCCAGGCCCAGGTGAACCAGGCGACGTCGGCGTGGCCGGGCCGGAGCCGGACGCGCTCGTGCCGCAGCCCCCGGCCGGGCGGCTCGAGCTCGACGAGGATGTCGCCGTCGGGAGCGATCAGCCGCGCCGTGCGCCGCAGGAGGGTGGCCGGGTCGCCGCCGATGCCGATGTTGCCGTCCGCGAGCAAGGCGTGCCGCCACCGCCCCTCGCCGGGCAGGCGGTCGAAGAGGTTGCGCTGCAACGCACTTCCGCCGCGTCGCCGGGTCAGCCCGACGGCCGTGCGCGAGCTGTCCACGCCCAGCACGACGACCCCGCGCGCGGCCAGCGCCGCGGTCAGCCTGCCGGGCCCGCACCCGAGATCGATGGTGGGACCGGAACACGCGTCGAGCAGGACGTCGTCGCCCTCGGACGGTTCCGCCCAGCGTTCCACCGCCAGCTCGATCCGCTCGCCACTGGCCAGCTCGAGCCAGCACCGGTGGCCGAGCAGGCCGAGGTCGAACTCGTGGCCGGCGCTTGCCGGGGCCGTCATCACGCCACCGCCTGTCCGCCGACGGCCGCCACGGCTCGGGCGAACCGGCCGTGCGGACACGCCGCCGCCACCGACCGGGCGTCCACCATGGTGTCCACATCGGACAGTTGGAACGCCTGCCGTGTCTGCAGCCCGCGCGCGGCGAGGGCGCGTAGCGTGCGCTCGCCGGTGTCGTCGCGGGACATCGGGACGTCCGCGAGGACCTGCGCATGCCGTGGGTCGGCGAGTCCCAGCGCCCACCAGCCACCGTCCGCGGCCGGCCCGAGCACCGAGTCGTGGCTGCCGTGCCGGACCGGTGCGGCCGCCGCGGCGAGGGACTCCGGCGTGACCTGCGGCGTGTCCATGCCGATCTGGAGAACGGGCAGTCCGGCGTGCACCGCCGCGGCGTCGGCGTGGGCGTTCGCCAGCCGGATACCGAAATCCCGGCCACGCTGCGGGATGACGGTCGAGCGCCGCAGCGCCCCACCGATCTCGGCGGACCGGGCCGCGGCGCCGAGGTCGCCGGTCATCGCGACGACGGGCAAGGCGCCGGGCACCGCGCAGACGGCGTCGAGCGTGTCGAGCAGCGCGGCCGCGGCGATCTCGGCCGCCTGCGCCGGCGTCGCGGGCGGGCAGAGCCGGGTCTTCGCGAGGCCGGGCACCGGCGCCTTCGCCACGACCAGCAGGACGAACGGACGCGTCATCGGGCCAGCACCCGCCCGAAGTCGCGGACCGCGCGCAGCGTGCCCCGCGCCGACCCGGACACCTTCGACTTCGTGCCCTTGGCGCGCTCGCCGTACCGGACGTCGAACTCGCGGACCCGCCACCCGGCACGCCCGGCCTTGATCAGCAGCTCCAGGGGATAGCCGAACGCCCGGTCGGCCACGCCCAGGCCGAGCAGCGCCCGCCGGTCCGCGGCGCGCAGGGGCGCGATGTCCCGCACCGGCAGCCCCCGGCTGCGCAACAGCGACGCCAGCACGACGTTGCCCGCCCGCGCATGCCACGGCCACACCCCGGGACCGGTCGGCACCCGGCGTCCGACAGCCAGGTCCGTGCCGTGCTCGACCGCGCTCACCAGGTGCGGCAAGTCGGCGAGGTCCAGGGACCCGTCGGCGTCGGCGAAGCACACGATGTCCGCGGTGGCGGCTTCCAGGCCCGCGTGCACGGCCGCGCCGTAGCCACGCCGCGGTTCGTGGACGACCTTCGCGCCGAGCGAGGCCGCCACTTCGGGTGAGCCGTCGGACGAACCGTTGTCGACCACGATCGCGCGGTAGCCCGGCGGCAGGCCGGCCAGCACGCCGGGCAGCGCGGCCGCTTCGTCGAGGCAGGGGAGGACGACGTCCACTTCCAAGTCAGTCACGGGCCCGACCGTAAGTCCGTCCCGAGTGGGGTAGAACCCTTGTGGCGCTTACCGAATCATGACGTCCGGCGAGTTCTTACCGCGTCGTTACGGCTCCCGTTCCGGGAGCGCGGATCGTCCGCCGCGGCCCTAGGGTGGGCGGCGATGAGCGAGCCGAACCCGGCAGCCCGGCTCGCCGAGCCGCCTGCCCGCGAACCCGAAGCCCCGGTCACCGGCCGCCGCGCCGACCTCCTCGCCGTCGCCGCGGCGGTGGTGCTCGTCGCCGCGGCCACCGCGGTCGGCCTGTACTACAACCGGCCGCACTCCGGTGTGATCATCTTCGTGTCGGCGCCACCGTTGTTCGCCGACTGGCTGCCGCACGTCGGCCCGGGTTCGGTGTTCGCCGTGCTCGTCGCGGTCGCGGTGGTGCTCCACGGCCCGGCGCTGGCCGCTCGCCTGCCGTGGCGTCGCGCCCTCGCCGCCGGCTACCTCGCCTCGCTCGCCTGGATCTTCTCGCTGGCCATGGTCGACGGCTGGTCCCGCGGGTTCGCCGGGCACCTCACCATCCCGCAGGAGTACCTCCACGAGGTGCCGGGGATCACCGACATCCCGCGGATGCTGCGCGAGTTCTCCTCACGCATCCTCGATTTCCAGCCGCACTCGTGGACGACGCACGTCTCCGGGCACCCGCCGGGCGCGACGCTCGTCTTCGTCTGGCTGGACCGGCTCGGCCTGCACGGCGGCGTGTGGGCGGCCACGGCCGTGGTGCTCGCCGGCAGCCTGGTCGCGGTGGCCGTGCCGGCCACGGTCGCCCTGCTCGGCCGGCCCGAGGCGGCCCGCACGGTGCTGCCGTTCGCCGTCCTCACCCCCGGCGCGGTGTGGATCGGCGTGTCGGCGGACGGCCTGTTCGCCGGGGTGACCGCCACCGGCCTCGCGCTGCTCGCGCTGTCCGCGACGGGGTTCACCCACGGCCGCCGGTACGCCGTGCCGGCCGGGCTCGCCGCCGGCGTTCTGCTCGGCTTCGGGATCTTCCTGTCGTACGGCCTGGTGCTGCTCGGCGTGCTCGCGGTGGCGGTCGCCGTTCTCGGCCGGCAGTGGCGGGCGGCGGCACTGGCCATCGTCGCGGCCCTCGCCGTCGTGGGCGTCTTCGCGTGGGCCGGCTTCTGGTGGCTCGACGGCTACCACCTGGTCGTCGAGCGCTACTACCAGGGCGTTGCGCTGGTCCGGCCCTATTCGTACTGGGTGTGGGCCGACCTCGCCGCGGTCGTGGTCGCGCTCGGGCCCGCGGTCGTGGCCGCCGTCCGGCGCGGTCTCGCGTCCCCGCGCCGGACCCTGCTCACCGATCCGGTGCTCCTGCTCGGCCTCGCCGCCCTGACCGCCATCCTCTTCGCCGACGTCTCGGGCCTGTCGAAAGCCGAGACCGAGCGGATCTGGCTACCGTTCGGGGTGTGGTTGCTGCCGATGACGGCGTTGCTGCCGCGGCCGGGCCGCCAGTGGTGGCTGGCCGCCCAGGCGGCGACGGCGCTGGCGCTCAACCACCTGCTGCTGACGGGCTGGTGAGGGAGACGTGATGAGCGATCAGACCGGGCACGTGCTCGTGGTCGACGACGACGAGACGGTCCGCGACGTCGTCCGCCGCTACCTCGAGGTGGCCGGGTTCACCGTCGACATGGCCGGCGACGGCGCCGAGGGCCTGGCCCGGTTCGCCGCCCACGAGCCCGACCTGGTCGTCCTCGACGTCATGATGCCCGGGATCAACGGCCTCGAGGTGTGCCGGCGGCTGCGTCAGGTGAGCCAGGTGCCGATCGTCATGCTCACCGCCCTCGGCGAGGAGGAGAACCGCATTGCCGGGCTCCAGCTCGGCGCCGACGACTACGTGACCAAACCGTTCAGCCCCAAGGAACTCGCCCTCCGCGTCGCCTCGGTGCTGCGCCGCGCCCGGATGCCACGCCCGGAGCCGGCCGCCGCCGAGCTCGTGGACGGCGACCTGCGCCTGCAGATGAAGGCACGGACCGCGACCCGCGGCGGCCGCGAACTGCCGCTCACCACCCGCGAGTTCGACCTGCTGGCGTTCTTCCTCGCCCACCCGGGTGTCGCCTACTCGCGCGCGGACCTGCTCGAGAAGGTGTGGAGCTGGGACTTCGGCGATCAGTCCACAGTGACCGTCCACGTGCGACGGTTGCGCGAGAAGATCGAGCGCGACCCGGCCAAGCCGACCCGGGTGGCGACCGTGTGGGGCGTCGGCTACCGCTACGACCGGGAGCAGCCGTGATCGGCTCGGGCGAATCCTTCCCGGAGATGCTGACGCACCTCTGGCACATCCTGCCGTTCGCGCTGCTGTTCTCGCTGCCGGTCGCGGCGCTGGGCGGGGTGGCGCTGTACGTCCTGCGCCGCGGTTCGCTGACCACCACGCTCTCGGTGCTGGTGCTGATCCCGGTGCTCGCCACGCTGGTCGGCGTCCTGGGGATCAGCGGGTTCATGTTCACCCCGGCCCTGACCACGATGCTCCTGGTTTGCCTGCTCGTCGCGCTGGTCACCGTGCCCGCGGCGATCATCCTCGGCCGGGCGATCGCGCGCCGCAGTGTGTGGGAACGCGAGGCGCGCGAGCGGGAACGCGCCGCCGAGGCGTCGCGGCGCGAACTGGTCGCCTGGATCAGCCACGACCTGCGCAGCCCGCTGGCCGGCATCCAGGCGATGGCCGAAGCGCTGGCGGACGGCGTGGTGTCCGAACGCAACGAGGTCGCCGACTACGCCCAGCGGATCGGCGGCGAAACCCGGCGGCTCTCCGCGATGGTCGGCGACCTGTTCGAGCTCTCGCGGATCACTGCGGGCGCCCTGGAGCTCACGATGTCCGCGGTGCCGCTGCGGGACGTCGTGAGCGACGCTGTCGCCGCCCAGTCGCCAGTCGCCCAGCGGAAGCGGGTGCGGGTGCTCGCGAACGCCTCGACCTGGCCGGTGGTGACCGGCAGCGACCCGGAACTGGCCCGGATCGTGCGGAACCTGGTCTCCAACGCGATCCGGCACACCCCGCCCGACGGGACGGTGGCGGTGCAGATCGGCGTCGACGGCAACGAGGCGCTGCTCGCGGTCGACGACTCCTGCGGCGGCATCCCGGACGACGAGATCACCCGGGTGTTCGACGTGGCCTTCCGCGGGACGCAGGCGCGGACGCCCGAGCGCGGGGGGACGACCAGCGGGGGCGGGCTCGGCCTGGCCATCGCCAAGGGGCTGGTCGAGGCTCATCGCGGGCGGATCGGGGTGCAGAACCACGGGCCGGGGTGCCGGTTCGAGGTGCGCCTGCCGCTCGCGATGCCTTAGGCGGCTTGGGGCGTCTTCCCGCGATCAAGGGGAAACCGGTTCCCGGAGTTCGGCCGTGGCAAAGTCGGCGATGCCCTCCGCGAAGCCGACTTCCGCGGTGAAGCCGAGCAGCTCGCGGGCGCGGGCCGGGTCGGCCACCACGTGGCGGACGTCGGCCGGACGGGCGCCGCCGACGATCTTCGGTGCCGGGCCGTTGCAGGCGCGGGCCAGCTCCTCCGCCAGTTCGCCCACCGTGTGCGGGGTGCCAGAGCAGACGTTGACCGGCGTCAGGTCGCCTGGGCCAGCTGTCCTGAGGGCCAGGACGTTCGCCCTGGCCACGTCGTGGACGTGAACGAAGTCGCGCTGCTGGCGGCCGTCCTCCAGGACCTCGGGGGCCTCGCCGCGGGCCAGCGCCGACCGGAAGAGGGACGCGACTCCCGCGTACGGCGTGTTCTGGGGCATTCGAGGGCCGTAGACGTTGTGGTAGCGCATGGCCCACACCGTGCCGCCCGTCTGGCGGGCCCACGCGCCCGCCAGGTGTTCCTGGGCCAGCTTCGTCGCCGCGTACGTGCTGCGGGGGTTCAACGGCGCGTCCTCGGGGACCAGTTGCCAGCTCAGCTCCGTTCCGCACGACGGGCAGCGCGGCTCGAACCGGCTCGCGTCCACATCGGACCGGCGGCGGGGCGAGGGTGCCACCACGCCGTGGTCTGGGCAGGCGTAGCGGCCTTCGCCGTAGACGACCATCGACGAGGCCAGGACCAGCTTCCGGACGCCGGCGGCGTGCATGCCGGCCAGGAGCACCGCCGTGCCGTAGTCGTTGTGCAGGGCGTACGACGGCGCGTCGGACGGGTCGATGCCGTGGCCCACCACCGCCGCCTGGTGGCAGACCGCGTCGACGCCGTCCAGCAGCTCCGCGACGATCTCCGCGTCCGTGACGTCGCCGCGCAGGAACCGGTGCCTGCCCGTGTACGGCGGTGGGGTGCGGGAACCGTGGGCCGTGGGGAGGAGGTTGTCCAGCACCACGACCTCGTCGCCGTCTTCGGCCAGGAGGTCGGCGATGTGGGACCCGATGAACCCGGCTCCGCCGGTGACCAGTACGCGCACACCGGCCACGCTAGGGGTCTTCGGCGGAGCCCGCCGACGCTCACCGCGGCACGTCACCGAATCGTCAGAACTCACCCGGAACCTCCCGGCGCCCGGCCGCCGAAACCGGCTACGGTGGGCGCCATGGAACGGAGTGCACAACGGCTGGGCCGGGCCCTCGTGGTCATCGTGGACGATCGCGTGGCGCACGGCGAGCACGAGGACACCACTGGCCCGCTGGTCACGGAGCTGCTCGAAGAAGCCGGCTTCATCGTCGACGGTGTCGTGGTCGTGGAGGCCGAGACCGCGGGTATCCGCAACGCGCTCAACACCGCCGTGATCGGTGGCGCCGACCTGGTGATCACCGTCGGCGGCACCGGTGTGCTGCCGCGTGACCGGACCCCGGACGCCACCGCCGGTGTGCTCGACCGGCCGATCCCGGGCATCAGCGAGGCCATCCGCGCGTCCGGGCTGGCCGCCGGTGCGGTCGACGCCGGGATCTCGCGCGGGCTCGCCGGGGTTTCCGGCAGCACGCTCGTGGTCAACCTGGCCGGGTCGCGGTCCGCGGTGCGGGATGGGATGGCGACGTTGACCTCGCTCGTTCCGCACGTGATCGACGAGCTCTCGGGGCTCGAAGAGGTGTGATTGCCGGTTTCCGGATCGGTGGCGGGGTGATGGGATCTGCTGGCCGAAACCGGGGCTGACGGGCGTGATCGCGGCTGGGCTTCTCGTCGGGTAGTGCCGAGCGGGCGGCTCTCCGACGGCGCCGGGCTGGGCGGCGGCCGGGCTTTGCACTCTGGAGTTGTCAAACACCGCGTCGTGGGAGACTGGGTGGATGGCGGGTGAACAGCGGAAGCCGCGGACCGGCGAGCAGCGCCGCCGGGTCGATGAGATCTTCGGGGACGTTCTGCCCGAGACGACCTCGGACGAGCGCGACCCCGAGCGGCGCACCGGCCTCCCGGATGACTGGTACCGGGAGAACCGGCCACCGCACCACGACCGCTGACCTCGTCAGTCGCGGTCGGTGCCGCGCTGGTGGGTCTGCTGGGCGCGCAGCAGGTCGCGGATCTCGGTCAGCAGCTCCACGTCCGTCGGCTCCGAGGGACCCGGCTCCTGGCCGCGCTTGCGGCGCTCCTGCACCTTCTTGACCGGCATCACGATGACGAAGTAGACCACCGCCGCGACCAGCACGAAGTTGATCGCCGCGTTGATCACGCCGCCGAAGTCCAGGAACGTCGCCTTGTTGTTGTCGAAGATCTGGTATCCGAGGCCGTTGGCGGCGTCGGTGCCGCCGATCGTGCTGATCAGGGGTTTGATCAGGCCGTTGGTGAACGCCGTGACGATCGCCGTGAACGCCGAGCCGATGACCACCGCCACGGCGAGGTCGACGACGTTTCCGCGCATCAGGAAGTCCTTGAAGCCTTTGAACACCTTGCTCTCCTCACGAGCCACGAACCGGAAGGGGACGCCCCGCCCGCGTCGGCGGGCGTGGGCTAGCGGAGAGTAACCGTTACCGGACGCTCCAGTGAAATCGCCGCCACTCTCGTCGCGGCTGCTTCCGGGAGCCGAAGCAGCACCAGCGGCCCCTTCGGCGTGGCCGGCTTCCCGCTCCCGACCGTCACGACCGTCGCCCCGGCGGTCAGTACGGAAGCGGGCGCTCCCTGCTCAGGCGCCGCGACGACGTCGACGCGTTGGCCGGGCTGGAGCAGTTCGGCGACCGCCTCGTCGGCCAGCCGGACCGGCACGGTCGCCGTGCCGGGGACGCCTGGGGCGGGGACCGTGGCCAGCCGGACGTCGGTCAGCGGCTCACCGGCCCGGACGGCGCCCGCCAGCAGGCGTCCGTCGACGGCCTCGAAGGTGCTCAACACGCCCATCGGGCGTGCTTCGCCGGGCAGGTCGGCCAGCCGGACGTCGGCAGCCGTCAGCGCCGCGCCGGAAGGGAGGTCGTGTGCCGCGAGGACGGTCGGTGCGCCTCGCGCGGAACCGGGGTGGACGAGCGACAGCCCGCCCAGGACGAGCAGGCCGACGGCGAGCCAGCGGCGGATGAGCCGGGTCCGCCGGCTCTGCAGCCGGATCGGATGAAGTGCGCGGAGCTTCGGCAGGACGTCCACGGGGCCCCCTCGGCCTGATCGGGTGCGGCGGTGTGCCGCACGAGATCGACGTTAGGGAAGCCGGACGGGCCGCCGGAAGGGCCACGTCCGGCGTCTGTGGACAACCGGGGTGTTGTGGATAACTCCGCGGTCAGGACGCCGCGGCGGCCGTCTTCGTCGTGGTCGAAGAGGAGGATGCCGAGCTCGTGTCGGACTTCGACTCCGTCTTGGTCTCGGTCTTCGCCGGGGCGGCCGCGGTGCTCGACTTGCTCGAGTCACGCGAGTCCGTGCGGTAGAACCCGCTCCCCTTGAAGACGACGCCGACCGAGCTGAAGACCTTGCGCAGCGCCCCGGAGCACTGCGGGCAGACGGTCAGGCTGGGGTCCGAGAACGACTGCACGGCTTCGAACCGGTGGTCGCATTCTTTGCAGGCGTACTGGTACGTAGGCACTGACGGCTCCTTTGCTGGCACTCATCCGACCAGAGTGCCAACCCGATTGTGCTGGAAAACATTCCCCGAAAGCAATTCCAGGTTGCTCACACCGGCAGCTCGACCACGCCTCGACCCGGCGTCAAGGCCCCGGTCATGCGGATGTCGTGGGGCTCCCCGGGCAGCCGTTCGACCAGCTCCTCGTCCCGGACGACGGCCAGCAAGGCGGCGCCGGCCGCGGCGAAACCCAGCGTGCGGTCGTAGTGTCCGGCTCCGCGCCCGAGCCGGACACCCTGCCGATCCACGGCCAGCGCGGGCACCAGCACCAGCTCCGCCGCCCCCACGGCCTCGGTACCCAGGCGTTTCCCGCCCGGCTCGCGGATGCCGCGGAACCGGCTGGGCACCAGGTCGGCCTCGCCCGTGTACTCGGCCCAGTCGAGCGGCTCCGCCCGCGACCGGATGACCGGCAGCAGCACCCGCGCACCGCCGGCCACCAGCACGTCGACGAACGCCGTCGTGCCCGGCTCGGTGCCGAACGGCAGGTACGCGCACACGGTGCCCGCTGTGACCTTCGACACCGCACTGACCAGCGCCGACGCCTCCCTGGCGTGCGATTCGGCTGCCTGCCCCGCCCGGGCCCGTGTCACCCGGTCACGCCACTCCGTCTTGCTCAGGTGCTCATTGCCCAGCGCGTGCATGACCTCACGTTAGGCTCTGCGCCCATGACGGGCGCCGCAACCACCCAGACGTTCAGAACCGCCATCGTGCCTGCCGCCGGCCTCGGGACACGGTTCCTCCCGGCGACGAAGGCCGTGCCCAAGGAGCTCCTGCCGGTGGTGGACACCCCCGGCATCGAGCTGGTCGCCGCGGAGGCCGCCGCCGCCGGCGCGGAACGCCTGGTCATCGTGACCTCGCCGGGCAAGGACGCCGTGGTCCGGTACTTCGAAAAGCAGCCCGAGCTCGAGCAGAACCTCGAGAGCAAGGGCAAGACCGAGCTGCTCGAGAAGGTGCGCCGGGGCTCGGACCTCCTCGCCGTCGAAACCGCCATCCAGGAGCAGGCCCTGGGCCTCGGCCACGCCGTCGCGCAGGCCGAGCCGAACCTGCGCCCGGACGACGAGGCCGTCGCCGTGCTGCTGCCCGACGACCTGGTGCTGCCCACCGGCGTGCTCGGGCGGATGAGCGCGGTCCGCGCCCAGTTCGGCGGCAGCGTGCTCTGCGCGTTCGACATCCCGAAGGCCGAGATCTCCCCGTACGGCGTCTTCGACGTCACCGACACCGATGACGACGACGTCAAGCGCGTGCACGGGATGGTGGAGAAGCCGAAGCCGGAGGACGCGCCGTCGACCTACGCCGCGGCCGGGCGGTACCTGCTCGACCGGGCGATCTTCGACGCACTCAAGCGGATCACCCCGGGCAGCGGCGGCGAGCTGCAGCTGACCGACGCGGTCGCGCTGCTGATCAGCGAAGGACACCCGGTGCACGTCGTCGTCCACCGCGGTGGACG
>NZ_MUMI01000284.1 GCF_002155975.1 Amycolatopsis kentuckyensis
CGAGCTCCTCATCGCCGACGGCGACCACCGGGTCGCCTTCGCCCGCTACGAGGAGCTGATGCGGGACTACGCGAAGGTGTCGCAGCGCGGCAGCGCGGGGCCGTTCCTCGCGCCGCCGTCACCCCTGCGGATCAAGCTGCGGGACTGGACGTTCAAGTCCCGCTTCCTGCTCGGCCTGATGCTCAAGGCGACCGACAAGTTCGCCACGGACATCGACCTGCCGGCCTACCCCTCGTAACTCGCGTGATCCAACCCGGATCTCGCGTGATCCAGCCCGTAACTCGCGTGATTCAACCCGGAACTCGCGTGATCCAGGCCGGAACTCGCCAGTTCCGGCTCCAATCACGTGAGTTACGGCTCCGATCACGTGAGTTGCGGGTCTGATCACGTGAGTTACGGCTTCGTGCACACCGCCGGCCTATGCCTCGGGGTCGTAGGCCAGGTTGGGCCGGAGCCACTGCTCGACTTCGGCGATCTTCACGCCCTTGCGGCGCGCGTAGTCCTCGACCTGGTCGCGGCCGAGCCGGCCGACGGTGAAGTAGCGGGAGTCCGGGTGGGCGAAGATCAGGCCGGACACGCTCGCCGCCGGGGTCATCGCGTACGACTCGGTCAGGGCCATGCCCAGCTCGTCGGCCGCCAGGAGCTCGAACAGCTCGCGCTTCTGGCTGTGGTCGGGGCTGGCCGGGTAGCCGAGGGCCGGGCGGATGCCGCGGAACCGCTCCGCGTGCAGGTCCGCCAGCTCCGGCTGCGCGTCCGGCTCGAACCAGTCGCGGCGGGCGCGCAGGTGGATGTGCTCGGCGAACGCCTCGGCGAGGCGGTCGGCCAGCGCCTTGACCATGATCGCGCGGTAGTCGTCCTGCTCGGCCTCGAACCGTTTCGCCAGCGCCTCGGCGCCGTGGATGGCCACCGCGAAGCCGCCGAGGTGGTCGCCGATCGGCGCGATGTAGTCGGCGAGGCAGCGGTTCGCGCGATCCTCGGGCTTCGCCGTCTGCTGCCGCAGCATCGGGAAGCCGACGTGCGCGTACTCGCCCTCGAGCACGATGTCGTCGCCTTCGCTGTGCGCGGGCCAGAACGCGTACGCGCCCTTCGCGGTGAAGCTGCCGTCGGCGATGATCTCGTCGAGCAGGGTGTTCGCGTCGTCGAACAGCTCGCGGGCGACCGGCTGCTCCAGGATGGCCGGGTACTTGCCCTTGAGCTCCCAGGCCAGGAACAGGAACTGCCAGTCGACCATCTCGCGCAGTTCCGCGATGCTCGGTTCGACCACGCGGACGCCGGTGAACGCCGGGGTCGGCAGGCCGTCGAACGCGACCTTCTCGGGGTTCGCGCGGGCCTGTTCGAGGGTCAGCATCGGGCGGCGCTGCTTGCTCGCGTGCTGCTCGCGCAGCACCTCCTGGTCGGCCCGGTTCTTCTCGGCCAGCACGATCGAACGGTCGGGGTCGAGCAGGTCGGACACGACGCCGACCACGCGCGAGGCGTCGAGCACGTGCACCGTGGCGTTGTCGTAGGCCGGGGCGATCTTGACCGCCGTGTGCTGGCGGGACGTCGTGGCGCCGCCGATGAGCAGCGGCAGCTTCAGGCCGCGCCGCTGCATCTCGGTGGCGACGGCGACCATCTCGTCCAGTGACGGCGTGATCAGCCCGGACAGTCCGACGGCGTCGGCGCCTTCGGTGACCGCGGTGTCGAGGATCTTGCCCGCCGGCACCATCACGCCGAGGTCGATCACCTCGTAGTTGTTGCAGCCCAGCACGACGCCGACGATGTTCTTGCCGATGTCGTGGACGTCGCCCTTCACCGTGGCCAGCACGATCTTGCCCTGGCCACCCGAGGTGGCGAGCCGGCCCTCCTGGCGCGCCTTCTCCTTCTCCGCCTCCATGAACGGCTCGAGGTAGGCGACGGACCGCTTCATCACGCGGGCGCTCTTCACGACCTGCGGCAGGAACATCTTGCCGGAGCCGAACAGGTCGCCGACGACCTTCATGCCGTCCATCAGCGGGCCCTCGATGACGTCGAGGGGCCGGGCCATCTGCTGCCGCGCCTCTTCGGTGTCGTCCTCGATGTAGTCGACGATGCCGTGGACCAGTGCGTGGGACAGGCGGGCGCCGACCGGCCCCTCGCGCCAGGAGAGGTCGACGACGCGCTTGGTGCCGCTGCCCTTGACGTTCTCGGCGAAGCTCACCAGGCGGTCGGTGGCGTCCTCGCGGCGGTCGAAGAGGACGTCCTCGACCAGCTCCAGGAGGTCCTTGGGGATGTCTTCGTAGACGGCGAGCTGGCCGGCGTTGACGATGCCCATGTCCAGGCCGACCTGCATGGCGTGGAACAGGAACGCCGAGTGCATCGCCTCGCGGACGACGTCGTTGCCGCGGAAGGAGAACGAGAGGTTCGAGATGCCGCCGGAGATGTGGACGCCGGGACAGCGCTCCTTGATCCGGGGCAACGCGTCGATGAACGCCTTCGCGTAGCCGTTGTGCTCGGCGATGCCGGTGGCGACGGCGAGGACGTTCGGGTCGAAGATGATGTCCTCGCCCGCGAAGCCGGCCTTCTGGGTGAGCAGGTCGTACGCGCGGCCGCAGATCTCCACCTTACGGTCGGCGGTGTCGGCCTGGCCCTGTTCGTCGAAGGCCATCACGACGACGCCGGCGCCGTAGTCGCGGATGGTGCGGGCCTGGGCGAGGAACGGCTCCTCGCCTTCCTTGAGGCTGATCGAGTTGACGACGCCCTTGCCCTGCAGGCAGCGCAGGCCGGCTTCGAGCACGCTCCACTTGGAGCTGTCGACCATGACCGGGATCCGGGCCACCTCGGGCTCGGTGGCGATCAGGTTGAGGAACGTCGTCATCGCCTGCTCGGACTCGAGCAGGTCGGCGTCCATGTTGACGTCGAGCAGGTTGGCCCCGCCGCGGACCTGCTCCAGGGCGACGTCGACGGCGCCCTGGTGGTCGCCGGATTCGATGAGCCGCCGGAACCGCTTGGAGCCGGTGACGTTGGTGCGCTCGCCGATCATCACGAACCCGGTGTCGGCGCCGATGCCGAACGGCTCGAGCCCGCTGAACCGGGTGTGGGTGCGCGGTGCGGGCACCTCGCGCGGCGTGACGCCCCGCGCGGCTTCGGCGATCTTCGCGATGTGGGCCGGGCCGGTGCCGCAACAGCCGCCGACCAGGTTGACCAGGCCCTCGCGGGCGAACCCGCCGATCAGCCCGGCGGTCTCCTCGGGCGTCTGGTCGTAGCCGCCGAACGCGTTCGGCAAGCCGGCGTTGGGGTGGCAGGCGACGTAGGTGTCGGCGATCCTCGAGAGCTCCTCGACGTGCGGGCGCATCTCCTCGGCGCCCAGCGAGCAGTTCACGCCGACGACCAGCGGTTTCGCGTGCTCGATCGAGCTCCAGAACGCCTCGACGGTCTGCCCGGACAGCGTCCGGCCGCTCAGGTCGACGATCGTCACCGAGATCCACAGCGGCAGGTGCGGGGCGACCTCGCGCGCGGCGGCGATGGCGGCCTTGCAGTTCAGCGTGTCGAAGATCGTCTCGATCAGCAGCAGGTCGACACCCCCCTCGGCGAGGCCGGCGATCTGCTCCGCGTAGGACGCCTTGACCTGCTCGAACGTCACCGCCCGGTACGCCGGGTCG
>NZ_MUMI01000285.1 GCF_002155975.1 Amycolatopsis kentuckyensis
GTGCGTCCGCGAGGCCGACCGCCGCCACCTCCGGGTCCGTGAACACCACCTGCGGCACCGCGTGGTGGTCGGCCGTGGCCGTGTAGGGGCTCCACGGCGAAGCCGACACCGGAGTACCCGCCGCCAGCGCCGCCACCGTGTCGCCCGCCGCGCGGGCGCCGTACTTGCCCTGGTGGGTCAGCGGCGCCCGGCCGGTGACGTCGCCCGCCGCGAACAGCCAGCCACCGTCCACTGCGGACACGCGGCCGGTGTCGTCGGTCTCCAGCGGCTGCCCGGGCTCGATGCCGAAGCGCTCGAGCCCGGCCGTCGCCGGACGGCGGCCGGTCGCGACCAGGAACTCGTCGACGACGAGCGTCGAACCGTCCTTCAGCGTCAACGACGTCCCGGAGTCACCCGCGGCGACCGCCGAAACACCCGAGTCCGTGTGCACCTGGACGCCGGCTTCGCGCAAGCCCGCCAGCACCAGGTCGCCCGCGAACGAGGCGTTGCGCGGCAGCGGGCGCGGGCCGCTGATCACCAGGTGGACCTCCGAGCCGAGCGACGCGAACGCCTGCGCCATCTCGACGCCGACCACGCCGCCACCCAGGACACCGAGGCGCCCAGGCACCGACGACGCCGACGTCGCTTCGCGCGAACCCCACGGCCGGATCGTGTCGAGCCCCGGGATCGGCGGCGTGCTGGGCACGCTGCCGGTGCAGACGATCACCGCGTGCCGCGCGGTCAGGACGCGGTCGCCGCCGACGGTCACTTCCCGCTCGCCGGTGATCTCGCCGTGCCCGCGGATCGGCTCGATGCCCGCGCCGCGGGCCCAGTCGACCTGTCCCGAGTCGTCACCCTTGCCGGTGAACCAGTCACGGCGCGCGAACACCGCCGCCGGGTCGATCCGGTCGCCGACCGGCACGCCGGGCACCCGCTTGGCCGCGGCGAGGAGATTTCCCGGCCGCAGCAACGCCTTGCTCGGGATGCAGGCCCAGTAGGAGCACTCGCCGCCGAAGCGTTCGTGCTCGACGAGGGCGACCTTCAGGCCTCCGCGGGCCGCTCGCTCGGCGGCCACCTCCCCCACCGGACCCGCGCCGATCACCACTACGTCAAAAGTCTCTCCAGGCATGGGTTCAGGTCACACCACTACGCGGGATCGCGCAAGCCAGCGGCTATCCTCCGTCGGGAAGCTGCAAGTTTTCGGCGGCACCGGATGCCGTCGGGCCCGGTGCGCGCGAACACACGAGTTCGAGCACGGGAGGTTTGTCGTGGCCAGGAACACGGCTGTGCAGGTGCTGGATGATCTGACCGGTGAGCCCGCGGCGGAGACCGTCGGGTTCGGGCTGGACGGCATCGACTACGACATCGACCTCTCCTTCGCCAACGCCGACGCGTTGCGCGCACTCCTGCAGCGCTACGCCGCCGCCGGACGCCGCACCGGCGGCCGCCGCAACCGCCCGCGGATCGTCCCCGGCGCGAAGAAGACCGAGGCCAAGAGAACCACCCCGAAGGCCGCCCCCGCCAAAACCGCCAAGGCCGCCAAAGCCGCGGAGGCCCCCAAAGCCGCGCCCGCCAGGACGAAGGCCACCGCGGCGAAGGCGAGCGTGCCGGCCGAACCGGCGAAGACCACGCGCACCAGGAAGGCCGCGGAGCCGAAGACCACCACCCGGGCGGCCGCGCGCAAGGTGCCGACCGTCACGTTCTCGGCGGCCGAGTAAGTCCACAGTAGACGGCTCAGGCCGCGCGCTGCGCGCCGTCGGCGTGCCAGGACGGGTAGTGGTAGCGGGTGTGCAGCAACGCCCGCTGCCGCGCCAGCTCGGCCGCCGACGGCGGGCGGGGCACGAACGTCCCGAGCAGCTGCGACGCCGCCGCCCGCACCGCCGCCTCGACCGCCGGGAACCCGGGCCGCAGGCCGTGCTCGGCCAGCGACGCCACCGGGCTGCGGTGCGAGTCGAGCGGCCGCGGGTCCGGCGGCGCGCTGGTCAGGTAGCGGCCGACGAGCCCGGCCGACGTCTCGACCAGCAGCGTCGAGTGGGCCAGCAGGCCGGTCTTGGTGCGGAACACGGCGAACCCGCACAGCTTCGCGTCGCCGACGAACAGCCCGCGGTCGCCGATCCGCGGGACCAGCCCGAGCTGGTCGACGGCGGCGCTCATCACCTGGCCGAGCGCCTCCAGGGGCCGGTCCGCCGGGCCCGGCAGGACCAGCGTCACGTTCAGGTTGCCGGGGTCGTGGAACACCGTGCCGCCGCCGCTGGCCCGCCGCAGCACCGGGACGCCGTCGCGCTCGCACTCCGGAACGCGCACCTCGCGCGCGATCCGCTGCCCGCGCCCCACCACGACGCACACCGGGTTGCGCCAGAGCCACAGCACCGGTGACTCGGGCGCAACCCGGAGGAGCGCTTCGTCGAAAGCGAGATTCTCGGCCGGATCCGTGAACGCCGCACGAACATCCGACCCGGTCGTCATAGCGCCTTGAGTTCCTCCACGATCTCGCCCACCGACGACTTGGCGTCCCCGAAGAGCATGCTGGTCTTCGGATCGTAGAACAGGTCGTTGTCGATCCCGGCGAAGCCCGAGCTCATCCCGCGTTTCAAGACGATCACGGACCGGCTCTCGTTGACCTTGAGGATCGGCATCCCGTAGATCGGCGAGCTCGGGTCGGTCTGCGCGGCCGGGTTCGTGACGTCGTTCGCACCGATCACCAGCGCGACGTCGGTCTGAGCGAACTCGGAGTTGATCTCGTCCATCTCCTTGAGCTGCTCGTACGGCACGTCGGCCTCGGCGAGCAGCACGTTCATGTGGCCGGGCATCCGGCCGGCCACCGGGTGGATCGCGTAGGCGACCGTGATGCCCTTCTTCTCCAGCAGCTTCGCCATCTCGCGGACGGTGTGCTGCGCCTGCGCCACTGCCATGCCGTAGCCGGGCACGACGACGACCTTGCTCGCGTAGGCCATCTGGATCGCGGTGTCCGCCGCGCTGGTCGAACGCACCGGGCGCGCTTCCTTCGCCGCGCCGCCGGCCGCGACCGCCGGGCCGCCGCCGAAGCCGCCCGCGACGATCGCCGGGATGGACCGGTTCATCGCCTTGGCCATCAGGTTGGTCAGGATCGAACCGGACGCGCCGACGATCATGCCGGCCACGATCAGCGCGGTGTTGTCCAGCGCCAGGCCCATCGCCGCGGCCGAGAGGCCGGTGAAGGCGTTGAGCAGCGAGATCACCACCGGCATGTCCGCGCCGCCGATCGGCAGCACGACGGTGAGGCCGAGGATGCCGGAGGCGACGAGCAGCCCGACGATCAGCAGCCAGGAGTCGCCGCCGGCGATGATGAACACCGCGCACCCGACCGCGGCCAGCAGGAGCAGCGCGTTCACCGGCTGCTGCAGCTTGCCGAGGGTGACCGGACGGCCGCTGATCAGCTCCTGGAGCTTGCCGAAGGCCACGTTCGAGCCCCAGAAGGAGATCGAGCCGATGATCGCGGCGAACAGCGAGGCGATCGCGATGTACGCCGGCTCGTGCGCGTAGCCGTCGGTGGAGTTGAACTCGACCCAGGCGATGAGCGCGACCGCGCCGCCACCGACGCCGTTGAACAGCGCCACCATCTGCGGCATCGCGGTCATCTTGACCTTGCGCGCCGACGGCACGCCGACGACGACGCCGATCCCGACGCCGAGCGCGATCAGCACCCAGTTGCCCATCCCGGGCGTAAGCAGGGTGGCGATGACGGCGATGCCCATGCCGACCGCGGCGATCCAGTTGCCGCGGACGGCGGTGCGCGGGCCGGTCAGGCCCATCAGGCCGTAGATGAAGAGAGCGAACGCGATGATGTAGAGGATCGCGATGAAGTCGGTCACTTCTCGTCCTCCTCACCGGCAGCGGGTTTCTTCGCCTTGAACATCGACAGCATCCGGTCGGTGACGAGGAACCCGCCGACGACGTTGATGGTGCCGAAGGCGATCGCGATCACCAGCAGGATCTTGTTGAACACGCCGTCGACGCCGAGACCGAGCACGACCAGGCCGCCCAGCAGCACGATGCCGTGGATGGCGTTGGTGCCGGACATCAGCGGCGTGTGCAGCGTGTTGGGCACCTTCGAGATGACGGCGAAGCCGACGAACCCGGCCAACACCAGCACCGCGAGGTTCTGGACCAATGGGCTCACGAAGTGCTCCCTTCGCGCCCGGCCACGCAGGCACCGGCGACGATCTCGTCTTCGAAGTTCAGCTCCAGCGCGCCTTCCTTCGTCACGAGCAGCTCCAGCAGCTCGACGACGTTGCGCGCGTACAGCTCGCTGGCGTGCGAAGGCATTTCGGCGGGCAGGTTCAGCGGGGACGAAATGGTGACGTCGTGCTCCACCACGTCCTCGCCCGGCTTGGTCAGCTCGCAGTTGCCGCCGGTTTCGCCGGCGAGGTCGACCACGACCGACCCCGCGGGCATGCCCTTGACGGCGTCCGCGGTGACCAGGGTCGGTGCCTTGCGGCCCGGGACGAGCGCGGTGGTGATCACGACGTCGAACTTCGTGATGGCTTCGGTGAGCCGCCGCTGCTGCTCCTCGCGCTCTTCCGGCGTCAGCTCGCGGGCGTACCCGCCTTCGCCGACCGCCTCGATGCCGAGGTCGAGGAACTGCGCGCCGAGCGACTTGACCTGCTCGGCGACCTCCGGGCGGACGTCGTAGCCGGTGGTCTGCGCGCCGAGCCGTTTCGCCGTGGCGAGGGCCTGCAGGCCGGCGACGCCGGCGCCGAGCACGAGCACCTTGGCCGGGGGAACCGTGCCGGCCGCGGTGGTGAGCATCGGGAAGAAGCGCGGGAGCTTCTGCGCGGCGAGCAGCACCGCGCGGTAGCCGCCGATGCTGGCCTGTGAGGACAGCGCGTCCATCGCCTGCGCCCGGGAGATCCGCGGGACCGCCTCCATCGCGAAGGCGCGCAACCCCGCTTCTTCGAGCTTCGCGAGCCCCTCCGGGTTGCCGCGCGGATCGAGGAAACCGACCAGCACGGCACCCCGGCTCAGTTTCGCGACTTCCGCGGCCGACGGCGGGTTGACCTTCACGACGATCGGCGCGCCCCACGCGTCGCCGAGTTCGGCGCCCGCCTGGGTGTACGCGTCGTCACTCAGGTGCGCACCGGATCCGGCACCCGGCTCGACGACGACCCGCAGCCCTCGCTGCGCCAGCCGCCCGACGAGCTTGGGCACCACGGCCACCCGCCGCTCCCCGGGGCGTGATTCGGCCACCACACCCACGGTGAGCTGCTGACTCTGTTCGCTGTCCGTCACACGACCTCCTCATCGGCGAGGCACGATCCGAGGGTTGTACCACGCCGGACCGACAGTCCCCAGTGACCTGGGTCGCAAGTCCCCGGGTTGTGCCGGGAAATACGAGCGTCGTGCGGGAAACGTTCAGGTCGTTTTCCAGTGCGGGACGCCCAGCAGGACCAGGCGCAGCCGTTTCTCCGCCGTTCCGGTGATTTTCGCGTCTTCACCAGGGCGGGCTTCCAGCAGTTCGACAATGGTCGTCAGCATCACGGAAACGATCAAGTCGGCCAGCATGTGCAGGTCTTCGGTGCTCCACGACCGCAGCGGCGCGAACCGCGCGAGGTCGATCGCGAGATCGCCGGAGAACATGCGCAGTTCGACGCCGATCGCCTGGGCGAGCGGGCCGCCGGCGTACCGCTCGCGGGTCAGGAACCGGAAATGGTCCTCGTTCGCCCGGACGAATTGGTGCACGGTGGCCACCGAGGCGCTGATCATCCCCTGGTAGGTGTCCGGATCGGTGCGGGCGGAACGCATCATGCCGCGCAGCGTGCGCGTCGCCTCTTCGACGAGCGCGACGCCGAGGTCCTCCATCGTGGCGAAGTGCCGGTAGAAGGCCGTCGGGACGATGCCGGCGCCCTTCGCGACTTCGCGCAGCGACAGCGTGGCGAACGGGCGGTCGGCCAGCAGCTCCAGAGCGGTGTCCAGCAACGCCTGGCGGGTGCGCAGTTTGCGCTCCTGGCGGCTCACCGGCGTCAGTGGTTCGGACACGGGTTCCAGAGTACGGATGTCCACCGCGTTGCTCACGTCACATCCTTCGGGTCTCGCGTTGACAGGGCGTCCACTCCTGCAGTGCACTGTTGAGTGTACAGTCGTTCACTGTAACCGAGGAGGTTCGGAGATGACGGCGCTCATCCCCCGGCGGGTGCGCGGCCTCGCCTCGCTGGCCGAGGCGCTGCTGACGCCGCACGGGATGGACCGGTACCTGGAGCTCGTCGACCCGATGCTGGTCCGCCGCGAGATCCGCGGGCTGGTCACGGCCGTGCGCAAGCAGACGCCGGACAGCGTCACCCTCACCGTGCGGCCGAGCCGCGCGTGGCCCGGTTTCACCGCCGGCCAGTACGTCCGCGTGCAGGTGGAGATCGACGGCGTCCGGCGCACGCGCTGCTATTCGCCGTGCGGTTCGCAGTACGACGGCGAGCTGGAGTTCACGGTCAAGGAGCAGGGCCTGGTCTCCGGGCACCTCAACCGCGCGATCGGCGTCGGCTCGGTGGTCAACCTGTCCACTCCGGACGGCGGGTTCACGTTGCCCGCCACCCGGCCGGACCGCGTGCTGCTGATCAGCGGCGGCAGCGGCGTCACGCCGGTGCTCGCCATGGCCCGCACCCTGGTCGCGGAGGGCCACCCGGGCGAGATCGTGTTCCTGCACTACTCGAACGGCCCGGCCGACGCGCTGTACCGCACCGAACTGGCCGAGCTCGCCGCCCGGCACCCCGGGCTGCGGGTCGTGCACGCCTACACCCACTCGAAGGGTGGTGACCTGAACGGGTTCTTCGCGCCGGAGCACCTCTCGCGGGTCGCGCCCTGGTTCCGCGACGCGGAGACGTTCGTCTGCGGCCCGAAGCCGCTGATGGACGCCGTGCGCGCCGAGCTCGGTGAACGCGTGCACACCGAAGAGTTCACGCCGCCGGCGCTGACCTTCGACACTTCCGCGGCGGAAGGCCGGGTGCGGTTCCGCCGGAGCGGCCGCGAATGCGCCAACTCGGGGAAGCCGTTGCTGGAGCAGGCCGAGGAAGCCGGGCTGTCACCGGAGCACGGCTGCCGGATGGGCATCTGCTTCTCCTGCACCCAGCTGAAGACCGCCGGGCGCGTCCGCAACGCGCGCACCGGTGAGGTTTCCGGCGACGAGGACGAAGAAATCCAGCTCTGCATCTCCGTCCCGGTCGGGGACGTCGAGATCGACGCTTAGAGGAGATTGCCATGACCGGTCTGCAGGACCGCCTGACCCCGCAACAGGTCGAGGAGTTCGGCCGCGAGCTCGACGCGCTGCGGCAGCGCATCGTCGACGACCTGGGCCAGGAGGACGTCGACTACATCCACAACGTCATCAAGACCCAGCGCGGCCTGGAGGTCGCCGGGCGGGCGCTGCTGTTCGCCGGGTTCTTCCCGCCGGCGTGGCTGGCCGGCGTCGGCGCGCTGTCGCTGGCCAAGATCCTGGACAACATGGAGATCGGCCACAACGTCATGCACGGCCAGTACGACTGGACGCGCGACCCGGCGCTGAGCTCGCAGCGGTTCGAGTGGGACACGGTGGCGCCGGCCGAGAACTGGCGGCACTCGCACAACTACATCCACCACACGTACACGAACATCGTCGACAAGGACCGCGACGTCGGCTACGGGATCCTGCGGATGGACACCGCCCAGAAGTGGCACCCGTACTACCTGGGCAACCCGGTGTACGCGACGCTGCTGGCGATCTTCTTCCAGTGGGGCGTGATGCTGCACGACCTCGAGATCGAGAACGTCGTCAAGGGTTCGCGGAGCTGGACCGACAACGTGCCGGTGCTGCGGAAGATCGTGCGGAAGGCGTCCCGGCAGGTGGGCAAGGACTACGTCCTGTTCCCGCTGCTGACCGGCCCGCTGGCGCCGCTGACGTTCCTCGGCAACGCGACGGCGAACCTGACCCGCAACCTGTGGGCGTTCGCGATCATCTTCTGCGGCCACTTCCCGGCCGACGTCGAGAGCTTCACCGAGGAGGAGACGGCTTCGGAGTCCCGTGGGCAGTGGTACCTGCGCCAGATCCTGGGCTCGGCGAACATCACGGGCGGCCCCCTGTTCCACATCCTGAGCGGCAACCTGTCCCACCAGATCGAGCACCACCTGTTCCCGGACATCCCGGCGCGCCGGTACCCGCAGATCGCCGGCGAGGTGCGCGAGATCTGTGAGAAGTACGGGCTGCCGTACCACACGGGCCCGCTGCGCAGGCAGCTCTGGTCGGTGGCGAAGAAGATCGTGAAGCTGGCCCTCCCTTCCTCGCCGTCGCCGGTTACCGTGGAACCCGACCGGCAGCTCCGAGCAGCGTGAGGGTGACATGGTGGGCCAGTTCGAACGAGAGAAGGACACCCTGCAGGTGATCACCGAATCAGCGGCGACGCACGTCGGCAACATAGCGTCGATCATCACGGGCGCGATCCGCGACATCGCCCGGGAGACGGGCGACTGGCTCACGGACGTGATCGAGATGCGCGAAGCCGCGCAGCGGGCTCGGGAGGACGACCCGGACGCACCCTGACGTCGGTTTCGTGAAGGCCTCCTCGGAGTCTGCCGAGGAGGCCTTCACGAACGGCGTCCAGCCGTCTCACGCAGCCCCGCCCACTCGCGATCTCCTTGCGGGGCGGTCCGCACCTTCTCGGAACTCCCCTGTCTGCCGCATCCAGAACCAGGCGAACTCGGCGATCAGCGCCGCTTCGACGATCAGCGTCAGGTGGGGGAAGTCGAAGAACACCAGGACGATCAGCCAGAGGACCAGGGTCCCCATCATGCCCCAGAAGACCACGCCGTAGCGCTTGCGCCGGGTGTCGCGGTAGTTCCACCCCACCACCAGGACCATCCCGGCGAACATCAGCACAGCAGCGGTCAGGTGTCCGTGTGCCCCGAAACTTTGAGGGGACACCAACGCCCAAAGGGACATGACGGCCACTACGGCCAGTGTCGCGCGCCGCACCCACTTGGCCCATCCGTCCGCCTCGCCCCGCCGCCNNGCGGCGGCGAGCACGGGCGGCAAGGTGGTCGACACTTCGGCGGTGGTTTCGATTCCCACGATGTCGCCGACCTTGCAGGTGTTGTCGACCTCGGCGGGAACGAACGCGACGACGAAGGCCATGAAGCCGGAGAAGTCGAGAAGGGCGTTCTCGACGTCGGTTCCCTGGTAGATGATGAGACACGCGCCGAGCGCGCACAGCATGCCGACGAACATCGCTTGCGAAGACGTGTAGTAGTACCCGCTGATCGAGTCCTGCAGGCACCCGCCATGCGCGGCCAGGTGGAGGCCGATCGAAGCGGCGAGCAGCAACACCAGAACGATCAGCATGGCACGAAGGGTGAAGTAGGTTCCCCTGGCGTAGTCGTTTTCAGGCATGGAAATACCTCCTGATCAACACGAATCCCACACCGGCCACGACCGCGATCAGCGATGTCCAGAAGCAGATGTGTTTCACAACACCGGCCGCACCGGCGACCATCAAGGCAGGCCGCGCAGGCGCCGGAAACTTGTGCAGTGCCAAGAGAATCCCGGAGTCCTCGACGAGGTCGGCCACCGCCCCGAGCACCGGGACCATCGCCACGATCGCGCTGCCGGACAACGCGAAGAGGCCTCCTGGAAGAACCACCACGTAAACCAGGACGAACCCGATATCGGCGATCTGGAAGTACGCGTGGTGCCGACGGCCCACCTCACCGAGCGCCTTCAACGCCGCGGCGCCCTGGTCGGCACGGAAGGCGAACCTCGTATCCAAAACCGGCAAACCTGAAATATGCTTCACATAAGCCGCACTGAACGGAATCCGGCGAGCGAACACCAGCAAGGACATCAGGATGACGAAAAGAAACCAGCCGGCCACCTGAACCCAGGTCGCCGAGGCCCAGCCGAAGAATGAGATCATCGCGGCCGCCTCCGAACTCTTTTCGACAGCGCGTACAACGGGGTCGCGCAAACTGCCCGGTCCGTTAACCAAGTGATGAAATCGTTGCCGGGGACGACACTCCCGGGGTCTTCCGGAACCGAACCCGGGGGAAAACCCCATGGGCAACCCGGCCGCCCCGGGGCAACACTGAACCCGTGACCACCACCCTCGACCCACCCCACCCGCTGCGCCGCGTCTTCGGCCCCCTGGCCTCGCGGGACTTCCGGGCCGAGTACCTCTGGCTCTGGCTCGCCGCCCCGCTCACCGCCTTCTCCCTGCTCAGCTTCCTCGTCGTGCTCGCGCTCGGCCTGTGGCTGACGCCCGTCCTGCTCGGGTTCCTCGTCCTCGCCGGGGCCGTCTTCTACGCCCGGGGCCTCGGCGCCGCCCATCGCGGGCTGGCCAAACGCCTTCTCGGCGTCAGCGTGCCCGCCCCGCGCCGTCCCGAACTCAAGCCTGGCCTGTGGAGCTGGGTGAAAGCTCGCGTCGGCGATCCCGCGGGCTGGCGGGCCGTCGGCTACCTGCTCCTGCGCCTGCCGCTGACCCTCATCGGGCTCTTCACCGTCTTCGCCGCGACCCTCTACAGCTTCGCCGCCACCACCTACTCCTTCTTCTGGTTCCCGCTCGGCGAACGGCAGCTGCCCGTCTTCGAAATCCGCGCCGACAACTGGGCCGGTGCGCTGGCCTGGTCGGCGTCCGGGCTGCTCGTGCTGATCGCGCTGCCCCGGGTGACGCACGCCTTCGTCGCGCTCGACCGGCTGCTGGTCGTCGGGCTGCTCGGTGAGCGCGAGCTGTCCGAACGCGTCCGCGACCTCGAAGCGAGCCGCGCGACCGCGGTCGAGGACGCCGCCCTGCGGCTGCGGCGCATCGAACGTGACCTGCACGACGGCGCACAGGCGCAGCTCGTCGCGCTGGCCATGAAGCTGGGCCTGGCCAAGGACGAGCTGGCCGGCGTCGACCTCCCCGAGGTCAAGGAGCTGGTCACCGCCGCGCACGCCAACGCCAAGCAGGCCCTCACCGAGCTGCGCGACCTCGCCCGCGGCATCCACCCGGCCGCTCTCGACGCGGGCCTCGACGTCGCCCTCGCCACCCTCGTCGCCACCTCCGGGATCGACGCGCAGGTCGCGGTCGACCTGCCACGTCGGCCGCCGCCGTCCCTGGAGACGATCGTCTACTTCAGCGCCGCCGAGCTGCTCACGAACGCCGCGAAACACGGCGGGACGACGCTGGTCGAAGTCACCGAAACCC
This sequence comes from Amycolatopsis kentuckyensis, assembly GCF_002155975.1. Classification (GTDB taxonomy): domain Bacteria; phylum Actinomycetota; class Actinomycetes; order Mycobacteriales; family Pseudonocardiaceae; genus Amycolatopsis; species Amycolatopsis kentuckyensis. The sequence goes on from NZ_MUMI01000285.1 coordinate 11,154, forward strand.
AGGACGTCCTGCGGCTGCGGGTGCGCGACAGCGGCCCCGGCGGCGCCCGGATCGTGCCGGGCGGCGGGCTGGCCGGCGTCGCCGAACGGCTGCGGACGGTCGACGGCGAGCTGACCGTCACCAGCCCGGCGGGCGGTCCGACCGAAGTGTCCGCGCGGGTGCCGCTGCCCCGCTAGGGTCGCGGCATGCGGATCGTCATCGCCGAGGACTCCACCATCCTGCGCCAGGGTCTCGTGGAGCTGCTGACCTTCCGCGGCCACGAGGTCGTCGCCGCGGTGAAGGACGCCGACGCCCTCCGCGAAGCGGTCAGCGACCACACCCCTGACGTGTCCATTGTGGACATCCGGATGCCGCCGACGCACACCGACGAGGGCCTCCGGGCGGCGATCACGCTGCGCCGCGAGCTCCCGGGCTGCGCGATCCTGCTGTTCTCCCAGTACGTCGAGACGAAGTACGCGGCCCAGCTGCTGGCCGACCGCGCGGGCGGCGTCGGCTACCTGCTCAAGGACCGCGTCGCCGAGGTTTCGGACTTCCTCGACGCGCTGCGCCGGGTCGCGGACGGCGAAACGGTCCTCGACCCCGAAGTCGTCAGCCAGCTGTTCTCGGCGACGCGCCGGACCGACGCGCTCGGCGGGCTCACCCCGCGGGAACGCGAGGTGCTGGGCCTGATGGCGGAAGGCCGGTCGAACTCCGCGATCGCGACGGAGCTGTTCCTCTCCCCCGGCTCGGTGGAGAAGTACGTGACGTCGATCTTCGGCAAGCTCGGCCTGCCACCGTCCGAAGGGGACAACCGCCGCGTGCTCGCGGTGTTGCGCTACTTGGAGTCCTGAGCGAGCAGCCCGTCGACGACCTGATGACCGGCCAGCAACCCCAAGGCCTCTCCTGCCGCCGCTGGCCCGCGAGTTCGGGTTCAGCGAGTTCGCGCTCGGCTCGGTGTGGGCCGCCGGCGGCGCCGGACCGCACACTGGGGACACCGGCCGGTCCTGCTCGGCGCCACGGCGAGCCTGCTCGGCCTTGACCGCGTTCGCGTTCACCCTCACCGGCCACCCCGCGAAGGAGCCCGTGGCTCCCTAGGCTGGGCCGCATGTACTCCACCGAGATCGAGGTCCGCACCGGCTCCGAAGCCGTCGTCCACGACCTCACCCACGAAGCCGAGGCCTTCCTGCGCGACGCCGACGCGACCGACGGGCTGCTGCACGTCTGGGTCCCGCACGCCACCGCCGGGCTGGCGATCCTGGAAACCGGCGCCGGCAGCGACGAGGACCTGCTGACCGCGCTCGACGAGCTGCTCCCCCGCGACGGCCGCTGGCGGCACCGGCACGGGAGCCCGGGTCACGGCCGTGACCACGTGCTCCCGGCGCTGGTGCCGCCCTACGCGACGGTCCCGGTGCTCGGCGGCGTCCTGGCGCTGGGCACCTGGCAGTCGATCTGCCTAGTGGACACCAACCTCGACAACCCCGTCCGCAAGGTGCGGTTCAGCCTCCTTGCAGGCTGACCGGGCCGGCCACAGCGTCACCAGCAGGCCGACGGCCAGCAGGGCACCGAGCACCCACAGCGCGGTCGTCACGTCGGGTGCGCCCGGAACGCCCTGCAGCAGGCTGCGCAGGCCTTCGGTGGTGAACCGGAACGGCGTCCACGACCACAGCAGCGCGCGGTAGGCCGGGTTCAGCAGCTCCGGCACCTGCCCGGCCACCGCGGGCGCGATCAGGTACAGCGGCGCGAGGACGGCCATCGCGCGCAGGCCCAGCAGCCGCAGCAACCCCGCCTGCAGCGCCGCGAACGCCGTCGCGGCCAGGAAGACGAAGCCGAGGACGTCCGCGGTCAGCGGCAGCGTCGCGTCCCACAGCGCGAAGAACCCGGCCACGACCGCCGTGAGCAGCACGCCGGCGCCGGTGACCTGCAGGAACCGCGCGCCGGCCCCGATCGTCCGGCCGGTCCGCTTCGCGAGCTGCGTCAGCGCGAGGCCCGCGAGGAGCGCGCCGATCCACGCCAGCGCACTCGCGGCCAGCGGCGCGACCCGGCCCGCGACCCCCGCCGGGTGCACGACCTCCTGCTTCGGCGCGCCGGCCAGCGCGGTCGCCGCGCCGGTCAGCGCCTGCTGCGCGACCTGGGTACCGGCCGGGTTGACCGCCCCCGAAGTCACGACCGTCGCGGCCGGTCCCGGCGCGAGCTCGAGCACGCCGTAGACCTTCTTGTCCTCCAGCAGCTGCCGCGCTTCGGCCGGGGTCGCGACGGTCCAGGCGAGCTGGCCGCCGCCGTGCGCGGCGATGCGCTGGGCGATCTCCGGCGGTGCGGCGACGGCGACCGGGACGCCGTCGGGCGCGACGGTGGCCTGCGCGCCGAAGGTGAGGAATCCGAGCACCACCGCCACCAGCGCGCCGGCCAGGGCGGCGACCAGGGCGAGCGCCCCTGCGGGACGGGTCATCACTGCCTCCATTTATTCGTCACTTGTTGAATTACGCCTCAAGGTACGACCCGGCCGCCCAGAAGTCAACGCGCGTTGAATAAAGTCCCCGGTAGCCTCGGACACGTGACGAAGAAGCGGCTGGTGCTCTGGGACATCGACCACACGCTCGTGGACTTCTCCGAGCTGGGCGCGGCCTGGTACGGGACAGCGTTCACCGCCGCGACCGGGGCGACCCTGCGCGTGCACCCGGTGTTCGGCGGCCGCACCGAACGGGCGACGACGACCGACCTGCTCACCGCGAACGGCTTCGAGGCCGCGGAGGAGACCATCCAGGCGCTGTTCAAGGCCCTGGTGGCGGAGTCGGAACGCCACCGGCACACCTTCGCGGAGACGGCTCGCGCGCTGCCGGGCGCGGCCGAGGCGCTGACCGCGTTCGCCGCCGGCGGCGACGTCGTGCAGACGCTCGTCACCGGCAACCTGCCGGAGATCTCGCGGCACAAGCTCGCCCCGTTCGGCCCGGACGAGCACCTCGACCTGGAGATCGGCGGCTACGGCACGCTCTCGGTGCACCGCCCGGACCTGGTCCCGCACGCGATGGCGCTGGCGGCGGCCAAGCACGGCACCGAGTTCGGCGCCGACACCGTGGTCGTCATCGGCGACACGCCGAACGACGTCCGGGCTGCCGTGGCCAACGGCGCGGTCTCCGTCGCCGTGGCCACCGGGCACTACTCCGCCGAGGAGCTGCTGGCCGAGGGCGCGCACACGGTGCTGCCCGACCTGACCGACACCGACGCGGTCCGGCGGGCGGTCCTCGGCTGACATCCTCCTGCGGAGGGGGACATCCCTCAGCCGAAAGGACGACACCCCTAGGGGAAATCTCGTTCCCTTGCCCGATGTCCGTCGTGGCGGGAACTCGACAGACTCTTCCCCATGACTCAAGCAGAGGCGGCGGCCAAGCCCGCCGGAGGGGGACGCATCCGGAGCACGGTTGCGGTGCTCAGACAGCGGCTGCCGTTCACCAGCGGCGTCACGCTCGCCATGCTCGTGCTGGCCGTCGCGACCGGGGCGCTGTGGAACGCCGCCGAAGACCGCGCGGTCTACCCGTTCGTCGCCTACGGGCTGCCCTCACTGGAGGCGGGCCGGTGGTGGACCATGCTCACCGGGCCGTTCTTCGCCGTCATCCCTTGGTACTACCTCCCGATGGTCGGCAGCTTCGCGCTCTTCGCCGGCTTCGCCGAGTGGAAACTGGGGACGCGGCGCGCGATGGCCGTGACGATCGGCGGCCAGTTCGTCGCGGTGCTCGTCGCGACCCAGTTCCTCGCGCTGTCCCGCAACTCCGGCTGGCTGTGGGCCGAGCGGGTCGCGGGCAGCCTCGACGTCGGGTTCTCCGGTGGCGCGCTGGCCGCGGTGGCGATCGCCAGCGCGACCCTGCGGCCGCCGTGGGCCCTGCGGCTGCGGGCCGGGCTGTGCGTGTACGCCGGGGTCGCGATCGTCTACGTCGGCACGCTGGCCGACCTGGTGCACTTCTTCGCGCTGCTGCTGGCCCTTCCGCTCGGCAAGCGCCTGGTCGGGGCGCGGCGGGTCGGCGCGCAGGCGGCCCCGAACCTGCGGGAGTGGCGGGTGCTGGCCGTGGCCGGACTGCTGCTGCTCACCATCGCCGAGATCGTGATGTTCCTGGTGCCCGGCGACGGCCCGTTCGGTTCCGACGACGGCGTCTCGCTGTCCGCGCCGGAGCTCGGCATCCTGGTCCTGCTGGTGGTGCCGATGCTCAACGGGCTGCGCAAGGGCAGCCGCGTCGCGTGGCGCTGGGCGATCGGGCTGTCGGCGTTCGTGACCGTGCAGGGGCTCGCCGTCGCGACGCTCCTCGGGGTGGCCGACATCTTCGGCGGCGACTACGACACCGCGGGCCTGCCGCTGTTCTTCGTGGACAATCTCCTGTGGACGGTCGAGCTGGCCGTCCTGATCGCCGCGCGGCACGCCTTCCGCGTTCCTTCCCGCCGCCGGCTGCGGCGCCACGCCCAGGGCCCGGGGCCCGCGCTGGCCCGCAGCCTCCTGGGGCACCACGGCGGCAGCACGCTGTCGTGGATGACGACCTGGCCGCGCAACACCTACTTCGTCCGCGAGGACGGCCGGTCCTACCTCGCCTACCGCCGCCACGCGGGGGTCGCGGTCGCGCTCGGCGATCCGATCGCGCCGGACGGCACGGCGGCCGCCACGGTCACCGAATTCGCCCTGATGTGCGAGAACTCCGGGCTGGTGCCGTGCGTGTTCTCGGCGACGGAAGCCACCGTCGCGGCGACGCGCGAGCTGGGCTGGCAGCACGTCCAGGTGGCCGAGGACAACGTGCTCGACCTCGACGGCCTCGAGTTCCGCGGCAAGGCGTGGCAGGACGTCCGCTCGGCGCTGAACAAGGCGGCCAAGCAGGACATCGAGTTCCGGCTGGTCCGCCTGGCCGACCAGCCCGAGCCGATCCTGGCGCAGGTCCGGGCGCTGTCGGAGGAGTGGATGTCCGGCAAGGCCATGCCGGAGATGGGCTTCACCCTCGGCGGCCTCGACGAGGCGATGGACCCGGCGACCCGGGTCGGCCTGGCGGTCGACGCGGAAGGCACCGTCCACGGCGTGACGTCGTGGCTGCCGGTCCACACCGGCGCGGGCAAGATCGGCGGCTGGACGCTGGACGTCATGCGCCGCAGCGCCCACGGCTTCCGGCCGGTGATGGAATTCCTGATCGCGTCGGCGTGCCTGGCCTTCCGCGAAGAAGGGGCGCGGTTCGTCTCGCTGTCGGGCGCTCCCCTGGCCCGCAGCGGCGACGGGTTCCCGGCGCGCCCGGTGGACCGGGCACTGGAGTCGCTGGGCCGCGTGATGGAGCCGTACTACGGATTCCGTTCCCTGCACGCGTTCAAGGCGAAGTTCCAGCCGCGGCACGTCCCGCTGTACCTGGCTTTCCGCGACGAGGCCGATCTTCCGCGCATCGGGCTGGCGCTGAGCCGGGCCTACCTGCCGGACGTCCGGCTGCGGCAGCTGGCGAAGCTGGTCAGTAGCTCTCGGGCACGCTGATCCGCTGCGGGAAGCGGATCTTCCGCCGGGTGACGACGTTGTGGTCCTTCGGGATCAGCCGTCCGTCGGTCAGGCGGAGCCAGTGGCCGTTCCGCGAGTCGGTGAAGGCGAGCATCACCCCGGGTGTCATGTCCGGGCGCTGCCACTCCTCGCGGATCGGCATCCGCCACTTCCCGGGCGGCAGGATGGCGTAGAGGTATTCGTCGTCCTCGATGTTCGGCCCGCGGTGCAGCGTGGACCCGGTCATCGGCAGGTTGTGCACGAGGTCGAACGAGACGACGACGTGGTTGACCGCCTCGGCGTTCGCGTTGGAGACGACCATGTAGCCCTGACCGCCGGCGTACTCGATCCACGCGGTGACCTTCGCGGCCTGTTCCTGCCGTTCGCGCAGGTCCCGTTCCCGGCGGTC
>NZ_MUMI01000286.1 GCF_002155975.1 Amycolatopsis kentuckyensis
AAGGACTTGCAGCGGCCGTCGGGGGCCAGACCGCGCTGCCGGCTGAACGCGACGAACGCCGCCGGGGTGGACAGGACGGTCACGCCGCCGGCGAGGGCCAGCGAGCACTCGCGGCGGCGGAGCGCGTGACACGCCCAGTGCAGCGCGACGAGCGAGGACGAACAGGCCGTGTCGACCGTGACGGCGGAACCGGCGAGGCCGAGGAAGTACGCCAGCCGTCCGGAGACGACGGCGGTCGCGGTCCCGGTGAGCAGGTGCCCTTCGAGGTTGTCGCCGGCGCCGCGCATGAGGTTCGCGTAGTCCTGGCCGGTGTTGCCGACGAAGACGCCGGTCTCCGAGCCGGCCAGCGAAGCCGGGTCGATGCGGGCGCGTTCGATGGCCTCCCAGGTCGTCTCCAGGAGCAGCCGCTGTTGGGCGTCCATGGCGAGGGCTTCGCGCGGGGAGATGCCGAAGAAGCCGGCGTCGAAGTCGGCGACGTCGTGCAGGAAGCCGCCGGACGCGGTGTGGGAGGTGCCGGGCCGGTCCGGATCGGGGTCGCGGAGCGCGTCGAGGTCCCAGCCGCGGTTCTCGGGGAATCCGGTGACGGCGTCGGTGCCCGCGGCGACCAGGTCCCACAGCTGTTCCGGGCTTTTGACGCCGCCGGGCAGCCGGCAGCCCATGCCGACGATCGCGATCGGTTCCTGTTCGGCTTCTTCCACCGCCTGCAGCCGCCGGCGTGTCTGGTGCAGATTGGTCGTGACCCACCTGAGGTGCTCGCGCAGCGTCTCCTCGTCGGCCATGTCAGTGCCACCAGCCTTTTCTCCAGCGAAGTGCGGACACCCGGCACATCCGCGCGCCGAAGTGGCATCAAAGTGAGGCTATGGGACCGGTTTTGGGCCTACAACCCCTAAAGATCCCCCCTTACAGGGGCCCCTACGCAGGAAAATCGCGGGCTTTTACGGCGACTCACAATTTGCCGAGATCATTGTTGATGAATTCGAGAAGTGCGTCGTCATCGGCGAAATCGAGTTCACCGGTCTTTTCTTCTCGTTCGGAGTAGCGGCTCAGCAGGGATTGCAGCCTGACGGCGAGTTCGGTGCGCGTCAGCCGGTCGGGGTCGCCGGCGGCCAGGGCCGCTTCGAGGCGGTCGAGCTCGGCCAGGACGCTCGGGGCGCCGTCGCCCAGCTGCGCCTGCAGGTGCTCGGCGAGCGCGGTGGCGTTGGGGTGGTTGAAGACGAGGGTCGGCGGCAGGCTGAGCCCGGTCTCGGCGGCGAGCCGGCTCCGCAGCTCGACGGCGGTGAGCGAGTCGAAGCCGAGTTCGGTGAAGGCCCGCTTGGCGTCCACGGCGGCGGTCGTGGCGTGCCCCAGCACCTGCGCGGCTTCGGTCCGGACCAGGGTGAGCAGGTCCGCGGGGGCGAGGCGCTTCGGCTCAGCCGGCTTCGCTTCGGGCAGCTTCGCCTCGGGCAGTTCGTTCAGCAGCCGGCTCGGCCGGGTAGCGGTGAAGGCGGCGGCGAACAGAGCCCAGTCGACATCGGCGACGACCACCGAGGTCTCCCCCGCCCCGACGGCGGTCCGGAGCGCATTGAGCGCCCCGGCGGGCGACAACGGCGTCAGCCCCCGGCGGCGGAGGTGCTCCTGCTCGGCGGCACCGGCGGCCATCCCGCTGCCGGCCCAGGGCCCCCAGGCAACGGAGGTGGCGACCCGCCCGGCGGCGCGCCGGCCGGCGGCGAGGGCGTCGAGCTGCGCGTTGGCGGCGGCGTAGGCGGTCTGGCCGCCCGCGCCCCAGACGCCGGAGATGGAAGAGAAGAGGACGAAGGCATCGAGGTCGTCACCGAGGAGCCGGTCGAGGTTCTCGGCGCCGGCGACCTTGGCTTGGAGGATCCTGCGGAACTCGTCGTCGGCCAGCTCGGCGAAGGCGGTGGCCTGACTGGCTCCGGCGGCGTGGACGACGGCCGTGACCTGGGGGATCCGGTCGATGGCCCTGGCCAGGTCGTCGCGATCGGAGACGTCGCAGGCGAGGACGGTCGCCTGCGCCCCGGCGGCCTGGAGGTCCTCGACGAGTTCGGCGGCGCCGGGGGCTCGGGGGCCGCGGCGGCTGAGGAGGACGAGGTGGTCGGCGCCGGCGTTCGCGGCCCAGCGGGCCACGGTGGCGCCGAGGGCGCCGGTGCCGCCGGTGATGAG
>NZ_MUMI01000287.1 GCF_002155975.1 Amycolatopsis kentuckyensis
GCCCTGCGCGGGCAGGACCAGCGGGACTTCCAGGGTCAGCTCGTCCAGGGTGCGGCGGCCGGCCTGGTCGCCGGCCCGGAGGGCGAGCTCGACGAACGCCGTGCCCGGCAGCAGGACTTCCCCGCGCACGCGGTGGTCGGCCAGCCACGGCAGGCTGGACAGCGAAAGCTTGCCGGTGAGGACCGTGCCGCCCGAGCCGGCGAGGGACACGACCGCGCCGAGCAGCGGGTGCCCGGCCGGGGTCAGGCCGAGACCGCTCGCGTCACCGCCGGAGACCAGCCGAGGCCAGTAGCGTTCGTGCTGGAACGCGTATGTCGGCAGTTCGGTGCGGCGGGCGCCGGGGAACGCGTCGTCCCAGCGGACGTCGACGCCGTGCACCCAGGCTTCGGCCAGCGAGGTGTGGAACCGGGCGAGGCCGCCTTCGCCGCGGCGCAGCGAGCCGAGCGCGGCCACCTCGTCGCCGCCGATCGCCATGGTCAGCACCGGGTGCGGGGAGACTTCGACGAAGGTGCGGAAGCCCTGGCCCGTCAGCGCGGCCACGGCGGTGTCGAGCCGGACCGGACGGCGGAGGTTGGTGTACCAGTACTCGGCGTCGAGTTCGGTGCCGTCGAGCCACGTGCCGGTGACCGTGGAGAAGAACCCGGTCGTGGCCGCTCGCGGCCGGATCGGGGCCAGGACTTCGAGGAGGCGGTCCCGGATCCGTTCCACCTGCGGCGAATGCGACGCGTAGTCGACGGGAACCCGCTTCGCGCGGACGTCGGTGCAGGACGCCACCAGCTCGTCGAGCGCGTCCGGGGTCCCGGAGACGACCACCGCGGACGGGCCGTTGATCGCGGCGACCGACAGCCGCTCGCCCCAGGGCGCGATCCGGGCGGCCACCGCGTCGGCGGATTCGGCGATCGACACCATGCCGCCCTCGCCGGCCAGGGCCAGGATCGCCTGGCTGCGCAGGGCGACGACCCGGGCACCGTCCTCGAGGGACAACGCGCCCGAGACGACCGCGGCGGCGATCTCGCCCTGCGAGTGCCCGACGACGGCGGCGGGCTCGACCCCGTACGAGCGCCAGAGCCCGGCGAGCGAAACCATCACCGCGAACAACGCGGGCTGCACGACGTCGACCCGCTCCAGCATCGCGGCGTCGCGGATGACGTCGGTCAACTGCCAGTCCACAAAGGACGACAGCGCGTCCGCGCAGTCCGCCATCCGCGCGGCGAACACCGCGGACTCGCCGAGGAGCTCGACGGCCATCCCGGCCCACTGCGAACCCTGGCCGGGGAACACCATCGCGACCTTGCCCGCCGCGGCCGTCCCCTTGACGACGGCGGAGGCCGGGAGGTCCCCGGCCAGCGCGGCGAGCCCGGCGGACAGGCCGTCGCGGTCGCCGACGACGACCGCGCGGTGGTCGAACGCGGACCGCGTCGTCGCCAGGGACAGCCCGACGTCGCCGATCGGCGCGGTGACGTCCGCGAGCGCGGCGGCCTGGGCGCGAAGGGCCTCGGGCGACCGCGCGGACAGCACCCAGGGCACGACCCGGCCGGGCTCGTCGGGCCCGGCGGCCGGGAGGTCCTCGGCCTGTTCCAGGATCGTGTGCACGTTGGTGCCGCTCATGCCGAAGGCGGAGACCGCGGCCCGGCGCGGCCGGTCCGACGGCCACGCGCGGCGCTCGGTGAGCAGCTCGACCGCGCCCGCCGCCCAGTTCACCCGCGACGACGGTTCGTCGACGTGCAGGGTCGGCGGCAGCACGCCGTGGCGCATCGCCATGACCATCTTGATCACCCCGGCCACCCCGGCCGCGGCCTGGGTGTGCCCGATGTTCGACTTCACCGAGCCGAGCCACAACGGCGTTTCGCGCTCTTGACCGTAGGTGGCCAGCAGCGCCTGTGCCTCGATCGGGTCGCCCAGCGTCGTGCCGGTGCCGTGCGCTTCGACCACATCGACGTCCGAAGTGGACAGACCGGCGTCGGCCAGTGCCGCCCGGATCACCCGCTGCTGCGAGGGGCCGTTCGGCGCGGTCAACCCGTTCGAAGCGCCATCGGAATTCACCGCCGAGCCGCGCACGACGGCCAGGACCGGGTGGCCGTGGCGGCGCGCGTCGGACAGCCGTTCCACGACGACCACGCCGCTGCCCTCGCCCCACGAGGTGCCGTCGGCGGATTCGGCGAACGCCTTGCACCGGCCGTCCGGGGCCAGGCCGCGCAGCCGGCTGAACGCGATGAACGACCCCGGGGTCGGCAGCACGGTCACGCCGCCGGCGAGCGCGAGGTCGCACTCCCCCTGCCGCAGCGCCTGCACCGCCAGGTGCAACGCGACCAGCGACGACGAGCACGCCGTGTCGACCGTGAGCGTCGGTCCCTCCAGGCCGAACGCGTAGGCGACGCGTCCGGAAAGGACACTCGCGGCGTTGCTCGTCGCGAGGTGTCCTTCGAGGGCTTCGGCGGAGCCGAGCATGAGGGTGCCGTAGTCCTGGCCGTTGGAGCCGACGAACACGCCCGTCCGGCTGCCCTTCAGCGACGGTGGCCGGATGCCCGCGTGTTCGAGGGCCTCCCAGGACGTCTCCAGCAGCAGCCGCTGCTGCGGGTCCATGGCCAGCGCTTCGCGCGGGGAGATGCCGAAGAACCCGGCGTCGAAGTCCGCGACGCCGTCGAGGAAGCCGCCTTCGCGCACGTACGACGTCCCGGGCGCCTCCGGGTCCGGGTCGTAGAGCGAGCCGAGTTCCCAGCCGCGGTCCTCGGGGAAGCCGGAGATCGCGTCGTGCCCGCCCGCGACCAGGTCCCACAGCTGCGCCGGGGTGCGGACGCCGCCCGGGAACCGGCAGCCGAGGCCGACGATCGCGACCGGCTCGGTGGCCTGCGCCTCCTGGAGCCGGCGGCGGGTGTCCTGCAGATCGGCCGTGACCCGCTTGAGGAAGTAGCGGAGCTTCTCCTCGTTGTCCATCGTCTTCTCACTCCGTAGGTCGCGGGCGCGGGATCAGGAGATGCCGAACTCTTTGCCGAGGAGGTCGAACATCTCCTCGTCGCTGGCCGATTCGAGGCTCGGGGCGGCCGGTTCGCCCGCCCAGCCCGCGGTGAGCAGCCGCAGCCGTTCGGCGACGCGGACCCGGTCGGCCTCGCCGAGGGTGGCGCCGACGCGGCCGAGTTCGTCGAGCAATCCGTCGACCGTGCGCTCGTCCTCCCGCAGTTCCGCGGTCAGGTGCCGGGCCAGCGCGGACGGCGACGGGTGGTCGAAAACGAGCGTCGCCGGCAGGTTCAGCCCGGTGAGGCGGTCCAGCCGGTTGCGCAGTTCGACCGCGGTCAGCGACGTGAAGCCGGTTTCGCTGAACGCCCGGTCCGGGGCGACGTCGGCGGCCCGGCCGTGGCCGAGCACCGCGGCGACGTGCTCGCGGACGACGTCGAGGACCAGGTCGCCGGCATCGGCCGCGGACAGCCCGGCCAGCCGCTCACCGAGCCCGGCCGGCGCCGCGACGACCGGAGCCGCCGGGGCCAGCTCGGCGAAGAACGGCCGGGTCGCGGGGTAAGTGTCCCAGTCGATGTCGGCGACGACCTGCGACCGCGTGATCCGGCCGAGGACCGCCGCGGCGCCGGCCGCGGGCAGCGGGGTGACTCCGGCGCGCCGCATCCGGTCGGCGTTTTCGGCGGCCATGCCCTCGCCCGCCCACGGTCCCCAGGCGATCGAGACGGCCGCCCGGCCGGACGCGCGGCGGCACTGGGCGAGGGCGTCCAGCTCGGCGTTGGCGGCCGCGTAGTTCGCCTGGCCCGCGGCGCCGACCGTGCCGGCGAGCGAGGAGAACAGGACGAAGGCGTCGAGGTCGCCGGCCAGCTCGTCGAGGAGCCGGGCGCCGGTCACCTTGGCCCGCAGGACCTCGGCGAAGCGGTCGCCGGTCAGGGTGTCGACGACGCCGTCGTCGAGGACGCCCGCCGCGTGCACCACCGCTGTGACGGGGTGCTCGGCCAGCAGGGCCGCGACCGCCTCCCGGTCGGCGACGTCGCACGCCACGACCGTCACGCGGTCGTCCGGCGCCTCGCCGCCGCGCCGACCGGCCAGGACGACGGCGCCGAGCACGTCGTCCTGGCCGGTCGGCG
>NZ_MUMI01000288.1 GCF_002155975.1 Amycolatopsis kentuckyensis
CGGTGACGAGCACCGTGCCGCGCGGGGTCCACTTCGGACCCGCCGGTGGCGCGTGCTCGAGCCGGCGGCCGAAGGCCCCGTCCGCACGCACGGCGACCTGGTCCTCGTCGCCGCCGAGCAGGGCCTGGAACGCCTTCGGGTCCACAGTGGACGTCAGGTCGATCAGGCCGCCCCAGCGGCCGGGGTGTTCGAGCGCGGCGACGCGGCCGAGGCCCCAGACGGCGGCCTGGTCCGGATCCGGGCCGCCGTCCGCGTCGGTGACCCGGACGGCGCCCGAGGTGACGCACCACAGCGGCGCTTCGATCCCGGCGTCGCCCAGGGCCCGGATGAGGCCGGCAGCCGGTTCCGGGCCGGCGCCGCTGAGCACGACGACCGGTTCGAGGCCGCGGAGGTCCTCGGCGGTGACCGGACCGTCGAGCCGGACCACGCGGCCGTCCCACCCGGCCAGGGCGGCTTCGAGCTGCGGGGTCGGGTCGACGACGAGGCAGTCCCCGGTCAGCGCCGGAGCCCCGGCGGGCGCCAGGGGCGTCCAGCTGACCCGGTACCGGCCGACCTCGGCACGGCGTTGCCGCGCGGCCGCCAGCGCGGGGCGCAAGGTGTCCTCGGGGAGGCCGAGTTCAGCGGCGAGGGCAGCCACGTCGAGCTGTCCGCCGGCCGGCGTCGGCCAGAACCGTTCGCGCTGGAACGGGTAGGTGGGCAGGTCGGTCCGCGGCCCGGCGGGCAGGTGGGCGGCCCAGTCGACGGCGCCGCCGCGGACCCACACTCCGGCGAGGGCGGTCAGCAGCGTGCGCTCCTCGGCACGGTCCCGCCGCAGCACGGAGAAGGCTGCCCCCGGCACCATCGCGCTGAGGACGCCGTCGGGACCGAGTTCGAGGAAGGTGCGGACCCCTTCGGCTTCGAGGGCGGCGATGCCGTCGGCGAACCGGACCGTCTCCCGCACGTGCCGCACCCAGTAATCCGCCGTGAACGCCGAAGCGAGAGCACCGCTCACATTCGAGAGCACCGGTATCCGCGCCGGGTGATACGTCAACGACTCCGCCACCGCACGGAAGTCCGCCAGCATCGGGTCCATCAACGGCGAATGGAACGCGTGGCTCACCGAGAGGCGCTTGGTCTTCGGGAACTGGGCCGCGATGGCGAGAACCGCGGACTCCTCGCCGGAAATCACCACCGATTCCGGGCCGTTCACCGCCGCGATCGAGACACCCGCGGTAAGCGTGATGGCCGACTCCGGCGCGGCGATCGACACCATCGCCCCACCCGACGGCAACGCCTGCATCAACGACGCCCGAGCCGCCACCAGCGTGCAGGCATCAGACAGGGACAGCACACCTGCCACGTGCGCGGCCGAAATCTCCCCGATCGAATGCCCCGCCACGAAATCCGGGCGGACACCGAAGGACTCAACCAGGCGGAACAGGGCGACCTCGAGAGCGAACAACGCCGGCTGAGTGAACTCCGTCCGCTCCAAGCGCTCGGCATCATCAAAAGCCGCACGCAACGACGGATCAAAATGCGCACAGACCTCGTCGAAAGCCGAGGCATACACCGGAAACCGCTCGTACAGCTCGCGGCCCATCCCGACCCGCTGCGCCCCCTGGCCGGTGAACAACACCGCCAAGCGGGCATCTTCCCGGGCCTCCCCGGTGATCACGTTCGCTTCGAGGACGACCGCGCGGTGCTCGAGTGCGGTCCGGGTGGTCAGCGCCCGGGCGATGTCCGCGGGGTCGGCCGTCACCTCGGCAAGACGGGAAATCTGTGCCTGCAACGCTTCCGGGCTCTTCGCCGACACCGGCCACGGCGTCAGCGTGCCCACCGGCGCTTCCGTGAGCACCGGCTCGGCGGGCGGAACCGACTCGAGAATGGTGTGCGCGTTGGTGCCGCTGACGCCGAACGAGGACACCGCCGCCCGCAGCGGACGGTCGGCCGTCCAGGCGCGCGGCTCGGTCAGCAGCTCCACCGAACCGGCGGACCAGTCCACATGGGACGAAGGGGTGTCGACGTGCAAGGTTTTCGGGAGGACCCCGTGCCGCATGGCCATGACCATTTTGATCACCCCGGCCACCCCGGCCGCCGCCTGGGTGTGGCCGATGTTCGACTTCACCGAACCCAGCCACAACGGCGTTTCCCGGTCTTGACCGTAAGTGGCCAGCAGGGCCTGGGCTTCGATCGGGTCGCCGAGGGTGGTGCCGGTGCCGTGCGCCTCGACGACGTCGACGTCCGAAGTGGACAGCCGGGCGTTGTCGAGGGCCGCCTTGATCACCCGCTGCTGGGCCGGGCCGTTGGGGGCGGTGAGGCCGTTGGACGCGCCGTCGGAGTTGACCGCCGAGCCGCGCACCACCGCGAGGACCTCATGACCGTGGCGCCGCGCGTCCGACAGCCGCTCGACCAGCAGCACGCCGGCGCCTTCGCCCCAGCCGGTGCCGTCGGCCGCCTCGGCGAAGGCCTTGACCCGGCCGTCCGGGGCGAGGCCGCGCTGGCGGCTGAACTCGACGAACGTCCCCGGCGTCGCCATCACGGTGACCCCGCCGGCCAGCGCCAGGTCGCATTCGCCCTGGCGCAGCGCCTGCGCAGCGAGGTGCAGGGCGACCAGCGACGACGAGCACGCCGTGTCGACGGTCAGCGCCGAGCCCTCGAACCCGAACAGGTACGCCAGCCGTCCGGAGACGACGCTCGCCGCGTTGCCGGTGCCGAGGTAGCCCTCGACGTCCTCCGCCGACGAGCGCAGCAGGGTGAGGTAGTCCTGGCCGTTGGAGCCGACGAACACGCCGGTCCGGCTGCCTCGCAACGACGCCGGGTCGATCCCGGCGCGCTCGAAGGCTTCCCATGACGTCTCCAGCAGCAGCCGCTGCTGGGGGTCCATCGCCAGGGCCTCCCGCGGCGAGATGCCGAAGAAGCCGGCGTCGAAGAGGTCGGCGTCGTGCAGGAAGGCGCCTTCTCGCGCATAGGTCGTGCCCGGGCGGCCGGTGTCGTCGAACAGCGCGGTGGTGTCCCAGCCGCGGTTGGCGGGGAACGCCGAGACGGCGTCCTCGCCGCGGGCCACCAGGTCCCACAGCCCTTCCGGCGAACGCACGCCGCCGGGGAACCGGCACGCCATCGCGACGATGGCGATCGGCTCGGTCGCGGCCTCGACGAGCTGCCGGTTCTGCCGCCGCAGCCGCTCGGCCTCCTTCACGGAGGCGCGCAGCGCGTCGAGCACCTTCTCGGGCGTGGCCATGGTTCAGCTCCAGGAGGGGGTCATCGGGAATCGGTACCGTCGAGGGCCAGCCGCACCAGGGCTTCGGCGTCGAGGTCGTCCACGGTGTCGGTGTCGTCGGTGCCGCCGTCGTCGAGCCCGGCCAGCTCCAGCAGCGCCGTCATCAGCCCGGCGTCGCGGAAGCGGGCCAGCGGCACGGTGGCCAGCGCCTCCCGGATCCGGGCTTCCCCGGGATCGGCGGCACCCGGCCGGAGGACGTCGAGGAGGTGTTGCGCGAGTGCCGCCGGGGTCGGGTGGTCGAAGACGACCGTCGCGGGCAGGGCCACGCCGGCCGCCGCCGCGAGGCGGTTGCGGAACTCGACCGAGGTCAGGGAGTCGAAGCCCAGCTCGGTGAACGGGCGCGCGGCGGGGACGGCGTCGGCCCCGCGGTGCCCCAGCGCGACCGCGGCCTCGGTGCGGACCAGGGTGAGCAGCGTCCGTTCGGCGTCCGGGCCGGCCAGCTTCTCGCGCAGGTCGCTCTCGGGGACCTCCGCTTCGAGGACCTTCCGCGCGGCCGGCACGCCGAGCAGCAGGGCGCTCGGGCGGGCGGAGGTGAAGGCGGGCACGAACCGCGTCCAGTCGACGTCGGCCAGGGTCAGTGTGGTCTCGTCCCGGCCGACCGCACCGGCGAGGGCGCGGACGGCGAGGGCGGGCCGCAGCGGCGTCAGGCCGCGACGGCGCAGGTAGTCCTCGGCGTCGTGGTCGGCCGCCATGCCGCCGTCGGCCCACGGGCCCCAGGCGATCGCGGTCGCGGCCAGCCCACGGGCGCGCCGGGCTTCGGCCAGCGCGTCGAGGAAGGCGTTGGCCGCGCCGTAGGCGGCTTGGCTGCCGCTGCCCCAGATGCCGGCGATCGAGGAGAACAGGACGAAGGCGTCGAGTTCGGTGTCGCCGAGGAGCGAGTCGAGGTTTTCGGCGCCGCTCACCTTGGCGTCCGAGATGGCCGCGAAGGCCCCGAGGTCCGGGTCGTCGAGTGGGGTCGCTCCCCCGGTGCCGGCCGCGTGGACGACGGCGGTCAGCTCGTCGCGGATGTCGTCGAGCACGGCGGCGAGCGCGGTGCGGTCGGCGACGTCGCAGGCGGTGATGGTGACTTCGGCGCCCAGGCCGGTGAGTTCTCGTGCCAGGTGTTCGGCGCCCGGGGCGTGGGTGCCGCGGCGGCTGGTGAGGACGATCCGGTCGGCACCCGCGGTGGCGAGCCAGCGGGCGACGTGCGCGCCGAGGGCGCCGGTGCCGCCGGTGACGAGCACCGTGCCGCGGGGTTGCCACGGCCGGCCGGCGGGGGTGCCGGTGACGGGGGTGAGCCGCCGGGCGAACCGGCCGTCCGCGCGGAGGGCGACCTGGTCTTCGGCCGGGTCCGCCAGGGCTTGGACGAGGAGTTCACCGATCCGGCCGGTGGCGGCCGGGGATTCGCCGCCCGGCCGCTCGGCAGGCGCTGGACCAAGCGGGGCTTCGCCGTCCGAACCTTCGAGCCACCCCGCGGGCAGGTCGATCAAGCCGCCCCAG
>NZ_MUMI01000289.1 GCF_002155975.1 Amycolatopsis kentuckyensis
GGCGCGGTGGCGTTGCGGGCGGGCCCGGCCCGTCCGCAACGCCACCGCGCCGTCCAGGCCGTCGAACACGCCCGTGGCCACGATCGCCACCAGGGCGAGCCACAGCGCGTCACCGCCCAGCGAAGCCGCCCAGACCGCGGCCAGCGCGCTCAGCACCCCGCAGCCCGTCAGCACGTCGGGCGGCACCCCCAGCACCGGGCGGGCCAGCAGGTGGATCGCCCGTAGCCAGCCGACGGCGAGCGCGCTGCCCGACACGTCGTGCTCGTGGGCTCGGGACCAGCCGGCGACTTCGTCGTCTTGGCGGCCGGGGGTGCCGGAGTGACCGAGGTGGTCCGCCGGGCGGGCGTCGTCCTGCGCGACGCCGTCCGGGAACTCCGCGGCCGGGACCTGTCGCTGTGGGCCGCCGGCGTGACGTTCTTCGCCGTGCTGGCCGTCGTGCCGCTGGTGCTCGTCGCCCTGCGGGGTGCCGCGTTCCTGGGCTCGCCGGAGTTCGTCCGCCACGGCGTCTCCCGCTGGGCCGACGCGCTGCCGGCCGGCCACGGCCCGGGACCGGCGCTCGAAGCGCTGGCCACGGCCGCGCTCGGGACGCCGTGGACCGCGCTGCTCGTCACCCTGCTGCCGGCCACCTTCTACGGCGAAGGCCTGCTGCGCGGCCTCGTCCAGGTCGCCGGCCGGCCCGCCGGGGCCCTCGTCGGCTGGCGGGGGCGGCTGATGTTCGTGCCCGTCCTGGTCCTCAGCCCGACCCTGGCGATCGCGCCGCTGGCCACCGCCGACGCGGTGGCCGGCTACTACACGCGCGGCGGCTGGGCGACGTTCTGGGGCATCACGCTGTCGTTCCACATCGACTGGCTGATCATCGCGGCGGTGACCGCGATCGTCTTCGCCGGCAGTGCCCCGCGCGGCGTGCGCCGCGGGCCGCTGGTGGCGGGCGCGTTCGCCGTGGCCGCGGTGCTCACCGGGTTCTTCCACGGGTTCCTCCTGTTCCTGGCCATCCCGCTGGACTGGAGCGTGCCGTTCGGCGGCCTGGTGGCGGTCGGCGCGGTCTCGGCGCTGGTCCTCTGGCTCTACCTGCTCCACGTGCTGCTCCTGCTCGGGTACCGGCTGACCCTCAGCGCCGAGCGCACCCGCCTCGGCGCCCTCCCGGAGATCGATGCGGAACCGAGCAAGACGTCGGAGCGTTCCCGCAGGGTCGGCTAAGGCGGCCGGGGCTGTCTCCGCAGAGCGTTGCACAAGCGATTCGATCGGGCCATCGGCTGTCGAGGGCGGAGCGCGGCCAGACCCTGACGACCCGAATAAACTGTGAGTTGAGTCACAAAGCCCCGTCCGGAGGGTGCTTCTTCGGCGCCGGGAGTGTCGGACCGGCGCCCGATGCCGTATCCGTTGAAGCGGACACGGCCGGTCGCCGGCTGTTCCGCCGGGCGTCACCGTGCGGTGACCGCACGCCGGTGGACGTCCCTGGCGTGTGGGAACGTGGTGGTGATGGACGTCGACGCAGTGGGTGGCCGGGCCGGGGGCTCGTGGACGCCCGGCAAGGTCGCCGAACTGCTGGGCGTCTCGCCGGTGACGCTGCGGACCTGGGCCGCGCGCTACGGGGTCGGCCCGACGCTGCGCGACGACGGGCGGCACCGGCGCTACTCCGACGCCGACGTCCGCCGCCTGCAGTACATGCAGCGGCTCATCGACCGCGGCCTGCGGGCCAGGGAGGCCGCCGCGGCGGCGTTCTCCGATGCCGGCGAAGCGGCCCCCGAAGTGTCCGCCGACCGGCGCGCCGAAGAGCTCGAGCGGGCCGCGGAGAGTCTCGAATTCGCGTCGCTGGCCGCGCTGCTGGACGAAACGCTGGACGCGCTCGGCCCCGCGGCGGCGTGGACCGAAGTGCTCGTCCCGGTGCTGCGCCACCTCGGCGGCCGCTGGCTGCGCGGCGACGTCTGCTTCGAGTCCGAATGGGCGCTGACCGGCGAGATCTCGCTGGCGCTGCAGCGCTACAGCGCCGGCTTCGCGAACACCCCGCCCGGCCGGGTGGTGCTGCTGGCCTGCTGCCCGGAGGAGCGGCACAGCCTGCCGACGGAGGTGCTGCGGGCCGCCCTGGTCGAGGTCGGCGTCCCGGCGGTCTACCTGGGGCAGATGGTGCCCGCCGAGACGACGGTCGCCATCGCCGCCAAGCTCGACCCGGTCGTGGTGTTCCTGTGGTCGATGTCCGCCAGCACCGCCGACGACCTGCTGGTGCGGCGGCTGCGACGGCGCGGCTTCGACGTCGTCACGGCGGGCCCGGGCTGGGAGAGCCGCACCGAGCGGGACGTCCCCTGGGTCAACGACCTGGCCGCCGCCGTCGACCTGGCCACCGAACGCCTGAAGGCGTGAACCGGGGCCGGAGCACCCGGCCAAAGCGTTGCGCAATCGCTCCAAATGCCCGAGGATGACTCGCGTGCCGGTCCTTTCGGCCGGCCGGAGCAGGCGGGAGCGCGTCCGGTGGACCTCAAACGGCAGGTGATCGAGCGCTGGCCGGCGCGGTGGCCGGTGCAGCCGTTCCGCGAACCGGCGTGGGCCCGGCAGGAACCCACCTACGCCGAGTGCAGCCCCGCGCTGATCGAGGCCGCGGTCAAGCGGGCGGGCGCCCGGCCGTCGGGCAACTGGTTCGTCTTCGCCGCCTCCCGGGACATCCGCGCCGACCGGCCGTTCGGGGTGCGCGTGGGTGGCCGGGAGCTGGTCGCCTGGCGCGGGCCGGACGGCGCGCTGCTCGTCGGCCCGGGCGCGTGCCCGCACCTCGGCGCGCCGCTCGACCAGGCGCGGGTGCACTGCGGGGAGCTGGTCTGCCGCTGGCACGGCCTGCGCGTCGGCGCGGACCGGCCCGGCTGGACGGCGCTGCCGGCCCACGACGACGGCGTGCTGGCCTGGGTCCGCCTCGACCGGATCGGCGGCGAACCGCCCACCGACCGGCCGATCGTGCCGGTGCGCCCGCCCGGGACCACGGTCGACGCCGTGGCGGCGCTGGCCGGGGTCTGCGAGCCCGAAGACGTCGTCGCCAACCGCCTCGACCCGTGGCATGGCGCGTGGTTCCACCCGTATTCGTTCGCGCGGCTGCGCGTGCTGTCGGCGCCGCAGGGGGTCGACGTCCCGGAGGCCGAGGACAAGTTCGTCGTCGAGGTGACGTTCCGGCTGGCGGGGCGGATCGGGGTCCCGGTGGTGGCGGAGTTCACCTGCCCGGGCCCCCGCACGGTGCTGATGACCATTGTGGACGGTGAGGGCACGGGCAGCGTGGTGGAAACCCACGCGACCCCGCTCGGCCCCGGCCCCGACGGCCGCCCGCGCACGGCGGTGGTCGAGGCGACGATCGCCGCGTCCCGACGGCCGGGGTTCGCCAAGGCCGCCCGCATGGCACCGGTGCTGCGGCCGCTCATGCGCCGGGCCGCCACCCGGTTGTGGCGGGACGATCTCGCGTACGCCGAGCGGCGATACGCGTTGCGCGGGGATCACCGCTGACGCAGGGACCGCCTCGAGCGCGTTGAGCGCCAACCTTTCGCCTGGTGCCACGCGATCTCCTGCCGCGGCCGAGTGGCGCCACGCGATCCTGCCGCGGTCGCCTGGTGCCACGAGATGTCCTGCCGCGGTCGAGTGGTGCCGCGCGATCTCCTGCCGCGGCCGACGACCGGCCGAGCCGGTTCCCGCGTTCTCAGGACTTTGCCAGCCGGGGGTGGCTAGCTTGGCCTGGCCGGGAACGGAACCGCCGTTTCCCCGAGCGGGGTGAGGTTCGCGCCATCGAAGTCAGGGAAAGAGCCCGCCGTCCACGCGGATCCGCGCGGCCGCTCGCGTCGTTCCACCTCGTGCTGGCGCTGAGCGGGATCCTCGGGCTCGTCGGGGCGGTGATGGTGCTGAGCGCGTCGTCGGTCTCGTCCTACGACCCGCGCACGGGCGGCGGCCAGTACGACCTGTTCGCCAAGCACGCCACCTACCTGGGGATCGGGGCGGTGGTGTTCTGGCTCGCCCTTCGCTTGCCGCTCAAGACAATCCGGGCGATGGCGAGCAAGGCGATGGCCGCGGCGCTGGGCCTGCTGGTCCTGGTGCTCACCCCGCTGGGCTCGGCCGGCGGCGGGGCCCAGCGCTGGTTCGTCGTCGCCGGGCAGTCGGTCCAGCCGATCGAGTTCGCCAAGCTGGCCCTGGTGCTGTGGGGCGCGCACGTCCTGGTGGCGAAGGAACACCTGCTGCACCGCCGGCGGCACCTGCTGGTGCCGGTGGTGCCGGTGACGCTGCTGATGTTCGCGCTGGTGATGGCCCAGCCGAACCTCAGCGGCACGATCACCCTGGGCGTGATCATGCTGGGCCTGCTGTGGTTCGCGGGCATCCCGGGGCGGCTGTTCGCGGCCCTGCTCACCGGGGCGGTGGCCGGGTTCACGGTGCTGGCCCTGACCGCGGACTACCGGCTGGCCCGGGTCCTGTCGTTCCTGTCGGATTCGGACGGCTCGTACCAGACGACCCAGGCGCTCTACGCCCTCGCCGACGGCGGGGTGTTCGGCCGGGGGCTGGGCCGGGGCAGCGCGAACTGGGGGTACTTGCCCGGCGTGGAGAACGACTTCATCTTCGCGCTCGTCGGGGAGGAACTGGGTTTCGTGGGCTGCGCCGGGGTGATCGCGCTGTACGCGGGCGTCGCGATCGTGGGAACGCGGATCGCCCGCCGGGCGGCCGACCCGTGGATCCGGCTGGTGGCGGGGACGCTGACCCTGCTCGTGGTCGCCCAGGCGGCGATCAACATCGGGTACGTCGTCGGCCTGCTGCCGGTCACGGGGGTGACGTTGCCGCTGATCTCCTACGGCGGCTCGTCGTTGCTGGTCACCTCGGCGATGTTCGGGATCCTGGCCAACTGCGCGCGGAACGAGCCGGAAGCGGTCGCGGACCTCAGTCCTTGACCGCTCCCGCCGCCAGTCCCGTGCGCCAGAACCGCTGCAGCGCCAGGAAAGCCAGGATCAACGGGATGATCGACAGCAACGATCCCGTGACCACGATGGCCTTCAGGTCCGGATCCCGCGTGATCTGCGTGTTCAGCGTGTACAGCCCGAGCGTCACCGGGTACAGCCGGTCGGTGGTCAGCATCACCAGGGGGAGCAGGAAGTTGTTCCAGATCGCGACGAACTGGAACAGGAAGATCGTGATCAGCGCCGGGGCCATCAGGCGCAGGCTGACGGTGTAGAACATGCGCACGTCGCCCGCGCCGTCGATGCGGCCGGCCTCCAGGAGCTCGTCCGGGACCGAGGCCGCCGCGTAGACGCGGGCCAGGTAGACGCCGAACGGGCTGATCGTGCTCGGCAGCAGCACCGACCACACCGTGTTCGTCATCCCGGCTCCCGCCAGCATCAGGAACAGCGGCACCGCGAGCGCGGTCGGCGGCACGAGCACCCCGGCGAGGATCGCCGAAAACGTCAAGGCCCGCCCGCGGAAGGTGAACTTGGCCAGGGCGTAACCCGCCATCGCCGACAGCAGCGTGGCCGCCGCGGCCCCCACCACCGAATACACCGCGCTGTTCGCCAGCCACCGCAGGTAGAGGCCGTCGCCGAAGGTCACGGTGTCGTGGAGGTTGGCACCCAGGTGGTTGCCGGAGAACCAGAGGCCGAACGTCGTCGACAGGTCGGACGCGGACTTCGTGGCGGAGATGGCCAGCCAGACCACCGGCAGCAGGAAGTACACCGCGGCGACGAACATCGCCGTGGTCACCACGGCGGAAGAACGGGTGGTCACAGGGCGGCCCTCGCGCGGGTGATCCGGAAGAACAGCCACGACAGGACCGCGATGAGC
>NZ_MUMI01000029.1 GCF_002155975.1 Amycolatopsis kentuckyensis
AACACGGCTTCGACGTCCGGGCGACCGCGCCGGACGCCGACGCGGCGGTGCGGATCGCGCGCACCGTGCAGCCGGACGTCGTCCTGATGGACTTGAACCTGGGCAGCACGTCGGGGGTGGACGCGACCCGCGAGATCACCGCGGCGCTCCCGTCGACGAAGGTGCTGGTGCTCTCGGCGAGCGGTGAGCACAAGGATGTCCTGGAGGCGGTGAAGGCGGGCGCGTCCGGCTACCTGGTGAAGTCGGCGTCCGCGGTGGAGCTGGTCGACGCCGTCCACCGGACCGCGGCCGGTGACCCGGTGTTCACCGCGGGCCTGGCCGGGCTGGTGCTCGGCGAGTATCGGCGGATGGCGGACGCACCGGCGGAGGGCGCCGAGCCACCTCGGCTGACCGAGCGCGAAACCGACGTCCTGCGCCTGGTCGCGAAGGGACTGACCGCCCGGCAGATCGCCGAGCGGCTCGTGCTTTCCCACCGCACGGTGGAGAACCACGTGCAGTCGACGCTGCGGAAGCTGCAGCTGCACAACCGCGTCGAGCTGGCCCGGTACGCGATCGAGCACGGCCTCGACGAGGAGTGACCCTCAGGGCAGGACCGCCAGGCCCGACCAGTTGCCGGCCGGCAGGGCGGCCTGGCCCAGGCGCCACCGCGGTTCGCCGGGGTGCCACGCGGCGAGGACGCCGTCGGCGAGCACGAGGTCACCGGCGTCCGACCAGTCGATGCCGCCCCCGCGCTTGAGGTGCTCGGTGGTGAACGGCATGCCGGGGACGTGTTCCCAGGTCGGGCCGTCCGGGCGGAGCAGCCAGAGGTCGCGGACCTGCGTGCTGGTGTTCCGGTAGGCGGGGTCGGCGAAGTCGGCGGCCCACACGGCGCCTTCGCGTGAGGGCACCACGGTGGGTGTCCGGCCGATCGTGGGCCTGCTCAGCTGCTTGCTGCGGTTGGCGCGCAGGTCGACGAGCGTCAGGTCGACCAGGCCGTCGAGCAGCATCCAGTCGCCGGCGACGCCGAGGATGCGCGGAGCCTGCCGGACCGTGCGGCCGGTCGCCGGGTCGATCAGCGCGTCGGTCGATTCGGCGGCACCGGCGTTGATGGTGATCAGCAGGCCGTGCGCGGTCTCGGTCCGCACCTGGGTCCGGCAGCTGGCGGACTGGCCGCGGCCGAGCTCGCCCGCGGCGAACGTGACGTGCTGGAGGCGGCAGTCGTCCGGCCCGTCCTCGCGGATCAGCCACACGCCTTCGCGGCCGACGTCCGGAGCCACCGACCAGGCGCGGCCTAGGGACCGCGGCGGGCTCGACGGCCCGGTGTACTCGAGGACTTCGAAGGGATCGGGGTTCTGGGTGTAGGGCGGGTAGACCGTGAGGACGACGTGCTTCCCGACCCGGACGACGTTCAGCCCGACGTCGGCGCCGGCGGGGTAGCCGGGCGGGGTGGCGGCGGCCCCGCGGTCGGCGTCGAAGAGGGTGGGGCCGACGGTCGGGAGCAGCGCGGTGACGCCGATGCCCCCGGTCGCCCGGACGCCGGTGAGCCCCTCCGGTGGCGCCGGCACGGTGGCGGGTGGTGGGGTCGTGGTGCTCGTCGTGCTCGGCGGCGGCGCGGGCGTTTCGCTGGTGCACGCGGACAGCAAGATCGCGGCGGCGACGACGGCGACTACGGGTCCGTTCAGGGTTTTCCCCCGATCTCCCTGGTGAAATCCGGTTCTACCATCGTGGGCATGGGCGAGGAAGAGACCGCGGCGGCGGAACCGGTGACCGAAACCAAGCCGTTGAGCGAGCGCGATCTCCGGGTGTCGGACGACGAGCGCGAGCACGTCGTCGGCGTGCTGCAGAAGGCGATCGGCCGCGGGATGATCGACCTCGACGAGTTCACCGAGCGCACCGACCGCGCCCTGGCGTCGCGGACGCGCGGCGAGCTGAACGCGGTGCTGGCCGACCTCGCCGGCCTCTACCACCCGGCCGCGGCCCTCGCCGCAGCTCCGGCGTACGCGGCTCCGGCCGGCTACGGCGGCTTCCCGACCGGGCAGCGCGTCGAGCTGAACGCGAAGTACTCATCGCTGCACCGCGGCGGGCCGTGGGTGGTGCCGTCCCAGCTGGTGGTGCGCAACAAGTACGGCTCGACGAAGCTGGACTTCACCGAGGCCCAGGTCCAGTCGCCGGTGGTGCACATCGAACTGGACGCCAAGTGGGGCTCGGTCGAGATCATCATCCCGGAGCACGCGGCGGTGGACCTCAACGCGATCGGCGACGTCAAGTTCGGCTCGATGGAGGACAAGACGCGCAGCAACGGGCGGATGGGCAACCCCCGGTACGTGCTGAGCGGCCGCGTCCACGGCGGTTCACTGGTCGTCCGCCACCCGCGGCGCGGCATCTTCGGCTAGCCGGGGCCCCTCTGCCCCCGGCGTCAAGAAGGCCTCCCCACCCAGGCATCGGGTGGGGAGGCCTTCGTTTTTGTCGCTGGTCAGGCGGCCCGCAGGTTCCGCGCCACGAACCAGACGAGGGCGGCAAAGGCGACGGCGGCGAGACCGGCGACGACGTGCAGCCCGGCGGCGAAGCCGTGCGCGCGGACGACGGCGTTGCCCAGCGTCCCGACGGTCGCGATGCCGATGGCGTAGCCGAACTCGTTGACGGTCTGCGCCAGCGACGCGGCGGCCCCCGCCTTGCGTTCCGGAACCGAGCCGACGACGAGATCGGTGCCGAGCGCAACCATCGGCCCGACGCCCAGCGACGTCACGGCGAACCCGAGCGCGGGCCACCCCGGCCCGGCCGAGGGGTCGGCGAGCGCGAGGATCGCCATCCCGGCCGCGGCGAGGGCAACCCCACCGGCGATGAGGACGTTCGTCTTGATCCGCCGCGCGAGGTGCGGCGCGGCGAGGAAGCTGACGGTGGAGGCGGCCATCCCGGGCAGCAGCCCGAGCGCGGCCCCGACCGGCGAGAGGTGCTGCGCGACCTGCAGGAACTGCGCGGTGAAGAGCATGGTGGTGCCGCCGAGCATGCTGAACAGCAGCATCCCGCCGAGCGTGGTGCGGAAGGCCTTCGCGGCGAAGAGGCTGAAGTCGACGAGCGGGTCTTTCAGGGCGCGTTGCCGCTGGTAGAAGACGTACCCGACGACCAAGCCGGTGAGGAGGGAGGCGGCCGGAACCGGGTGGAAGCCATCGCGGGCGAGTTCCTTGACGCCGTAGACGGCGGGCAGGATCGCGGCGAGCGAAAGGAAGACGCTGGGGAGGTCGAGCCGGCCGGCCTGCTCGTCGCGGTACTCGGGCAGCAGCTTCGGGCCGATGACGAGGAGCAGGACCATGGCGGGGGCGCCGAGCAGGAAGACCGAGCCCCACCAGAAGTGTTCGAGCAGCAGCCCGCCGACCATCGGGCCGATGATGGCGCCGACGGTGAAGCAGCCGGCCCAGATCCCGATGGCCTGCGCCCGCTGCTGCGGGTTCTTGAAGAGGGTCCCGATCAGGGAGAGGGTGGACGGAGCGAGCGTGGCGCCCGAGATCCCGAGCACGGCCCGCGCGGCGATGAGCATCCCGGCGGTGGTGGCAAAGGCGGCACCAACGGAGGCGAGCCCGAAGGCGGCGGCCCCGATGAGCAGCAGCTTCCGCCGCCCGATCCGGTCGCCGAGGGTCCCCATGGTGACCATGAACCCGGCAACCATGAAGCCGTAGGTGTCCATGATCCAGAGCTGCTGCGTCCCATCGGCGTGCAGTCCGGCGGCGATCTTCGGAAGGGCGAGGACGAGGACGAAGACATCGAGCGAGACGAGCAGGGTCGGCAGAGCCAGCACGGCCAGCCCGACCCATTCCCGACGCCCAGCCCTGACGGCTCCGGCGCCGCCGGTTTCGGCCGCTCGGGTTTCGGCCTTGCCGGCTGCGATCTCGCCGGCGGCGGCCTCGCTCTCGCCGGCTCCACCCGGGGCGGCGATGGTGGCGGTCATGGTGAGGTCCTCTCGACTCGGGTGCTTCCCTTCTCACCTCTTCGTCGAGCGGCCACGGGCGGGATCGACACCGGCCCGGATCTTTTTTTCCGCCCCGGCGAGTTCGGGACGGCCTTCGCAAGTTTGAGGCGGGTTGCCCACACCCCTCGATCAATGTGGACAACCACGCTGATCCAGGTTCGCACAAGTCAGCACTGTCGGTGATGACCGATAGACTGAAAGTGGGGGGGGCGCCCCTGCGGGCGGGGGATGTTTCGCGCTGGGCCGAAACGAGCGAGCCGGCGCGGGTGGC
>NZ_MUMI01000290.1 GCF_002155975.1 Amycolatopsis kentuckyensis
CGCCGCTGACCAGGTCGTCCAGGCTGATCGGCTGGTCGAGCGGCACCAGGCCGCCCTGGTTCGCCACGGGTTCGTGCACCGGCGGCGGCGGGGGTGCCGAAGGCGCCGGTGGGGTCTGCGCGAACGACTGCGTCTGGTCGAAGTCCGAGCGCGCGGCCGGGATCGGGATGCTCGGCATCGACATCGACGTCTCGGAGCGGTTCGCCGGCGGCGGCGTCTGCCGCTGCATGCCCGGGCGGAGCTGGGTCAGCAGCTCGGCCGGGACGACGACCCGGGCGATCACGCCGCCTTCGATGTCCTCGTTCTCGCGCAGCCGGACCTCGATGCCGTGGCGCTTGGCCAGCCGCGAAACCACGTACAGACCCATTCGCCGGGTCACCGACACGTCCAGGTCCGGCGGGTCGGCCAGGCGCGCGTTGACCTCGGCCAGCCGCTCCTCGCTCATGCCGACACCGTGGTCGGTGACCTGGATGGCGAGCGCCTTGCGGCGGGTCACCACGGCCCGGACGATGACCTTCGTCTCCGGCTCGGAGAAGTAGGTCGCGTTGTCGAGCAGCTCGGCGAGGACGTGCACGAGGTCGTGGATCGCCAGGCCCTGGACCGCGACGTCGGGCACGATGCCGACTTCGATCCGGGCGTACTGCTCGATCTCGGACACCGCGGCGCCGATGACGTCGGCGGCGGGCACCGGCTTGGGCACCGACTTGGCCAGGCCGGCGCCGGAGAGCACCAGCAGGGACTCACCGTTGCGCCGCAGCCGCGTCGCGAGGTGGTCGAGCTCGAACAGGCTGGCCAAGTGGTCCGGGTCCTGCTCGTCGGCCTCGAGCCGGTCGATGACGCCGAGCTGGCGTTCCACCAGCCGCTGCGACCGGCGCGACAGGTTCACGAAGATGCCGTTGACGTTCTCGCGCAGGAGGGCCTGCTCGGCGGCCATCTTGACGGCTTGTTCGTGGACGATGTCGAACGACCGCGCGACCTCGCCGATCTCGTCGCGGGAGGTGACGGGCACCGGCTGGACGGCCTTCTTGGAGGCGCCGACCGGGTCCGGGTCGTCGAGGATCGCCTGCACGGTTTCCGGCAGCCGGGTGTAGGCGACGTCCAGCGCGCTCTTCCGCAGGATCCGCAGCGGGCGCAGCATGAGCCGGGCGACGACGAGCATCAGCGCGACGGCGAGCGCCAGGGCCGCGAGCACCACGGCACCGCCGATCCACGCCGAGTTGACCGCCTGGGTGGCGAGGTCGTCGGCACGGGTCTTCAGCTGGGCCAGCAGGTTCGACTCGACCGCGTGCAGCTTGTCGGCCGACACGGTGCTGTCCTTGCCGAGCGCGGTGGTGTCGATGTTCGGTGGGTCACCCAGCTGGGCGAAGGAGAACGCCGAGGTCTGGATCCGGCGGCGGTCGTCGACCTCCGGGCCGGAGTAGGTGTCGTTGTAGAGCTGGCGCTGGTCGTCGTCGGCGTTCGCGAGGAAGGCCGCGACGGAGGCGTCCGCACTGGACGCCGACGCACGCGTCTGGTCCAGGAGGTCACCGGGGAAGTTGCCGCGGAACGCCGCGATCTGCAGTTCGGCGTCGGAGCGGGTGGTGAACTCCTTGGCCTCGCTGATCGCCTGCGTGCTCGTGCCGAGGCGCAGCACGTCCCGGTCGGTGACCGCGGTGGTGACCTCGCGGCCGAGCTCGATGAGCGAGTCGACGATGCCCGAATAGGCGGTCAGCACGGTGATGTCGGGCAGGCTGTTCTGGGTGTTGAACGCCGCCCGCAGCGGACGCAGGGCGTCCAGGCGCTGGAGACCGCGGGTGTAGCGGTCCTTGGTCGCCTGGTCGTCGTAGTCGAGGGTGTTCGCCGCGCCGCGCAGGTCCTGGACCTCGCGGTCGACCTTGGCGATCTGCGCGTCGAGCCCGGTCTGCAGCAGCTGGTTCTGCGAGGAGATCCGGGCGACCGCCAGCGACCGCTCGTTCTGCAGCTCGTGCACCACTGTGGTGACCTTGACGGCGAACGCGACCTGGTCGGCGGTGCGCTGGAACTCGGCCGCCTCGCGGGCGTCGTCGATCACGCGTACCGCGCCCAGTGCGAGCGCCGTCAGTGTCGGGATGATCAGGACCGCGGCCAGCTTGGACCGCAGCCGCCAGTCGCGCATGCCGGAGAAGAGCCCGGCCTTCCGGCCCGGATCCACTCCGGGCGACTGCGCGGGGGCCCCTCCCACCCCCGCGGCGTCTTCGTTCGGCACCGCCGCTCCACCATCATCGTTCGTGCTCGGGAAACCCTGGTCGGTCCAGCGCCCGCCAGGGCGCATCGCGTTCTCCTCAGCCACTCGTCTGCACGCTCCCGGCGTTCCGGCGCTCCGGCCCATCGGAAGGAGCCCAGCGCAAGACGCTACCCGTACGGGTGAAAAGATCGTCTCCAGTGTCGCTACTGGGGGTTCCTGAACCCCGTCCAGCCGGACGGAATCGGTTCAGCTCGAGCATCACGGTCGGGTCCCTGCGCTGGTCCTGCATCGGTCTGTTGGTCGGCCTAACCCACCGGCGCGGCGGTTGTGCCCGGCCAGGCAGTGGTCTTCGCGGGGAAGATTCTCTCAGGAAAAGCACAGTGTGTGCTGGTACACCGAAGTGGAACTTCTTGATCGGCCATCCAGGCACTCTCTCTCACTACATCGGAGGTTGATACCTCCCCGCAGGTGCAGAGGGTAGCGAACGGCAAGGGAAGATGTAACCCTCCCGACAGGACCCGCTCAATCTTGCACAGCGTTCGCTCAGTCGACGCACAGCAGCAGTCGCCAATTCAGGAACCTCACCCTACGCTGGGTGAACGGCTACGGCGAGTGGAGCAGTGGGTCTAGACCAGAGGCCGAAAGAGTGACGTGCGACACTCGGTCAGGTAGTGATTCCACCCATTGTGAGCAAGCTGTCACGTTCTCTACAGTGGCCCGGGTGGTTCCGAGAATGAGTCACGCACTTCCATCGGAATCGGTTCCCCAACCGTCACTTTCTTCAAGGAGCAGGCCTTGCTTGGAAACGCCATGAGCAGTGGCCGGGTTCGCACTCGCCGCGCCGCGCTCGGGCTCGCCCTCACCGTCGCAGCAGCCACAGCCCTCACCGGCTGCAGTGCGCTCGGCGCGGACGGCTCGAACGCCTCGTCGAACGGGGGCGGCCTGGAGAAGTCGAAGATCAAGGTCTCGATCATGCCGACCACGGACCTCGGTCCCTTCTGGCTCGCGCTGGACGGCGGCTACTTCAAGTCCGAGGGTCTCGAGGTCGAGCAGGTCGTCGCCAAGAGCGGCCAGGAGTCGATGCAGAAGGCGATCTCGGGGGAGGTCGACATCGCCCTCTCGACGTACACGCCGTTCTTCGTCGCCAAGAGCAAGGGCGCGGCGGACGTCCAGCTGGTCGCCGACGGCACGTCGGTGAACGCGAAGAGCAACGCGATCGTCACGGTGCCGAACTCGCCGGTGAAGACGGTCAACGACCTCAAGGGCCGCCGGATCGCGATCACGGCCAAGAACACCGCGTCCGACATCCTCACCAAGTCCGTCATGAAGGACCACGGCGTCGACTTCAGCGGGGTCCAGTGGACCCTGGTCGCGCTGCCGAACATGGCGGCGGCGCTGAAGGACAACCAGGTGGACGCGGCCTACATGCCGGAGCCGATGCTCACGCAGGCGGCCAAGACCGTCGGCGCGACGCCGGTCATCGACATCAACACCGGCGCCAGCCAGGACTTCCCGCTGACCGGCTACGGCTCGACGACGAAGTGGGTGCAGGGCAACCCGAAGACCCTCGCGGCCTTCCAGCGGGCGATGAAGAAGGCCACCAGCGACGCGATCAACGACCGCTCGAAGGTCGAACCGCTGCTGGTCAAGTACGCGAAGATCGACGAGGACACGGCCAAGCTGCTCACCCTGCCCGGCTACGGCTCCGTCCTGGACGCCCGGCGCCTGCAGCGGGTCCCCGACCTGCTGCTGCAGATGGGCGTCATCACCAGCAAGGTCGACGCCGCGCCGATGATCGCCCCGCAGGCGACCAGCTGACGCTCACGTGAAGAAACTGCTTCGCGGCCTGGCCGGCCTGGTCGGCTTCCTCCTGTTCTGGGAGGTCGTCGTCCAGGTCGGCCTGGTCGACAGGACGTTCACCCCGCCGCCCAGCGTCGTGCTGGGCACCGTCGTGGACCTGCTGGGCGACCCCGAGTTCGTCCGCGACATCGTCGCGACCATGCTGGCCTGGCTGATCGCCATCGTCGTCGCGATCGCGATCGGCGTACCCGCGGGGTTGCTGCTGGGCAGCGTCCCGGCGTTGCGCACGGCCACCGCCGCGATCGTGGAGTTCCTCCGGCCGATCCCGATCACCGCGCTGGTTCCCCTGGTGCTGCTGGTGATCGGCTCGGGCCCCGAGGCGAAGATCACCCTCGCCGTCTACGCCTCGCTGTGGCCGATCATGTTCAACACGATCTACGGCATGGGCGAGGTCGATCCGGTGCTGATGGAGACCGCCCGCGCGTGCGGGACCAGCCGGTTCCGCATGCTGACGTCGGTCGCGTTGCCGCAGACGGCGCCGTTCGTCTTCACCGGCGTCCGGCTGTCGGCGACGATCTCGCTGATCGCCGTCGTCAGCGTCGAGTTCCTGGCCGGATCCCAGCTCGGTCTCGGCAGCTTCATCATCGTCGCCAGCACCGGTTCGATCCGGTTCGACCTGGTCCTGGCCGGTACGGTGGTCGCCGGGACGCTGGGTTACCTCATCAACGAGGGGCTCGAACAGCTCGGCAAGCGGCTGTTCCGGTGGAGCACGGTGGACCGGGAGGCGATCGCGTGACGGCGGCAACCCTGTCGGGCCGGGTGGGCCGGCGCGCCGCGCGCGGTGCCGCCACGGTCCTGCGCAACTGGCTGCTGTTCGCGATCCTCGTGGTCGGCTGGGAGTTCGCCGCCCGGGCCGCGGGCAGCAAGTTCTTCCCCCCGCCGTCGGAGATCGCGGGCACCGCCGCCAAGCTGTGGTTCACCGGGCCCGCGGCACACCTGTTCCTCACCGACGCCGTGTTCGACAACGTGTTCCCCAGCCTCGCCCGGACGCTCGGCGGCTGGGCGTCGGCTGCCATCGTCGGCATCGTCCTCGGCGTGCTGCTCGGCCGGTCGGCGACGGCGATGGACTACGTCGGCCCGCTGTTCGCGTTCTTCCGCTCGATCCCGCCGCCCACGCTGATCCCGGTGTTCGCGGTGCTGTTCGGGCTGAGCTCGGGCATGCAGGTCGGCTCGATCGTCTTCGGCGCGGTGTGGCCGGTGCTGCTCAACACGGTCGACGGCGTCCGCTCGGTCGACCAGGTGAAGGTGGAGACGGCGCGGTCGTTCCGCACGCCCAAGGCGTACTGGCTCGGCATGGTCGTGCTGCCGTCGGCGGCTCCGAAGATCTTCGCCGGGCTGCGGGTCAGCCTGTCGATCTCGCTGCTGCTGATGGTCGTCTCCGAGCTCGTCGGCGCGTACAACGGCATCGGGCGGTCGCTGCTGAACGCCCAGCAGGACTTCGAGTTCCCGACCATGTGGTCGTGGCTGGTGCTGCTGGGCATCCTCGGCTACGTCTTCAACACGATCTTCCTGGCCGCGGAACGGCGGGTGCTGGCCTGGCAGCCGGCCCGCCTCGGCCGCGGCTGACACTTCGAAAGGCCTCTCCCATGTCCACCATGCTCGAAGTGTCCGGCCTCAGCCACACCTACGGCACCGGCGCGAAGGCGCACACCGCGGTGAACAACCTTTCGTTCACCGTCGAAGCCGGACAGCTGGCCAGCATCGTCGGCCCGTCGGGCTGCGGGAAGTCGACACTGCTGCGCTGCATCGCCGGGCTGACCCCGCCGACCGGCGGTACGGTCAGCCTGCACGGCGACCGCGTCTCCGGGGTGCCGGACGACCTGGCCGTCGTGTTCCAGGACTACAGCCGTTCGCTGTTCCCCTGGCTGTCGGTGCAGAAGAACGTCGAGTTCCCGCTGCGGTGGCGGCCGATCTCGAAGGCCGAACGCCGCCGGCGCGCGGCGGAGGCACTCGAGCAGGTCGGCCTGTCCGGTGTCGGCGGCAAGTACCCGTGGCAGCTGTCCGGCGGCATGCAGCAGCGGGTGTCGATCGCCCGCGCGCTGGCCAGCCGCCCGGCCCTGCTGCTGATGGACGAGCCGTTCGCCTCGGTCGACGCCCAGACGCGCTTCGAGCTCGAGGACCTGACCCGGCGCGTGCAGCGCGAGCAGGGCAGCACGGTCCTGGTCGTCACCCACGACATCGACGAGAGCGTGTACCTGTCCGACCGCGTCCTGGTGCTGTCGAAGTCGCCGGCGTCGATCGTGGCGGACCTGCCGGTGGGCCTGCCCGCCGCGCGGGACCAGATCACGACGCGCGAGTCGGCGGAATTCGTGGCCCTGCGCGGCGAAGTGGCCCGGCTGCTGCACGGCGGCACGCCGGTGGAGGCCGCCACGGCCGCGTCCGACGCCGCGGAGTGGGACCTGGCCGAGCAGTCTTCGGACGTCCGGGAGAGCAAGACCCGCAGCTGACCGCGGTGGTCCACAGTGGATGTCCACTGTGGACCACCGCTGGGTTCAGTACAGCGACTTCGACGACGCGGCCACCCGGACGTGGACCAGCGTCGGGCGCGGGTCGGCCAGCGCCGCGGTGAGGCCGGGCACCAGCTCCGCCGGCTCGGTGATCGTCACGCCGTGGCAGCCCATGCTCTCCGCCAGTGCCGCGAAGCCGATGCCGCCCAGTTCGGTGCCCGGCAGCTTCGCGCCGCCGATGGCGTCGCCCAGGATGCGGACCGCCGCGTACTCGGAGTTGTCGAGGATCACGAACGTCACCGGCAGTTCTTCGCGGGCCGCCGTCCAGAGGGCCTGGATGCCGTACATGCTCGAACCGTCGCCGATCACGCCGACGACCTTGCGGTCCGGGCGGGCGAGCGCCGCGCCGACCACGCCGGGGACGCCGTAGCCGAGCGTGCCGCTGGCCATCGTCAGGAAACCGGTGTCGGTGGCCGTGATCGGCAGGTGATCGTGCAGGATCCCGCGGTGGCTGGGCGCCTCTTCGACGACCAGAGCGTTGTCCGGCAACAGCTCCGCGAGCGTCGAGTAGACGAGTTCGCCGGTCAGCGCGTCACCGGCCGGCTTCGCGGGACGCCGCAGCGGGGTCGGCGCGGGACGCGTGCTGCGCTCCACGACGTTGAGCAGAGCGCGGATGCCCAGCTTCGGCGTGGCGCGGATGCCGGTGCCTTCGAAGGCGCGCGCGAGAACCTGCTCGTCGTCGCTGACGATGAACAGCGGCGGCAGCTGAGCTTCCCCGCGCCCGCGGTCGACGTGGTAGGTGAAGGCGGGCGCCCCGAGCACGACGACGAGGTCGTACGGCGCGAGCGCGTCGGCGACAGCCCCGCGTTCGGGGTCGAGGAACCCTTGGAACAGCGGGTGGTCTTCGGGGAACGAGCAGCGGTAGGACATCGGCGCGACCCACACGGCGGCGTTGAGCCGCTCGGCGAGCGCGACGGTCTCGACGACGGCCCCGTCCTGGTCGACGGCTCCCCCGACGACGATCGCCGGCCGTTCGGCGGCTTCCAGAGCGGAGTTGAGCTCGTCGACCGCTTCGGGATCGGGCGCGAAGCCGCGGATCCGGGGGCGCGAGACGATCGGCCGTTCGGTGGTGACGGACCAGTCGTCGGCGGGAACGGACACGAAAACCGGACCGGACGGCGCCTGCGTGGCGACGTGGTAGGCCCGCGCGAGCGCGGCCGGGACGTCTTCGGCGGAGGCGGGCTCGATCGACCACTTCACGTACGGCTTCGGGAACTCGGGCGCTTCCAGGGCCCCGAGGAAGGGCTCGTGCGGGAGGAGCGACCGGATCTGCTGCCCGGCGACGACGATCATCGGCGTCCGGTTGCGGTAGGCGTTGAAGAGGCTGCCGAGGCCGTGCCCGACCCCGCCCGCGGAGTGCAGGTTCACCAGCACGGCCCGGCGGGCGGCCTGCGCGTAGGCGTCGGCCATCGCCACGACGGCGGATTCCTGCAGGCCCAGGACGTAGTCGAAGTCGTCCGGCCAGTCGGTAAGGAACGGCACCTCGGTGGTGCCGGGGTTGCCGAACACCGTGGTGAGGCCCAGTTCGCGGAGGAGTTCGCGGGTGGCGTCCAGCACCGTGCGCTTGATCATGCCGCCCAGGTTAACGCTTAGTCTTGCGAAGCAAAGTCCCCCAAGCGGCGCAGTGCGGCCGGGCCGTCACTGCGCCGCTCGTCACGCACTCAGCCGATCAGGCCGGACAGCCCGGTGCCCTTGAAGGAACCCCAGCCCGTCACCTGGTCGTAGCCCGTCCCGGCGGTGAAGCCGGTCGTGCCGTGCAGGGTGTTGTTGCCCGTCGTCACGTCGTGGAAACCGGTGCCGTACGAAGACCCGTTGCCGATCGAGTAGAACTTCGGGTTCAGGTTGCCCAGACCACCGCCGTGCACCTGGTTCTGCAGCGCCGCGAAGGCCGCCCACAGCGGAGCCGCGCCCGACGTGCCGCCGACCGTTCCCCAGCTGCCCGCGCTGTAGATGTAGTACCCCGAGGTCGGGGAGGCGTCCGCGGACACGTCCGGCACCTTGCGGTACGTCGTGCTCTGCGAGGACTGCCACGACGGCGCCGTGAACACCGTCGAGATCCCGCCGCCGGTCGAGCCGCCGCTGTTGCCGTCGTTCCAGGTGACTTCGCTGCTGTAGCCGTTGGACGACGTCACGCTCAGCTTCGTCCCGCCGACACCCGTCACGTTCGGGCTCGACGCCGGGAAGTCGACGCCCTTGGCCGTCGAACCCGTCTGGCGGTAGCAGTCGGTCGTACCGTCGTCGCCGGCCGCCGCGAAGTACGAGATGCCTTCCGCGGTGCCGGTCGCGATCGCGCTGCTGACGCTCTTCGCCGCGCTCGAGCCCTCGGCGGCTTCGCAGGCGCCCCAGGAGATCGAGACGACGTCGACCGTCGCGTCCGAGGCGATCTTCTGGTACATCGCCAGTTCGCCGGCGCTCGAGTTCGGCGCCTCGTAGACGTAGTCGTTGGCCGCCGCGGCCAGCGCGTGCACGACCTCGATGTCGAGCTCGACCTCGATCTGGCCGTCGCCCGGCGACGAGTCGTAGTTCGCGCCGCTGACCGGCACCGTGGTCACCGAGCCCGCGGAGAGGCCGTAGGTGCTGTCGTACTTGGTGATGTTGGCCTTCTGGTAGCCGTCGAACTCGACGAAGCCGACGTTCACGCCGCTGCCGGTCGCCGACAGGCCGCTGGCGCCGTAAGCGGTCTTGAGCACCGGCGGGGTGACGGACTTGACGACGTTGGGCTGCGCCAGCGGCTTCGACGAATGCGTCCGCACCGCGTGGTCGTCGAGGCCGACGACGCCGCCCACGACGTCCGAGACGCTCGCCGGCACGGCCGGGACGGCGTCGTTGGCGAAGAAGTCGCGCCCGGAAGCCTGGTCGTGGTAGGTCCCGATCCGGGTGCGGAAGGCCGACTCGAGCTGCGCCGCCGAGCCGGTGAACGTGATGGCCTGCCGGTTGCCGGAAACCTCGATCCCGCTCAGCCCGGATTTCCCGAGAAATGAGACGGCCTTGTCGACGTCGGCCTGGGTCGGGCCGAACCTGGCATTGAACTGCGCCGGGGTCAGGAACCGGTGGTATTGCGGCGAAGCGGGATTCTGAACGTCGGCGAGGAACTTTTCGAGCGCCTGCTGGTTGTGCAGTTTCAGCGAGAGCGCGGCGGTGATCGGCCGGTCGGCCGCGACGTCGCCGGTGCGGGCGCTGTTGATCAGCGGCGCGGCGTTGTCGGCCAGCGTGACCAGCGGTTCCGACGCCGCGGCGGCCGGGACGGCCACGGCGAGGCCGAGCAACGCAGGCAGCGGCACAGCGGCCGCGACGAGCTTGCGCAAGCGCATGGGGAATTTCCTCTCGGCGGTGGGGACCGGGCCTGCGCGGAATGCTCGCCGCAGGTTGCCGAGAAGCATAAGAAGCCGTGATCACGCCGAGGAACCTACTTTTGTCTGGGCTTCGGCGGATCCCATTTTCATTTTCCGGCAGGTTTACCTTCCCATGGCAAACAGATTATTGTCCGGAATGCCCGGCCATTTCGATGCGTTCGATGATCGCCCGCGCCCGCGCGTCGCGCCGGTGGCGCCGGGCCGCGGCCGAGAGCGTCCGCAACCGCTGCCGGGTCCGCGGTGACCGCAACACGCCGGCCAGCTCGATCGCCTCCCGCCCGACTTCGGCGGCGACGTCGAGATCGCCGTCCAGCGCGTGCACGGTGGCCAGCCAGGTCAGCGTCAGGGACCGGCTGCGGGCCATCTCCGGGCCGTAGCCGGCGATCGCGCCGACGAGCGCGGGGATGCCGTCGCGGCCGTGCCGGACGTCGACCACCTGGGCCAGCTCCCCGTGCACCGTGCCGATCATCGCCGCCAGGTCGGTCGGCCCGAAGAAGGCCGCCCACGGCGACGGTTCCGCCCCGGCGGCGTCGGCGAACTCCGCGCGCGCCCGGTGCAGGCACGCGAGCGCGGCGGCGACGTCGGCTTTCTTGGCGTGCGCCCACGCTTGATTGGCCGACAGGATCGCCTGGGCCAGCCGTGAGCGCGCGAGCAGCGCCGCCTCGCGGCCCCGCGCGAACTCCGCCAGTGCCGGGTCCACCGCGTCGTAGTGCAGCAGCAGCCGCCCGGCGCGGTACCGGATGTTGGCCTGGAGGTCGTGGTTGCCCGCTTCGACGGCCAGGTCCAGCGCCTGCGCGAACGCTTCCAGCGCGGCCTCCGGGCGGTCGTCGTCGAACCGCGTCCAGCCGGCGAGGTTGTACAGGTCGGCGACGGCGGTGCAGAGCCGGGGCCGGACCTTGCCGCGCACGGTGCCGCCCAGCAGCCCGACGGCGCCGGGCAGCTCCGCCGCGACGGCTTCGTCGCAGGCACCCCCGCCGCAGCGGTAGTCCTGGGCCCGAAGCCGCGCCACGGTGTCTTCGAGCCGCTGCACGTCGGCGAGACCCACCCGCACACCGCTGAAGTCGTCCCGTCCGTCACCGCCGGTCATGGCAGCCCTCCGTCCGTCGAGGGCTGCCGATCGGGCAGCCCTGCTCATTCCCCTCCGGGCCAGGCCGGAGCCCGCTCCTTCGAGGGACTGGCACCGGGCAGTACCCCGGTGGCGGTCAGCACCACACCCGTGGCGGTTTCCGCGATCTTGACGACGGCCAGCAGCCCGGTCAGGGCGAGGGAGCCGCCGAGCCCCAGTTTCGCAAAATCGTCTTCGGAGGTTTCGGTTCCGCGTTGACGCGGTATCGCGCCGGTCACGATTCGGCCTTCCTGCTTGCCGCGACCGCTCCCGAACGGGAACCGCGGACAATCCGCCTTCCCCAGGTGGCGGAAATCCACCTGATCGTCAGCATCCTGGTTTCCTGCTGTCCTCGCAACGAGTTCTCGAACTGAATACGCGCGCACACGGCGCCGCCTCCCGCAGTGCAGATCGATTCCTGAAGATCGGCCGGATCGCGAAATGCGGGACCACCGTAGCCAGCCAGTCGGCGGAAAATCAGCCACCAACCAGGTCAAAGCTGGAACTGCTCGTGCAGCCGCACGAGCATCTCGGCGCGCGACACTGCACGCGGCCGATGCAATTTCACCTGCCGGTTCACGATTGCCGTCGGCGCGCGAAAACATCGGCGGAAACCGATTTACTCCGCCGATTCTCCGTGAGATTTGCGTACTCGCTCAGGATTTGACGAGGTCCACCCAGGTCCGCACGGTTCCGGCGTCCACCGGCGCTTGCCAGCCGCCCGGCCGCACCGCGCTGCCGACGTGGAATCCGCGCACGCCGCCCGCGCGCAGGAGGTGGACCTGCTGGGCGCGCAGGCCGCCGCCGACGAGCAGCTCCGGCCCGCCGTCGCGCTGCGCAAGCCGCTGCAGCACCGAAAGGCCGCTGGCCACGCCGTTCGGGTGACCGGCGGCGAGCACCGTGTCACAGCCGAGCGAAGCCAGCTGGTCGTACGCGCGCACCGGATCGCGCGTGCGGTCGATGGCGCGGTGGAACGTCCACGGCAGGCCGTCGACCTCCTTGATCAAAGCCTCGCAGGCGTCGAGGTCGATCTCGCTGTCGACGGTGAGGAAACCGAAGACGAACTCCCGCGCGCCCGCCTCGATCAGCCGGGCGGTGTCCGCGCGCAGCCCTTCCAGGTCGCCGACGGCGAAGGAACCGTTGTCCCGCAACATGACCCGCACCGGGAGGTCAGTCGCCGAGAGCACGTCACGCAGCGTTTCGACCGACGGCGACAGGCCGTCCTGCGCCATGTCCGCAACCAGTTCGAGGCGGTCGGCCCCGCCCGCCTGCGCGCCTTCGGCGTCCGCCGCGTCCAGCGCGATCACTTCCAGCAGGGGCGTCTTCGAGCTCATGCCTCAATCCGTTTCACTGGTTCCGGGTGTCGTCCCCCCTCGCATGACGCCCTCGCCGGAAGCCGCCTTGAAGGCTCGTCATCCGCTCGCGCACCGCTTCCGGGGAAAGAGAGAGTATCGGCCGCTGTTCCGGCACCGCTCCCGGGCTGGCCGCGGAATCCAGCGGCTGCAGGAACGGCCAGGTGTCTTCGGCACCGTCCTCCTGCTCCAGTTCGGCGGAGGTCGGCCACTCGTAGGCGGGCTGGACGGCAGCGGGCGGCGCGACCGGCATCAGCCGCGGTTCGGTGTCTTCGTCGTCCGGACTCGGCGAGGCACTTTCACGCGAAAGTGCCTCGCCGAGTCC
>NZ_MUMI01000291.1 GCF_002155975.1 Amycolatopsis kentuckyensis
GTTGTTGAGGCTCGTGGCGAAGTCGGGCAGGTAGGCGTCGGGGCGTTGTTCGGCCAGTTGGCGGTAGGCATCGACGGCTTCGTTGATCGCGGCCAAGCCGTCTTCGTGTCGGCCGAGGTCAGCGAGCTGCACGGCGAGGTTGTTGAGGCTCTTGGCGAGGTTGGGCAGGTAGGCATCGGGGCGTTGTTCGGCCAGTTGCCGGCAGGCATCGACGGCTTCGTTGATCGCGGCCAAGCCGTCTTCGTGTCGGCCGAGGTTGGCGAGCTGCACGGCGAGGTTGTTGAGGCTCGTGGCGAGGTCGTGCAGGTAGGCATCGGGGCGTTGTTCGGCCAGTTGGCGGTAGGCATCGACGGCTTCGTTGATCGCGGCCATGGCCTCTTCGTGTCGGCCGAGGTTGGCGAGCTGCACGGCGAGGTTGTTGAGGCTCGTGGCGAAGTCGGGCAGGTAGACGTCGGGGCGTTGCACGGCCAGTTGGCGTCGGATGTCAGTGGCTTCGTTGATCGCGGCCAAGGCCTCTTCGTACCGGCCGAGGTCACCGAGCTGCACGGCGAGGTTGTTGAGGCTCATGGCGAGGCTGGGCAGGTAGGCATCGGGGCGTTGTTCGGCCAGCTGGCGACAGGCATCGACGGCTTCGTTGATCGCGGCCAAGGCGTCTTCGTAACGGCCGAGGTCACCGAGTCGGACCGTGAGGTTGTTGAGGCTCGTGGCAAGGTCCGCCACGCTCAGGGAAGGATCGTCCGCGAGGGCTTGTCGCTGTCGGTTGACGATCGCTCTGGTGATGTCGGCAGCCGTATCAGCCAGGACTTGCGTGTGCTGGGGTAGCCCGCCCGCCAGCCTGAGCAGCGTGGCAGTGCTGATTGCGTTGGAGGTAACTGCCTCCTTGAGCGCGCGTAGCAACGGGGCGGGGCGCTCGATGCGCGGCGCCACCCGGACCGCCGGGACCAGCAAGCCGAAGTGGCGCAAGCACAGCGAAGTTAAAACCTCGGCGGCCAGAGGCTGCACGACGGCGTGCGCCGCGGCCCGGGTCGTCACCGTCAGCAGCCGTTCCGCATTGGCCTCGTCAACCTCAGCGGCGATGACCTCGACGATGCTGGTGCGCGTGGTGTCCACCAGCAGTCGGCCGATCAGGCGTTCCGCGAGCCGGTCTGGTGCCAGCCCAGCGAAGGTGTGGGGTTCCGTGCCGGGATAGAGGTGCAGCAACCAGGCACGCACGGCGTCTCGGCGATCGCGGGACAGGTCGGCCACGGCTGGAACGCACTCCACAACCGACTCCAGCTCTTGGGCCGTCGCGGGGCCGAGCAATGCGGTGGCCGCGACTGCGTCCTTCTGCGCTGTCAAGCTGAGTCCCAAGTCCTCGGCATTGGCTGCCCAGCATTTGCTTTCGTGCTGGAGCAACCGGTCCTCAGGTCCTTGGACGGAGCCGCTAATCTCTGGCGTCGTCGGAGCGGTGCTGTCGAGCAAGTCGGCCAAGGCGGTCATCTGGACGGCCAGCACAGTCGGGCCGTCCACCTCCCGCGCGGTGGACTCGGTCAAGCGGGCTGCGGCCGCGGCCCATGGCTTGTCCTCGTGGCCCGGAACCCGGGTGAGCGCGACGGCGAAAGCGTTTACCGCCGCCCGGTAACTGTCCTGCCGATCCTGGCTCGTGTCGTCCAGCACCGGCAGCGCCGCGACCTGGGCGACCTCGGCCAGGTCCCGTACCGCATCACCCGCCTTGGGCAGAGTGTCGGTCCACCAGCCACCCGCGGTCCGGGCGAGCAACAGCAGTTTCACCGGAACCGAACCAGCTCGCCGGGCGAGCAGGTCAGCGAGGTCGGCGAGTTGAGTGGTTCGACCCTCGGCGTAGTCCAGCACCACCAGCAGCGGCACCCGAACCTCCGCTAGCACGTCCAGCTCGGCCGCAGACGCCCGCGGGTCCAGCCAGAGCGTCGCCCAGCCTTTCTGAGCGAGCTGCTCGCCGAAGTGGTGCGCCAAGCGAGTTTTCCCCTGGCCGCCCCGGCCATGCAGCAGCCACACCCCGAGGCCAGGCTC
The DNA here is from genome assembly GCF_002155975.1 of Amycolatopsis kentuckyensis. Taxonomy (GTDB): domain Bacteria; phylum Actinomycetota; class Actinomycetes; order Mycobacteriales; family Pseudonocardiaceae; genus Amycolatopsis; species Amycolatopsis kentuckyensis. The sequence continues at coordinate 2,029 of NZ_MUMI01000291.1, forward strand.
GTTCGCCCACGCAGTGAGGTCGGTGACCAGGTCGGTGCGGCCGTGGAAGGGAACGACCGCGCGCCGCGCGGGCAGCAACCCCGCCGGCGACGGCACCGCCTGCCCGCTCGGCATCTTCGCCTGCGCGTCGGCCAGCTGACGCAGCTCCACCGCTTCGCACCTGACCCCGCTGGATCCGCCGTGTGTGGTGAGGGCCGCGGCGAACGCCAGGTCGCGCAGCAACAGCGATGCCGGCACCGCCTCCAGCACGGCGTGTCCGCGGTCGGCCGGCTCGGTCGCGATCACCCCGAGGACCAGGCCCTCGCTCAGCAGCGCGGCCCCGGACATCCCGCCCCACGGCGAATCGCCTTGAGGCGGGAACCCGTCCAGCTGAGCCACGTAGCGGTTGCCGACGATCCGGTCGCCGGGGTTGAGGGTGCCGGTCGCCTGCACCACGTCGATCGGGCGGTCTGGCCGCTGCACGAGATTCGGCACGCCCCAGCTCTCGCAGTCCAGGCGCGGGCGATGGGTGACCGATCGGCCCCACCCGACGTGACCAGGGGCCGGTTCCCAGGCGGCGTCATCGACCGCGACCAACGCCGCGTCATCCGTCCCGCCCGGAGTGCCGCACCAAACGACCGTCCCGGTGAACACCCCGGTCCGGCCCGGATGAAACACCGACACCGACGCCCCGACCTCAGCCACTACGTGCGCAGAAGTCAGCACCAGTGCTGGTGCTACCTCGTAGCCAGACCCCGGGCCGCCCGGACCGGTGACCGCGGTGACCCGCTCCCACACCCCACACTCTCCTGTCAGTGCTCGATGTGCCCAGACACCTCACCCGGCCCCATCGGCCGGGCCTGATCACCCGCAACCAGCAGATCTCCGCCGCCCGGCTTCTTCGGGGTAAGCGTCAGTTTGACCTTGTGCGTTCGGCCCCGCGCCACCTCACCCTCAACATCGGCGGAGACCAGCCACGCCTTAAACCCGGCCTTCGCCTTGGCGGACCGGCGCATCTCCACCGCGAATTCCAGCTCGATCGGCCCCACTACGAACGCGACATCGCTGTCGGCTCCCCGCGCCGCAGCCGTCATCAGCTCGTCCCGCACCGAGGCCACCGCGTCCGCCAACTCAATCTCCATGCCCCCACAGTCGCACCGTCACCACGACTTGCAACACGCCGCGCCGACGATACGCAGCAGCAGATGACACCGCCCCTCTGCTTTTCAGGTCTTCGGTTGTCTGTTCAGCACGGTCCGCGGGGTAGATAAATGCAGGTCAGCGCTCGTCGACGGTCGTTTCGAACCCGTGCGAACGACGGCGGCTGAGACCCTCGTTGAGCCCCTTTTGGGCCCCCGGCCGAACTCAGCAAAGGACACCCGGGATCAACGGAGAGTCACGTCAGCGCGGGTGGGACTTTGACCCACAGCGAGGTGTCTCGGAGAGTGCTGGCGGTCAGCACACGGGCCTCTTCGAACTTGCCGGTCCTGCGTTCGTAGATGACGGTCATGTCCGGCTGGACGTGCCAGCGGTCGACGGCGTTCGGTGTAGCGCTCAGCGGCTGATCTACGACTAGTTCGTACGGTTGGATGTGCTGTATGGGCGGGACGTAGGGGGTTTGTGTGGCCGGTCGCAAGCAGGGGTGGTGGTTGGCTGCCGGTAGCGCGGCAGCGGGTGGCGTGGCGGTGTGGGCGGTGTTGCGGTTCGGGCTGCTCGCCTGGCTGGGTGATAAAGGCAGTAACGCTCGGCCGGTCGTGGAGGCCTTGAGCTGGCTCGCGGGCATTGGCGGCCTGCTGGTCGGGGTGGTGGCGTTGGTGATCGCGGTGCGGCAGGGGCGTGCCACCGCCGCCGATGCCCCTGCTGCTGAGCCGGTGGCGTCGCAATCTGCTTCGAACCAGGGCGTGAACATCGCTGGTGGCGTGTCGGGCGGTTCCGGTTCGGGGCCGACGGTGGGGGTGAACTTCGGGCAGGTGGGTGGTGCGCCACCGGACCCTCCGCCGCCGGCGCGGGAGTAGGCCAACCCGCGCCGGGGACATCGTCGGCCCGGCCAGCCTCGGTCGAGGGCGGCGTCAGTAGCACCGCTGGTCCTGCGGTGGGAATTGTGCAGGGTGACCTGGTGGTCAACGCCCCGGGCGGCCCGGTGATGGAGTCGCTCCCGGCCGTACCAGGGGTGGGACGTGTCCCGGCAGAGCCGAGCGTGTTCGTGGGCAGAACACAGGAACTGGCGCGGCTGGAGTCGATGGTGACCGGGTCGGGTGGTCGTGCGGTGGTGGTGGCGGTACACGGCTTGGGCGGCGTCGGCAAAAGCACCCTGGCCGCCCGGTTCGCCGAACTGCACACCGACCGGTTTTCCCTGGTGTGGTGGGTAACGGCGGATTCACCGACGGCGATCGAGACTGGATTGGGGGAGTTGGCTGCCGCGCTGGCACCGGAGACGGCGAAGCTACCGTCGGAGCAGCGGGTGGAGCTGGGTGTGCGGTGGCTGGCGACCCATGAGGACTGGTTGCTGGTGCTAGACAACGTGACCAGCCCACAGGACGTGGCGGCCCTGTTGAGCCGGGTGCGGACCGGCACGGTAGTGATCACCAGTCGTCAGCGCTCGGGATGGCGGACCGGGGAGACGGTGGCGCTGGACGTGCTCACCGCCGACGAGGCGGTGCAGCTACTGACCCGGATCGTGCGGTCGGAGTGGCCGGAGGCGGATCTGGCCAGCGCGGACCGGTTGTGTCGCGAGCTGGGATGGCTGCCGCTGGCGGTCGAGCAGGCGGCCGCGTACCTGGCCCAGACCCGTACCAGTCCTGCCGGCTATCTCGACTTGCTGGCGCGGTTTCCGGCGCGGATGTTCAGCGCGACGGCGGAGGGTGGTGACGCACAGCGGACGATGGCCAGGGTCTGGCACGTCACCCTCGACCGTCTGGCCGACACCCCGGCCGCGGGACGGGTACTGCGGCAACTGGCGTGGTTCGCCCCGGACGGCATCCCCCGAGACCTGCTCGCCGGCGAGGTTGAGGAACCCGAGCTGTCCGAGGCGCTGGGCCGCCTGGCCGCCTACAGCATGATCACCCTGACCGGAGACACCGTGGCTGTGCACCGTCTGGTTCAGGCGGTCACCCGCACCCCCGACCCGGCCGACCCGCACCGGCAGCCCGCCGACATCGCCACTGCCTGCGACAACACCGCGACCTTCCTGTCGGCTGCGCTCTCCGACCTGGACCCGCACACTCCCGCGGACTGGCCTGCCTACCGGATGGTCCTGCCTCATGCGCGGGCTCTGCTGGAACACACCACGCCCGATGCCGACACCACCCAGACCAGCCGCCTGCTCAACGAGCTGGGCCTCTACCTCGACGGGCAGGGCGACGTCGGTACCGCCATTAACTACTTAACCCGCGCTTGCGACAGCTTCCAGCGCCTCCACGGTCCCGACCACCCCGTCACCCTGATCTCGCGGAACAACCTGGCCTACGCCCATCAGACGGCGGGTGACCTCAAGCGGGCGATCCCGCTGCACGAGGCCACCCTCGCCGACTACGAGCGAGTGCTGGGCACCGACCACCCCCACACCCTGAGCTCGCGGAACAACCTGGCCTACGCCCATCAGACGGCGGGTGACCTCAAGCGGGCGATCCCGCTGTACGAGGCCACCCTCGCCGACTACGAGCGAGTGCTGGGCACCGACCACCCCGACGCGCTGACCTCGCGGAACAACCTGGCCAGCGCCTACCAGGCTGCCGGTGATCTCAAGCGGGCGATCCCGCTGTACGAGGCCACCCTCGTCGATCGGAAGCGGGTACTGGGACCCGACCACCCCGACACCCTGGCCTCGCGGAACGACCTGGCCGGCGCCTACCAGGCTGCCGGTGATCTCAACCGGGCGATCCCGCTGCACGAGGCCACCCTCGCCGATCGGAAGCGAGTACTGGGACCCGACCACCCCGACACCCTGATCTCGCGGAACAACCTGGCCTACGCCTACCGCGCGGCGGGTGATCTGGGGCGGGCGATCCCCCTATACGAGGCCACCCTCGCTGATCGGAAGCGAGTACTGGGACCCGACCACCCCGACACCCTGGCCTCGCGGAACAACCTGGCCTACGCCCATCAGGCGGCGGGTGACCTCAAGCGGGCGATCCCCCTGTACGAAGCCACCCTCGCCGACAACGAGCGAGTGCTGGGCACCGACCACCCCGCCACCCTGATCTCGCGGAACAACCTGGCCAACGCCTACCAGACTGCCGGTGATCTCAACCGGGCGATCCCGCTGCACGAGGCCACCCTCGCCGATCGGAAGCGAGTACTGGGACCCGACCACCCCGACACCCTGGCCTCGCGGAACGACCTGGCCGGCGCCTACCAGACGGCAGGTGATCTCAACCGGGCGATCCCGCTGCACGAGGCCACCCTCGCCGATCGGAAGCGAGTACTGGGACCCGACCACCCCCACACCCTGGCCTCGCGGAACAACCTGGCCGGCGCCTACCAGGCTGCCGGTGATCTCAACCGGGCGATCCCGCTGTACGAAGCCACCCTCGCCGACAGCGAGCGAGTGCTGGGCACCGACCACCCCGACGCGCTGACCTCGCGGAACAACCTGGCCTACGCCCATCAGGCTGCCGGTGACCTCAAGCGGGCGATCACCCTGTACGAAGCCACCCTCGCCGACAGCGAGCGGGCGCTAGGACTCGACCACCCCACAACCAGGACCATCCGCGCAAACCTCGACAGGGCGCGATCATCCTGAAGCCGCGACCGTGCGGGCCTGCGTTCGTGGCTGACGGTCATGTCTGGCTGGACGTGCCAGCGGTCGACGGCGTTCGACAGGCGCCACAGGGGCTAGCAGTCCACGTAGCCGGTCACGAGCTGCCCTTCGCCGTGCTGCTGTGTGAGCGTGAGGTGGCCGACCTGGGGGCCGGGATCGGGGCCGGGCGTGCTAGTGAGGCGGCCGAAGTCGAGGGTGCAGGCGTCCACGGTCAAGGTGCCGGCCGGGCCGGGCTGGGTGACTTGACCGGGCAGCCACAGGATGGGCGGTGTTCCCGATCCAGCCCGGCCGCAAGTTCCCGCCCGCGTGGCACCGCAAGGACACCTGCCCCGGCCGCGGACCGTGCACCGGCGGGCACGTCTTCCCTGAGCACCTGGCCACCACCGACCCGGAGGTGATCACCCGGGTCTGGGCCCGAGCGCCGTACAACGTCGCCGTGTACGCGGGAAAATCCGGGCTGCACGTCATCGACTGCGACGTCCCCAAGCCCGGCGAGCCCGCCGGGCCGGACGGGTGGGCTGAGCTGACCGAGCTGGCCGCCCGCCGGGCCGGGCCGCTGCCGGACACGTGGACAACCACGACTCCCAGCGGTGGGCGACAGCTGTGGTTCACCGTCCCGCCTGGGTGTCGGCTGGCGGGCACGGTCAAGACGATCGCGCCGCACGTGGACACCCGCGGCTGGGGCGGCTACGCCATGGCCCCCGGCAGCGTCCGCCCGGACGGTGCCTACGAGCTGCACGACGACACCGACCCGGTCGAGCTGCCGGGGTGGCTGGTCCAGGCCAACGTCGAACGCGGCACCACGGCCACCTCCGGCCGCGACCAGACCTCCGTGGCCGCGCCGAGCGTGTACGCGGCCAAGGCGGTGCAGGCCGAGTGCGCCCGGGTGGCGGCAGCCCGGCCGGGGACCCGAAACCGGGTCCTCTCCACCGCCGCCTACGCCCTCGGCCAGCTGGCCAGCGCCGGGCTACTGGACGAGAACTACGCCCGCGCCGAGCTGCGCGCCGCGGTCGCCACCTGGAACACCCCCGACTCCGCCGTCAAGGACGACGGCGTCATCGACACCGCCCTCCGCGCCGGAGGAAACAACAAGCGCCGGATCACCCCGCGCCGCGGCGCCGGCCGCGCCGCCTGACCGAAGGCACTGACCACAGCGGCCGGGCCCAGATTTGCCAACCCGGAAGCCTCAGGCATCAGGTCCAGGTCGAGCAACGTCCCCGAAGCGTCCTCGGGCGTCTTGAAGACATCCCGAGGACGCTCCGCCTGCGCGATAGCGCGGGGCGTCATCAAGGAAGCTAGATGACGCCCCGGATCAGCCGTGCGTGTGCACGGCTGACGCTATCGGGCCAGTCGGCCGCGAAACCGCAGCCGACCGGCGACGCGGATACTTTCGTGCGCAACCACGACCGTTGCGCCGCTAGCCGCAAGCGCGGCCTGTACGGGGTAGCCACGAACGATCAAGAAGCCGGTGAATGCCTGAATGACGATCACGAAAAAGATCGTTTCGCGGGCCCGTCGGGTCGGCCAACCCGGGTCGAGTTCGGGCGTACTGCATGCGGGGTGACGGCGTCTCCGCGGTGTCATGAAGGAAACCTTTCCTGTTCAGGTCCAGGTGGGATTTGAAGCAGTGGAACAACTTCCATGCCCGGGTTGCACCCCGGACGCGGAAGGCCTGATTCTGACGCACAGGAAGCAAAAAGGCGAGAACAACTACTCTCGGTAATTTTACCCTTGCAGCAAGAAGGGGCCGCCGGTGCAACGGCGACCCCTCCGATCCTCGAACCCACCTGGACCAACAGGAAGCTTCGGGGCACCCAAGGCTTGACCTTGAGCGAAGGAAGTCTACAAACGCCTCGTCGCAAGCAGAAGGACGTGTCGCATTTTTGTCCAGAATTTGACGTACTTGATGCGACAGGGTTCCAGGGCCGTTCATCAGCCACTTGTTACATCTCCGCCCTCTATGCAACCAACCCGGTCGGCGCTCAAGCCGACGCCTTCAACACGGCACGCACGGCACCTTGGCCGCGCGAGATCACCGCCCCGCCGCCGCGCGTGCACCGCCAGGGGCTGGCACGCCCTGCACTTGCTGCCACGTCCTGTCCCTGCAGCACCGACACCACTGGAGGAACACCTGATGGCCGCCATCGTCCACCGCTGCGCCTGCGGGCACCTGGACAGCTTCCACACCGACCACCCCACCAAGGACGACACCCGCCCCTGCATCGCCGCGGGCTACGCCTGCCAGAACGCAGACCTGGCCGCACCCGAGGTCATCCCGACCTGGCGCGCGGCCGACGCGACCGGCCAGGCGATGCATGACCCGGTCGTGATCGAGCCCGGCACCATCGACGGCCCCGGGCTCGGCCGGCTGTGTGACTGCGACGACTGCTGGGCCCTCTACGACAGCGACACCGCCACGGCCGCCGCGTAGTCCACTCGAAAGCGTCGTGGTGTAGCAGGAGATAGCCAACGACGCTGGGGACGGTGCAGAACATCACGACGGCGGCCACGCCGCCCGACCCCCAACCGCAGCCGCCCACCGCCGGCGTCCTGTTGGCTGCCCGGTTAGTGGCGCTGCTGCCCCGCCGAATCCCGCCCTGGCTGCCGCTGCTCGCCCTGTTCGCTGTCATCGGCACCGTGGCCACCATCGTGCTGGCGATCGTGCACAGCATCGGCCCGACCCTGGCAACCGCCGGGGCGCTCTCCAGCGCCACCGGCGCGGGCATCCACTGGCGCAACCGGCATACCGGCGACCGGGCCAACACCAGACCGTGACATCACCACCCACCTAGCACCACTGACCACATAGGACATCGGAAGGGCCGGGCACCGCGTGTGCCCGGCCCTTCTCGTGCCCGCCTCCCGAAAGCGAGCCCGCACCATGACCACCACCCAGCCGATCGTCTCGCCCCACACCGCCGCCATCCCGCCGCGCCGCCGACGCCGCCCACACCGCCCGGTTCACCACCGAGATCGCCCGCGCCGAAGGCCGCCTCACCTGGCTGCACATCCTGCGCGAATAGATCTACGAGAGCTTCGCCGAAGCCGACCCGACCGCGCTGGCCGACGAACTTGTCCAGGTTGCCGCCACAGCGGCGTGCTGGGCCGAGGCCATCGAACGCCGGACCGGCCGGGTGGCCGCGTGAGCGGCCCGCGGCCGCCGGAGCTGCGGGTGATGGTCGGCGGGCCCGGCTGCGGGAAGTCGACCTACTGCGCCCGCAAGCTGGCAGAAGGGAGGTTCGGGGCCCGGCTGTCGCTAGACCGCGAACGCGCCGTGCTCGGCCGCCACGAACACGACCAGGCCGCCACCCCCGCCGCCGTCCAGATGGTCCACGCGATCGCGGGCGCGCTGCTGGCCGGCGGGCGCGAAGTCACCGTCGACGCCACCGCCACCACCGCGGCCGAACGCGGCACCTGGCTCACCCTCGCCCGCCAGCACGCCGCCATCCCGATCGCCGTGATCGTGCGGGCCCCGCTCACCGTGGCGATCGCGTGCAACGCCGCCCGCGCCCGCCCGGTGCCCGAACCGGTCGTCCGTGAGTTCTGGCACCGGGTCTACGTGCTGGCTCCGCTCACGCTGCTGGCCGAGGGATTCCGCATCGTCACCGAAGTCGACACCACGCCACCGACCGAGCAGGAGGCCCGCCAATGACGATCACCACCTACCACGAGTTCGCCGGGTTCGGCGGGGACACCACCGGCGTGCTGGCCGTGCCCGGCACCGAGGGCATCCTGGCCGCCAACCACAACCCCGACGCCATCGCCACCCACGCCTACAACCATCCGCGTATGGATCACTACGAGGGCGACATCGCCAAGGCCGACATCGGCAAGTTCCCCCGGGTCGACTTCTTCTGGTCCTCGCCGTCGTGCCCGCCGTGGTGCGACGCCCGCGGCCAGAAACGGGACTTCGACCAGAGCACGCAAGGGGTGCTGTTCGACCCGGTGACCGGGCCGCGGGCGCTCAACCCGGAGACCGCGCGGGCGCGGGCGCTGATGGAGGAGATCCCGCGCTACTTGCAGGCGATGAACCGGCGCGGCAAGCCGGTGCTCGGGGGCGTGGTGGAGAACGTGGTCCAGGTCGTGAAGTGGGATCAGTTCGGCCGCTGGCGCCGCGAGATCGAGGCCGAGGGCTACCGCACCAAGGTGATTGCGCTCAACGCCATGCACGTCACCGGCCCAACCCTCGGGAAGGTCGCGCAGAGCCGAAACCGGTTCTTCCTGGTCTACTGGCACGAGAGCCTGGGCCGGGACCCGGACTGGGACAAGTGGCTGCGGCCCCCAGGCATACTGCCCGGCCTGCGACCAGGTCGTCAGCGCGGTGCAGGTGTTCAAGGACCCCCGCAACACGATGGGCGTCTACGGCATTCGCCACGGCCAGTACGTCTACCGCTGCCCGCACCGAGCCTGCCGCCACCAGATCGTCGAACCCGCCGTGCTCCCGGCCTCCACGATCATCGACTGGTCGCTCGACCCCGGCCCGCGGATCGGGGAACGGGTCGACGACCACGGCCGGCCGGACCCGCTGACCGAGAACACCATGGACCGGATCGAGGCCGGGCTGGCCCGCCACGTCGGGGCGCTGCTGACCCCGGCGGGCGGGACGTGGCGCCAGCACGCCACCAGCGTCGGCGAGCCGCTGCCCACGCGCACCACCCGGGAGACCGACGGGCTGGTGTGCCCGCCGCTGCTCGTCTCGTGCGCCGCCCGCGCCGGGGTCGACACCGCCACCACGGTGGAGCAGCCGATGCGGACGCAGACCTGCCGCCGGGAAACCGCGGTGGTGGTGCCGCCGTTCATCTCGATCCAGCGCAACGGCGGCTCCGCCACCGCCGCCTACCCCGTGGACGGCCCGATCCCCACCGTCTCGGCCGGCGGCAACCACCACGGCCTGGTCGGCCCGCCGACCGAACCGGGCGAACTGGCGCTGCTGATGGCCTACTACGGCAACGGCGGCACCCAGCGAACCGACCAGCCGATCGGGACATTGACCACGCGGGACCGCTACGCCCTCATCGGCGGCACACCGCCGGTCGAATTGTGCACGTTCCGGATGCTCGACCCACACGAAATCGCCGCCGGAATGGGATTCCCGCCCGGTTACAAGGTGCCCCCGAAGGTCGCCCGCTCCAAGCGCAAGCAGGTCCGCGGCTGGGGCAACGCCGTCCCGCCCGCCATGGCCGAAGTGCTCGCCTCCGCCTTGATCGAGATCTTTACCGGTGAACCGCTTGAACCGGCCGCGTAATCAGTTTGAACCATCTTCAAGGTCTCGATCATCATTTCTTATCCAACTCATGACCGGGAACTGATTCATCGACTTCAATCAAAACCTCCGTCGGAAGGCCGACTTGTCGAATTTCTTCACCTTCGAGCATGAGGCCACATAAGGAACAATCATAAGAACGCGCAAAGAGCGTCTCAAATCCTTTGGTGTACACCCCGGTATACCCTTTGCGCTTCATGGCCTCAAATTCGGTATGGACGACTCCGTGAAGCCAGCCCTTACCTTCGTATGCGGGGCAATCCACCTGTTTGTCGCAGTCTGTTGCGTGCATGCTGACCGCAGATAATCCCGCGACAAGTTGGATGCGCTGTTGCATCATCAGCCCATTAATCCGTCGTTGATATGCGGCTCTGGCATGCGCAATCTTTGCGGCCGTCGTGATCGCAAGTTCGTTGACGTGTTGGTCAATGAGTTGCCGGTGAAGGTCTCCGTAGTCGCCCCAGTATTCGTCGGACGATAGGCCCACTTCCAGCAACAGCGGATCGGCAATCCGCATGCAGGTGGTCAACACCTGACGGCTCTCGGCGGGGTCATGGTGACCTGCATGCGCTACGCCATTTCGGGCAGCCAAAACAGGTTCGAACTCCTGGTCCGTCACCGTGATCTGCCTCGGAAGCAACTTCCTTACTCTGCTAAAGGCTTCGGCAAGGCCAATGGTTTTCGACCGCGTGCTAGGGCGCGTTGCGCGGCCACTGTGGCCCGTCGCGTGAAGCATCGAATCGAAGTCTTTGGCTTCGGCGATGAGCGCGGGATGCAGAGACGCGAGATACGCCTTTAGTAGATGCTCCAGCGCGACTCCGTGGTGGTGTACGGCGAAGTCGAAGAACTCTTCTCCGGCGGAGAACGCCTCAAGCCCTGTCGTCATCCAGCGCTGAGACGACACCTGAAGTCGAGTTGCATCCATGGCCGGCCACCTTACTGCCTGGCTTCTTCAGGCAAGCATCGCTGGGGACCACCGCACCCCCGTTTCGCCACAGTTCACACGCGATAAGCACTACCCGCACGACGAAGGGGAACGCCATGGCCAGCACGCCCGCACAAGCCCGGTCGCTGTGGCCGCTGGGCAACACGGGTCGCCCGCGGCTGCGCATCGGTGAGGACCCGGACGCCATCCGCATCCTCACCGGCGCGTTGGACGACCGGATCATCCCGAACACCTACGTGTCCGAGGGCGCCCCGGTGGTGGTGGAGGAGATCTCCGGCGCCACCGAGGACACCGAGGCCGGGGATGCCGACGTGGCGTTGCCCATCACCGCCTCGGTCCTCAAACCACCGCTGCTCGCCTCCCTACTGGCCGAGCACGCCGAAGTCATCGACGTCAAACGCGAGGGGAAGGAGGTGGAAACCACCCCGAACGCCACCGTCCTGAACGCCGTTTTGTCGCGGCGGTCGTGGCCGAAGCTGCCGGTGCTGCACCGGATCATCTCCACCCCGGTACTACGCCGGGACGGCACGCTGCTGCAGGACCCCGGCTACGACCCGGCCACCGGGTTCTACCTGGTCGGCAACCAGCACCTCGGCCGGATCCCGGAGCAGCCCACCGCGGCCGAGGTCGCCGAGTCGCGGGAGTTCCTGCTGGAACGGTTCCTGCGGGACTTCCCGTGGCGCAGCGACGCCGACCGCGCCAACTACCTGGCGCTGCTGGTCACCCCGCTGATCCGCCCCTACACCCGGGCGCTCTCGCCGTTCGGGATGATCGAGGCCTCCATGCCCGGCTCCGGCAAAACCATCCTGGCCGGCTGCGTCGGGCTGCTGGTCGGGCAGCGGGTGCTGACCTGGACCGACTCCGAGGAGGAACTGCGCAAGGCCATCACCACCGTGCTGGCCGATTCGGTCGGGGTGATCGTGTTCGACAACCTCGCCGAGGGCGCCATGGTCAACTCGGCCGTGCTGGCTCGGCTGGTACCGAGCGGAACTGGTCGGACCGCAGGTTGGGCACCAACGCGGCGGCGAACTTCGTCAACGACCGGTTGTGGCTGGCCACCGGCAACAACCTGCGCACCGGCGGGGACATGGCCTCCCGCTCGGTGTGGGTGCGCCTCGACCCGAACTGCCCGCGCCCGGAGGCCCGGACGGGATTCACGATCCCGAACCTCGACTCGTGGATCCTCGACCCGGGCAACCGGGCCACCGTGCTGCGGCACGTGCTGGTCCTGATCCTCGACTGGACCAACAACGGCGCACCGAAAGCCAGTTCTGTGCCGCAGATGCGGCAGTTCACCCCGTGGGCGCGGCACCTCGGCGGGTTCCTCGAGCACCACCAGGTCGGTGGGTTCCTCGGCAACGCCGACGCGGCGCGGGAGCTGGATGAGGAGGACAGCGAGTGGCGCTCGTTCCTGATGGCCTGGCTGGACGTGCACGGCGACGTGAAGCTGACCGCGCAGCAGCTGCGCCAGTCCGGCGAGCCGACCGCCGGGACCGACCCGTGGGCCGGGACGTTCCCGACCACCGCGGCTGGCAAGCCGCTCACGGCGAAGTCGCTTGGGTGGCGGCTGCGCGGCCAGATCGACCGGTGGCACGGCGACGTCGTGTTACGCAGCGAAACCAACAAGCACCTCAACAGCCGGGTGTGGTGGGTGCAGCAGCAAGCCTCCTAGGAGCACAGGCGCCAGAAAAACCCGCAAAACCCGCAAACCCGCAAACGATCACCATGTAAGTCTGTGACCAGGGAAAAGAAGCTGGCAGAGGGAGGCTGGTTTCTCGGGAGAGGTCGGTAGAGAAACCCGCAAAACCCGCGGGTTTCGGGTTCCTCCGAGAGAAACCCGCACCAAAACCCGCCAGCAAACCCGCAGTTCAGAGGCCACTTTGCGGGTTTGCG